>JARFXP010000001.1:0-306666 GCA_029194675.1 Nitrospira sp. | reverse complement strand
GGCGAATCGCTCTCCGAATCTCGATTACCAACCCGGCCTTAATCTGGAGTGTATCGGCATTTGGCAGGTCCAAGTCTGCGAAGACATTGCCAGATCCGCGAGAGACCTCGGTCACTTTAATGACTCGTTTTTTCATGTCGTCGCTCCTTGGCCAGCGCCTCAGCCACGTTCAGCCTGGCGCGGATGACGGCGAGATCCTCCTTCATTACGCCACATGCGGGCGCCGACGCGATCGTGCACGACTCTTAAGCGTACGTGGTCGGCGCGGAGCCTGGTGTTCCATGGCTGCACGCAAAATGCGGTTCAGCCGCGTCTGATAGCCCTTCCCATGCAGTTTGGGTCAGTCGAGCACATTGACGTCGAGACGCACTGTGACTTGTTGCTTCGACGGTGGCCAGGCCTCGGTCACCTTCTTGAAAAATGAGGGACCCAGCGGTGGGATCTCTGAATAGTCGATGTCCCGATCCTTAAGCCGGTCAAGCCTCGCCAAGTCGCTTTCGATAGATTTTCTGCTCACGTCGGTTCGCCTTTCTCATGGAGATCATGCGCGTCACCTCGTGCCCGTGCGGGGCGTGAGCCATCACCACGACTCGCTTATCACGCACGTTCGACTGTAGCTACGTTTGTCCTGCCATGCAAGTCAACCATGGGAGTGGGTGCGTGGCGAATCTCGTCGTGAGCGAAGACGTCGGTGGGGGAGGCGGGCCGAGAGAGGAGCCCGCTGGTGCTTTGCGCGATCGGTCCCACGTGTACGATTCCTTCAAGGCCGTCAGAAACGTAGCGTGTTGATCATTCCGTGGGTCTGTCACAGGGGCTACTGTCACGTTCTAGCTATTGAACAACCCTCTTACACATGCCTACCAGCTGAGAATCATCTTTCATTCGCGCGACAAATGGCGTACAATGGGAGCATGAGAAAAGCTGGACACATATCTATGTCTGACCGCATCAACACTCGTATTGATACCGGCCTGAAGAAGAAGGCTGTGAAAGTCTTTGACCGCCTCGGCCTGACTGAAGCCGAAGCCATCCGTCTCTTTTATGCCCAGGTTGAACTCCACCAGGGTATCCCTTTTCCTCTCATGATCCCAAACGCGCACACGCTGGAGGCTTTTGAAGAGGCAAAGCATCCCGAGAAACTCCCCTCGTTCAAAAGCTTTCGTGCCCTCAGAAGCCGCACGGGCACCTAAGTCGTGCTTCTCCTCAAGACCACCAGCCGTTTTCTCAAGGACCTTAAGCTTGCCAAAAAGCGAGGCTACGATCTCGACAAACTCGAAGCCATCGTTGACCTTCTTCAGGCCCAACAATCATTGCCCCCCAAGAACAAGGACCATACTCTTACCGGTGAGTGGAACCACCATCGTGAATGTCATATTCAGCCAGACTGGCTCCTCATCTACAGAATTGAAGCCACGTTCCTCATTCTCGAACGGACGGGCACGCACTCCGACCTGTTTGACTGACGTTGAGTGTGAACAGGATCAGGCACCGTCCCAATAGACGGGTAGGCAGATCTCGCGATATGGTTCGCTTTCCATCTCGATCACGGCTTGCTCGCGCGACTCAGCGTGTAGAGCACCTCAAAGATTTCACGGCTCTTATCACATGACAGTTCCCCTCCGGCCTCGCAGGCCATTAGGCGTTCCACCGCGTTCAGCAACCAATAAAGCCGGATGCATCGTTGCGTGCTGGCCGACAAGCGCGTCAGGCTCAAGACCGTCTCGAAGCCGACTCGTTGACTCTCTTCCATCGTGGCGAACGGGCTTAGTCTCTTTGATATGTGATCAGGACCTTCTCGCCTCGTCCGTTGAATCTGCGCTGTCATGCGGTGCTGGTGATGAGCGGGGACCAGCTTGTGGTTTTAGGTCCGGTGCCTGTGCGCATCCGGCCGTCGCCCTGGCTTTCCACCGGCGGGCTGCGTCGATCATGCCCGCGCGCCGCTAGAACCAGCGTCGTCTTTCACGAGCATTCCTCCGCATCGCGCCCGCCGGCCCGCCAAGAGCGGCGGCCTCTCTGTCTCCTTTGTCGTCGCTGTGTGGCCTCCACTGCTTAGTGAGAGGCCAACACATCAACTCTAACTAAAGGAGACAACACTATGGCACCTCAAGACAAGAAACCCCAGCCGGTCACCACGCTTCGATGCAGTCGCATCAAGGCGAGCATCTGGAAGAACCAGGGCATGAACGGTCCGTTCTACAACGTGACCGTCGCCCGCTCGTACAAGGACCGAGATGGAGTGTGGAAGAACTCCGAATCCTTCGGCCTGGCGGATCTCGACGCGCTGGTCGCGGTCGCCCAACAGGCGACACGCTGGATCGCGGAGCGGTCGGATCGCTGACCGTAGTGTGGAAGCCTCCGGCCCTCGTGCCGGGGGCTTCCTTCACCTGAAGTGAGGAACAGAATGATGAACATGTATCAAGCCTTTGCGACGGAGCTGAATCAACTGCTCAATGGCGCACGCGCGGTGCGTATCACCGTACCTGGCTACATGCCACTCTCGGTCGAGGAGATTGGATCCAGTGGAGACGGATACCGGCTACTGTCATTGTGCCATTATGGCGAACAGAACGGCGACCTCATGCGAGATCCCGACATCGTATTTCTGTTTCACAATGTACCCGACGGCGCGGCAGCCGAACCGGTGTCGTTCCGGAACGACTACCTGGGGCTTTCGCAAGAAGTGTATCGGTATGACGAGACGGGCAGACGTACCCACGTCGTGTCCTCACTGAAGCAGGACTTGAAGGAGTTTGCCCGGGCCTGGTTCGTGACGCTCCGAGAGCAGGGATTCTTTGCCTCGACGGCGGTGCGAGAGATCCTGTCTCCGTGATCTCGTCGATCCGGTCAGGGGGCATGATGTGATCACATCATGCCCCCGTCAAAAAGAAAACCCTGACAGAACATGGAACTGTTGAGGCTTACTGCTTCACGCCGAGAACGAGATGGCTGGTGGTCCGGGTATGGTTGAGGGCGGCAATGTACAGCCGTTGTGTGGCGACATCGTAGAAGGCGACCCCCGTGAGCGTCTCGCTTCCCTGGCGACAGTCGCCACCTTCCAATGTCATAGAGGTGTGAAACACATTGCCCTGTGCCCAAGGAGACAAGGTCCCCACAACGGTGCAGCCATTGGTCGAATGACCGGAAAGCGTTCCAACTGACTGCACGGTCACTGTGACCGTGTGATTGTCGGTGCGAAGTCCTGAATAGGTCCCGGCCACCAGATTCGGAGCCAACTCAGAGTCCCCGTCGTACGTACTCGAAAAGCTGTCTGTGTCGCCAGTGACGTAGGCGATCGTCCCGTCAAAGCTCTTGTTCGGCACGTAGCCGCCACGCATCGACGCCGCACGAATGCCCGTACCTTCCAGGTTAAAATCTCTGGTGTTCGAGGACCCGAAGGAGCCGGAGTGTGACGTGCCAGCGCCCTGAATGAGTCCTGCCAGGATGTTAGGCTGGTCTTTTGCCGTATAGAACAGCCAATACGATCCGTCGTCGAGGACCAGTCCAGCGACGGTGCGTCCGGTAGAAGTCGTGCCTGTCCAGCGACCTTCTGCCGAAGTGGCCGTGGGCTGCGGAAGAGAGGAAGCGTCGCTCTTGCCATATCCACCGCCACAGGCGGCAGGGGCGAAGCCACTATTAAAACAGTTTGCAAAGCTGCTACAGGCCACAAGCCCACTCATCAAGCCGAGGGCCAGAAGGCACCGAAGAACGGTTGTCCCGGTCATGTGCATGGTGATGCCCTCAATAACGTATGAGGGGTTCTCTGTCACAGGATAACAGGAAGAGATCCCCCCTCAAATCGGGTCCCCCGAATGGCTGGAAACTAGACCAGCCGACTCCTCATGCCAGCCTGTTTCGCTTGCCAGAGGCGCCATAAACCGGCTGATCCGGGGCGCATTTCTGGCGTCCTTAGCCCAGTGCGAACAGTTGACCGGTGGTCATAGATCCGTATCGTCGTAGGCATGGTGTAAGACCGATTTGAAGAGGTTGCAGGATATGGCTGTGAGCCCCATTTGTCTTACATGTTGAATCTGTTGTATGCTCTCAGTCCCATGCCTACTGCCTCTTCTGAAAGACGGACCACGACGATCACGGTGGATCTCGGTGACCTGAAAGCGCCTTGGCAGGCTTGGTGTCAGCAGCAGGGGGTTACACCGAGCCATGCCCTTCGGCAGGTCTTACGGCAGGCCCTGGACGGGCACCCCACACAGGCCGCTCCTCCTCGGCTGCGCGTCACCCGGCGAAGAGAACGAGCCACCGCCCGCATGAAACTGAATGTGACGCCCTCCGAACTCGCCGCGCTGCGAACCTGTGCCCGGCATGAGGGCTATCAGCCGACGAACTGGGTGGTCGCGTTGATCCGCACCAAGTTGACCGGAGAACCGCATGTGGGGCAGTCAGAACTCGCCGCCCTGACCCGCTCGAATCAACAGCTCCTCGCCTTGGGAAGGAACCTGAACCAGATCGCGAAAGTCTTGAATACCTCTCCTCAAAACCGAACGGCGTTTCGGGTGGAGGTGATCACCGAACTCTCCCGCGTGATCCGAACCCACACTGACCGGGTCTCTGATGTCTTGCGCGGGACTGTGGCGCGCTGGTCTCTTCAATGAGTCCTTCAATTAGTCCAATCGACCTGAAACTGGATGAGTGGGGGAGTCGGCTCTTCAATGTCTCAACGGAGACCCTCCCACGGCCGCAGTCCAACAGGAATGGTCGTCTGAGTTTCGCCAAGCACGTGAGTACTGGCGGACGGCTCAGCACGTCACAGGCTCGGGTGACCTATGTCCGGCAAAAGCTCAAGGCCATGGTCCGCCGTTCGCCGCAAGTCGTGGTAAAACTCGTCAGGGCGCCGAAGGGGATGAAGGGCATCTCGAACAACCTCATCTACATTTCGCGTGATGGCCAACTCGAGATCGAGGATCAGGACGGTCAGGTGATTCTTGGGAAGGATGCAGTGGCCGATCTGAAAACCGAATGGCGCGATGGGGGGACACCGATCCTCGCGGACTCCACGATGCGCGATGCCTTTCATCTCGTTCTCTCCATGCCGACACGCACCGATCCGCTATCGGTCCAACGGGCGGCCCGTGACTTTGCGATGCGAGAGTTCTCAGGGTTTCAGTACGCGATGGTGCTCCATACCTTTGAGACCGATCCGGATCCACATCCGTCCCGGCATCCCCATGTTCATTTAACGGTGAAAGCGGCAGGTCTCGATGGGATTCGGCTCAATCCAAGAAAGGTCGATCTGCAGCGCTGGCGAGAGGGGTTTGCGGAGGCCTTACGAGAGCATGGCATTGAGGCGACGACCACGAGCCGGATTCATCGGACCACACATGAACGATGGACGGTGCGGCATCGGCCTGAACCGAGCAAAGAAGGGGAGACGTTGGAGCGGTTGAAGCGCACCACTCGGCGACATGGACGAGCCAAGGAAGTCATGCGGAATTATGAGCAGGTAATGCGGACGTTAGCCCGATCAGATCGTGGGGAGGATCGGCAACTGGCCGCAGACTTGGTCCATTACCTAAGTGAGCGGTCGCGGGAGGTCCCGAAAACTCGTTCGCCGGAGCGCGATCGGTCTTCCTAAGCTACCGCACCGTCCGTTTCTTGATCCTTAATTTATTATTGCGTCTGCTGTGTCATAGGCCCGAGATCCCAGGGGGCTCCACGCTGGAGCTTTGTATTGTGCCAGGGGCACGAAACTGGGGTTAGGCTTCGGAGGCGTTTACCCGAATAGAATCGTTTTGGATCAGGTGTGCAATATGAATATTGTGGACCGACATGCGAGGGTATGGTCATCTAGGAAGGTAGAAATCTCTGTATTCCAGATGATTTCTGAAGGACAAAAGGGTAAGCTGCGCCACGCTATGTGGTTTCCATCCAAGGGGTCTTGAGTTGATAGGGCTGACTCCCTACCACGCCAAGTATTTTGCCCATGAACTTACCAAACGCTGTCCGTCGGATAGCATTGAAAAGCTCGCCAGTGCTCTGGTTGATGCCCAGGTCGATCTCAATCCCCATCAGGTTGAAGCAGCCCTGTTCGCTTTTCGTTCTCCACTTTCGAAAGGTGCGCTGCTAGCCGATGAGGTGGGTCTTGGAAAGACCATTGAGGCGGGGCTGGTGCTGTCGCAGAAATGGGCCGAGCGGAAGCGGCAGGTCCTCATTATCACACCGTCTAACCTTCGCAAACAGTGGCATCAGGAACTCCAGGAAAAGTTTTTTCTTCCTTGCCGTATTCTGGAGACGAAATCTTATAATGAGGCCGTCCGGCAGGGCAATGTCCGCCCATTTGAATGCAGCGACATCGTCATCTGCTCCTACCAGTTTGCACGCTCCAAAGCGGCAGAGATCAGTCTCATGCGCTGGGATCTGGTTGTGATCGATGAAGCTCACCGCCTGCGGAATGTCTACAAGCCAACGAACGTCATCGCCAACACAATCAAGCACGCCCTCAAGGACGCTCCGAAGCTCCTGCTTACGGCGACGCCGCTGCAGAACTCGTTGCTCGAATTGTATGGCCTCGTCAGCGTCGTCGACGATCGGATCTTTGGTGATCTCAAGAGTTTCAAGGAGCAGTTTGCAAATCTTCACAACCAGGCCACGTTCGATACGCTGAAAGCCCGTCTCCAGCCGCTCTGCAAACGAACGCTGCGCCGCCAAGTGCTGCCCTATGTGCGCTATACCAAGCGCTTGCCTATGATGCAGCCTTTTACACCTGCGGAAAATGAAGATCGGCTCTATCATCTGGTATCCGATTATCTCCGGCGCGACAATCTGCAAGCGCTTCCATCGAGCCAACGATCACTGATGACGCTCGTCCTCCGTAAGCTCTTGGCATCCTCCTCCTTCGCCATTGCAGGAGCCTTGAACTCAATGAGCCAACGACTCCGCGAACGCCTTCGACAGGCTGACGGGCCGAACCCACTGGAAGAGGCGTTGGAAGAAGACTTCGAAGCACTCGAGGGAATGGCGGAGGAGTGGGATGAGGAAGAAGCCGCTTCGAAAGTACTGACCGAGGCGGACCGTAAAGCCATCCAACAGGAAATCGATGATCTCGAAGGGTTTCGCAAGCTGGCGGTCTCGATCGTGCACAATGCCAAGGGGCAAGAGCTGCTCACGGCACTGCGTACGGCCTTTGGTAAAGCCGAAGAATTAGGCGCGGCTCAAAAGGCCATTATCTTCACCGAGTCCAGACGTACACAGGAGTATCTTCTCCGAGTACTCGCCGACAGCCCTTGGAAGGATTATATCGTCCAGTTCAATGGTTCCAACAATGATGAGAAATCGAAGCAGATCTATCAGACCTGGCTCCAGCGACATCAGAATACCGACCGGGTGACCGGCTCTCGCTCAGCTGATATGCGCTCCGCCCTCGTGGACTATTTCAAAAAACCGGGTCAGATTATGATTGCCACGGAAGCGGGGTCGGAAGGTATCAATCTCCAGTTTTGTTCGCTTGTCGTGAACTACGATCTCCCCTGGAATCCCCAGCGGATCGAGCAGCGCATTGGCCGCTGTCATCGCTATGGGCAGAGGCACGACGTGGTCGTGGTGAACTTTCTGAATCAGAACAACGAAGCGGATCAGCATGTGTTCCGACTCCTGTCGGAGAAGTTCCAACTCTTTGAGGGCGTGTTCGGAGCCAGCGACGAAGTATTAGGCGCGATTGAGTCCGGGGTCGATTTCGAGAAGCGGATCGCGGACATCTATCAACGATGCCGGACTCCGCACGAAATCAAAGTCTCGTTCGATCAGCTACAGAGCGAGCTCGGCAGCCAGATCGACGAAGCCATGACGAAAGCACGCCAGCTCCTGTTCGAACACTTCGACGACGAAGTGCGCGAAAAGCTGCGGGTGAGCGATGAGAACTCTAGACTGTACCTGAATCGCTACGAGCGCATCCTCATGCAACTCACCCGTTATGAGCTGCGCGACCATGCAGACTTTTTCACCGACTCCTCCTTCAAATTACAAACCTGTCCATTTGAGGGCGAGATTCCGCTGGGCTTGTATGAGCTGCCTCGCCGAACAGGAGAGGTTCACCTGTATCGGCTCGCTCATCCATTGGCGGAGCAGGTTGTGGGACAGGCAAAGGGTCGCCTCCTTGAATCAGCGGAACTTACATTCGAGTATCGCAAGCACGACGGAAAAGTCACGGTTGTCGAGCCGCTCATCGGAAAGTCTGGGATCTTGAATGTCTCACTGTTTACCGTCGAGGCGCTGGATCAAGCTGAGGACTACCTCATCTGTACAGGCGTGACCGAACAGGGCGAAGTGTTGGATGAAGAAGTTGTCCAACGGCTCTTCTCCTTGCCAGGAACGATCAGCCAAACAACCACCTCGTCACTCAGCCATCCTACACTCCGTACCAGGACGGAAGAGCGGCAGGATGCCATTCGTAGACAGATTTCCAAACGCAACGCCGAGTTCTTTGAGATCGAAGTCGACAAACTGGATTCCTGGGCCGATGACCTAAAAGTGGGCTTAGAACGCGAGATTAAGGAATTCGACCGGCAGATCAAGGAAGCCCGCAGGGCAGCAGTGGCAGCGTTGACGTTGGAAGAGAAGCTCGCCGGTCAGAAACAGATCAAGGCAATTGAAGCAGAACGAGGCAAGCGGCGGAGAGCGTTGTTTGATGCCCAGGATGAGATCGACAGTCGGCGGGAACAGCTCATTAATGAGATTGAGGGGAAGTTGCAACAAAAGGCAAGCTCCGAACACCTTTTTGCCATTCGTTGGCAGGTCCGATAGAGCTAAGGCCTGGGTGCCAAACTCACGAAACATTGTATGAGTGAACCAACTATCATCTGTCCCAACTGTAAGACCGAGATCAAACTCACGGAGTCTCTCGCCGCCCCATTGATCGAATCCACACGCCGCGAATATCAAAAACAACTGGCTCAGAAAGATGCCGACGTTGCAAAACGCGACGTCGCTCTGCGTGAGCGAGAAGAGGCTCTTTCCCAGGCCCAGCTCGCATTCGATGACCAGGTGGCTGAGAAACTCAAGTATGAACGCAGCAAGATCGCGATAGAGGAGGCCAAGAAGGCCAAGCTGGCCTTGCAAACTGATCTTGATCAAAAGGACAAGGAGCTGGCTGATCTCAACTCGCTGATGCAAGAGCGTGAAGCCAAACTGGCCGAAGCCCAGAAGGCACAGGCTGACCTCCTTCGGAAGCAGCGTGAACTGGATGATGCCAAACGTGAACTTGAGCTGACGGTTGAGAAGCGGGTCCAAGAGGGGCTGACTGTTACTCGGGAACAAGCTAAGAAAGAGGCCGAAGAAGGGCTGAAACTCAAGGTCATGGAGGCGGAGCAAACGATTGCTTCGATGCAGAAGCAGATCGAGGAGTTGAAACGAAAGGCTGAGCAGGGTTCGCAACAGCTCCAAGGGGAAGTTCAGGAGCTAGAACTGGAGTCTCTCCTACGGGCAAAGTTTCCACGGGATACGATCGAGCCTGTTCCTAAAGGTGAGCATGGCGGTGATGCACTGCAACATGTTGTCGGACCGAGCGGGCAACCATGTGGGACGATCATCTGGGAATCGAAGCGAACCAAGAACTGGAGCGACGGCTGGCTAGCGAAGCTCCGTGAAGACCAACGGGCAGCCAAAGCTGAGATCGCCGTGATCGTCAGCCAATCGCTCCCCAAAGAAATAGAAACATTTGGGTTGGTCGAGAACGTCTGGGTGACACATACTAAGACGGTACTTCCAGTCGCTCTCACGCTCCGCCACACGCTCATCGAAGTCGCCTCGGCCCGCCAAGCGTCTGAGGGGCAGCAGACGAAAACGGAAATGGTCTATCAATATCTGACCGGGCCTCGTTTCCGTCACCGGGTCGAGGCAATCGTCGAGGCGTTCTCCTCTATGCAAGAGGATCTCGATAAAGA
Source organism: Nitrospira sp. (assembly GCA_029194675.1). NCBI lineage: Bacteria > Pseudomonadati > Nitrospirota > Nitrospiria > Nitrospirales > Nitrospiraceae > Nitrospira > Nitrospira sp. Next base: position 296,776 of record JARFXP010000001.1, on the reverse strand, counting down.
GAAGAAGGCCATCATCAAACAATGGGCCAAGCGAGAAGAGCAGATTGATCGAGTCATGCAAGCGACGGCGGGAATGTATGGGGATCTGCAGGGGATTGCGGGAAAGACGATTCAGGAAATCGCAGGGCTCGAATTTCGCGCGCTGAATCCCCCTGCTACAGAGAAAAACATTCCCAGCGAGACTTAACCTGGCCGAACGACATAGTTTCATAAATTATGGCTAAACCAGACGGAGAACTAGCTTCCCGAGTAGTCGATCGGATGCGCAAGGCCGGGCTCCTCTCCGAAAGTGCGCTCAGTAAGGTTCAGGAAGGTCTATCTGCTGGAACTTTTTCCACAGAGGATTGGAAACTTCTCGTCGAGATCGAACTGTCAGGAAAGAGAGAGGAGCATCCCCTTGAAGATTAGCAAGATCGCACTTGCTGGCTTCAGAGGGGCCAGCGTTTCTGTGGAGTTGAATTTTGACCCATCCAAACCAGTGGCACTCATTTTTGGGGAGAACGGCACGGGGAAATCTACCATTGCTGATGCCTTCGACTTTCTGTGCAATCGCTCCTATGGCTCGCTTTCAAACTACAGTTTAGGTCAGTCGGCAAAGAAGTATGTCCCCTCGCTGGGTTCATCCGTGTCCGATGTTAGCGTGACGATCACAGCGGGAAAGGGAACCTGGGTAGCTACCTTAGGAACCGACGGGCCTATTGTTTCTCCGGATTCAGGCTACCCAGATGCGCAAGTCCTAAGACGCAAGACGATACTAAAACTGATTGAAGCTATTCCCAAAGCACGATTCGAAGAACTGAAGACTTTTATCACTGTCTCAAAGGTTGAAAAGGCTGAGGGGGCTTTGCGTGAGGCTGTAAGGCTCACGAAGAGTGAGTTCGATCAATGCTCTCTTGCATTTGGGCAGGCCAACGACTCTCTAAATGACTTATGGAATGCGGAAGGGAAGCCTGGAACAGATGCGCGATCATGGGCCGCCTCCGAGGCTAAGAAGGATATATCCAAGCTTAAAGCAGATATTCACGAAATCGAGTCCTTGGAGACTGCATTTCTGACAGCCGCGTCTGCGGTAGGTTTGCTAGATGGCGTAATTGTCTCTAGGTCCACTGCAGAGACGGCTCTTGCCGTTGCGGAGGACAAACTGAAGGCAGCTGAAACTGACCAGAAGAAGCAAAACTCAGAACTGGTGAAATTGCTACAGGAGGCAAAGCTATACCTCGGGAAACGCCCGTCATTGACGGAATGCCCCGTATGCGAGAACTCGATCAAAGCAGCTGAGTTAGTGAGCCGACTCACCCTTCGCATCAGTGAAATGGAAGATCTGAGATTGCTTGTTGAGGCTGTCGCTGCTGCCAAGAAGCAAGTCGAATCACAAATATCTGTTTACGGCAAAGCTGGGAATGATTTCTGCAGGACAATGCGAACGCTTGCTGAGCTTCTTCGAAAGAGCGAATTGAGCGAGGTAACTGACATGAAAATCTCCTGGGATAGCTTTACTCAGTTAATGTCTGAAGGGAAGCCATCTGCTGCCGTCGAGGCCGAAGCTCGAAAGCTGTGGACCATAGCAGCCCCATCAAGACCTCATCTCAAGTTGAGAAAGGATGCTGCCCAGAAATCCGTGAATCACCATAACGCCATTAAGGGGCACGTAGACACATACAAGACCAAACAGTCTAAGGCTCAGACGCTGGAAGCGATGCACAAGAAGTTGCAGGAGCTTTATGATATCTCATCTGGTGAGCGCAAGAACTACGTCGAGGAGATCCTAGAAAAGATTTCCCATGAGGTGGAGAATCTTTATGAGCAAATTCATCCTGATGAGGGCATAGGAAAGATTCGATTTTATCTTAAGCCCAATACAATTGGATCATTAGAGTTCGATGGTCATTTCCAAAGCGCATCTGAAATACCTCCTCAGGCGTACTATAGTGAATCTCATCTCGACACTTTGGGGATATGCGTCTTCCTCGCCTTGGCTAAGTTTTTCAAAACAGACCAGACAGTCGTCGTGCTTGATGATGTGCTGACCTCCATCGATGGCCCTCACTTAGACCGATTTATGAAGCTGCTTCACAAGGAAGCAGCGACTTTCAGCCAGGTCATTGTAACGACCCACTACAGACCGTGGAGAGACCGGTACCGTTGGGCAAAGGGACCGATCGCCAATACCCAAATGATCGAGCTAGGTCCATGGACGTTGGAGAAAGGCCTGAATATTGGTGAATTTCTCACCGCGATAGTGGAATTGAGGAAATCTGTGTCGATTGGGCCGTTTGACAGGCAAGTCGTTGCATCAAAGGCCGGAATCATTCTGGAATCACTGCTAGATTTTCTCACCCTGAAATATCGCTGTTCAGTTCCGCGCAATCCCTCTGGGGAATATACGCTGGGTGAACTGGCACAGGGAATAGATTCAAAACTCGCCAAGGAATTGCGTTCGAGAAAGCCGCCAGCAAAGGGGGAAGCCAAGGCGGAGACCCCGCTCAAACCTCTCATTGATACAGCTACTGAAAATGGGTGGGTACGCAATACGGTGGGATGCCACTTTAACTCCCTTGGAAGCGAAGTAACTGATAGTGAGGTTAGATCATTTGGCAATCAAGTTCTCGGTCTTGCAGATACTCTGATTTGCCCTTATTGTCACACCCTTCCAACCAAGAGGCCTTCGGGGAGCTTCTGGCAGTGTGGATGTAGAGAGCTAGAACTTGTCCCACTGGTCTATCCCGGAGCCCATCCAGGAACCGTCGATGACGAAGCCTAGAACAAAGCTCGAACTCACCTGGATTGGGAAGGAGAACCGGCCGAAGCTGGAGCCGCGCATCCTGCTGGAGGACCGTGAAAAGTTCTACCACGCCTCGCACCGCGTCACCGACCACGACATCTTCGATAACCGCCTCATTTTCGGCGACAATCTGCTGGCACTCAAAGCGCTCGAACAGGAATTCACCGGCAAGATCAGGTGCATCTACATTGATCCACCGTACAACACGGGCAGCGCGTTTGAACATTACGATGACGGGGTTGAACACTCACTTTGGCTATCTCTTATTCGAGATCGCCTCGAGTTATTGCGCAACCTTCTTTCCGAAAACGGCGCTATCTGGATAAATATTGATGACAACGAAGCCCATTACTTGAAGGTTCTAATGGATGATGTGTTCGGAAGGAAGAATTTCGTTTCAAATGTTCTGTGGCAGAAGCGGACATCACCAGATGCGCGAATTCAATTGGGGCCAGCGCATGACCACATTCTCGTTTACGCCAAGGCTATAGAGTCCGTGACATTCCAGAGGTTGAGGCTTTCTCAAGAGCAAGCGTCTCAGTTCAAGAATCCTGACAACGATCCCAGGGGAGCCTGGGTCTCAACTGATTTTACCGCACAGGGTTGGCGGCCGAATCAGATGTATAAGATCACCACACCTGGCGGTGCCACCTATGAACCGCCTGAGGGTCGATGCTGGTCTAATATCGAATCAGAATTCTTGCGCTTGTGTGGTGAAGCGCGAATGTGGTTTGGGAAAGACGACAAGGCAAGACCTCGCGTTAAAAACTATCTGTCTGAATCAGAAGGTATTAGTTCCTGGACATGGTGGACGAATGCGGAGGTTGGTCACAACCAGGAGGCAAAGAAGGAGATCATTGAACTGTTCGGGGCAGATAACGCATTCGATACCCCTAAGCCAGAGCGGCTTCTGCGTCGCATTGTGGAGATCGGCTCTAGTCTAGGCGACTGGGTCCTCGACTCCTTTGCCGGTTCCGGGACAACCGGCGCTGTGGCTCACAAGATGGGTCGTCGATGGATCATGGTCGAGTTGGGCGAACATTGCCATACTCATATCATTCCCCGCCTGAAGAAAGTCATTGACGGTCAGGATAAGGGCGGCATCACTGAAGCAGTCAGCTGGAAAGGCGGCGGAGGCTTCCGCTATTACAAGCTTGCGCCGTCTTTGCTCGAAAAGGACAAGTGGGACAACTGGGTGGTCAACAAGGCCTACAATCCGGCGATGCTGGCTCAGGCTGTCTGTAAGTTGGAAGGGTTCACCTATGCGCCGAGTGATACGGTCTATTGGCAGCAGGGACATTCTTCGGAGCGAGACTTCATCTATGTCACGACTCAGAACCTGAGCCATGATCGGTTGCAGGCGTTGAGCGATGAAGTGGGCGAAGAGCGCTCGCTCTTGGTGATGTGTTCCGCCTTCCGTGGCAAAGCCGATCGCTATTCCAATCTCACGATTAAGAAGATCCCCAAGACCGTGCTCTCCCGCTGCGAGTGGGGGCATGATGACTACAGCCTGAAGATTGAGAATCTGCCAAAGGCTCCGACCCCGCCAGGTCAGATGAATCTCCTCGGCGAAGAGGCGAAATCATGAATCGCCATGTCAATGCGATCGCCGGTCGCCTGAGTCTGCGAGCTCCGCAGCGAGAATCCCTGGAAATTCTCGACCGTGTCACGGAGATCGTTCCGCCTAAGAAAAATGCTGATTTGACTGCCGCACTTGCCGCCATCAAAGGTGAGTTCACCACCGTCACAGACTTCGAACGCGACTTTCCGTCCCTCTGCTTTGCCCTGGCGACGGGTGTAGGGAAAACCCGGCTGATGGGCGCGTTTATCAGCTACCTACACCTCGCGCACGGCGTCAATCACTTCTTTGTATTGGCGCCGAATCTCACGATCTATAACAAGTTGATCGCAGACTTTACCCCAAACACACCGAAGTATGTCTTCACTGGCATTGCCGAATTTGCGACGGAACCGCCGACGATCATCACCGGAGATAACTATGAGTCAGGGGTAGCCGCCAGACATACGTCGTTGCCGGGGTTTGGCCAAGAGGTTCACGTCAACATCTTCAATATCTCGAAGATCAATTCGGAAGTCCGGGGTGGAAAGGCACCAAGGATCAGACGTCTCTCGGAGTACATAGGCCAGAGTTATTTCGAATACCTAGCCGGTCTCGACGATCTAGTTCTGATCATGGACGAATCCCATCGGTATCGAGCGTCCGCTGGCGTGAAGGCGATCAATGAGTTGAATCCGGTTCTAGGCTTGGAGCTGACTGCTACGCCGTTCGTGGAGTCTGCTAAAGGGCCCGTTCCTTTCAAGAACGTTATCTATGACTATCCTTTAGCCAGAGCGATGGCTGATGGCTTCGTGAAAGAACCTGCCGTCGTCACCCAGAAGAATTTCAATCCTGGTCAACTTGGCCCGGCTGAGCTCGAAAAGATTAAGCTCGAAGATGGTGTCCGCGTTCATGAGAACACGAAGGTTGAATTGGAAACCTACGCTCGCCAGACCGAACAACGAAGGGTGAAGCCCTTCATGCTGATCATCGCCCGTGATACGACCCACGCTGGGCAGTTGATGCAGCAGTTTCAATCCATTTTTGAGGGTCGATACAAGGACAAGGTGATCCAGGTTGACTCCAGTAAGACCGGTGCAGAAGAAGACGAAATGGTCCAACGCCTCCTCGCCGTGGAAAGCCCGGATGAGCCGACTGAGATTGTCATTCACGTGAACATGCTGAAAGAAGGCTGGGATGTGACGAATCTCTATACGATCGTCCCTCTCCGCGCTGCCAATGCTCGAACGTTGATTGAACAATCGATTGGCCGAGGTCTCCGCCTGCCCTATGGCCGCCGTACTGGAGTCGCGACAGTAGATCGGCTCAACATTATCGCGCATGACCGGTTCCAAGAGATTGTTGACGAGGCCAATAAGCCGGGATCGGCGATACGGCTGACCCAAGTCATGCTCGACCCGGCGACTGATCTACAGAAGACCCGGACGGTTGTCGCCAAGTCCAAGATTGAGGAAGAACTACATGGGGCTTCCCTGAGCGGACCACTCTCAGACGCTGGCCAAGCTCCGAGGATATTTGCAGGAGAAGTTGAGCGAGGCATCGCTCAGGCTGCCTACAAAGAAATTCAGAAGTACGAGAGCCTTCCTTCCTCTCAGGACCTACTTAAGCCTGACGTTCAGGCTAAGATTGTTGAAGAGGTTAAAAAGGTTGCCTTACCAAGCCAGCAGGGATTGCCTGGCATGACGACTGTACCAGACATTGCGGCAGTGGTTCAAAAGACCGCGCAACTGGTGGTGCAACAGACCATCGACATTCCCCGCATCCTCGTAGTTCCAAAGGGAGATGTCACGACAGGCTTCCATCCATTTACCCTGGACTGCTCAAGCATCCGTTACCAACCAGTTGAGCGAGATTTGCTCATCCAGCATCTTCGGACTAATCATCAAGAGATGTTAAGCGCTGGTGGTCAGATGCAGCCGGAGCAACGGCTGGAAGATTATGTGGTCCGGGGCCTCGTCGACTTCGATGACATTTCGTACGATGACCATGCCGATTTGTTGTACGACTTGGCCGGCCAGTTGATCACCCATCTCCGGTCGTATCTCTCAGAGGACGACACCAAAAATGTCCTGATTTACCATCAGAAGCAACTGGCCGCTTTCGTTCACGCACAGATGCAGGCCAAGCAATGGGAGAAGACAGCAGGCTACGATGTGATCGTCAGCAAAGGCTTTACCGACCTAAAGCCAAGCGCTTATACGGCCAAAGAGGGTGAGCCGATCCAGGACTTCCGGCAAACCGTCGAGGATCGGGCTCGGATCGGACAGAAGCTCTTCGGGGGATTTCAGCGAAGCCTGTACTCTATCCAGAAGTTCGACTCCGATACCGAACGGCGTTTAGCCGTCATTCTTGACCGGGACTCGCAAAAGTGGTTTCGACCCGCTTCAGGACAATTCCAAATCTCCTATAAGCAAGGCGTAACTCTGCATGATTATCAGCCAGACTTCGTGGCCGAAACAGCAGATTGCATTTATATGCTGGAACCCAAAGCCAAGAACGAACTGACCTCACCAGAAGTGTTAGCCAAGAAAGACGCCGCAGTTCTCTGGTGTAGCCGCGCCACGACTCATGCTCTCAGCAATGGGGGCAAACCCTGGAAGTATGTCCTGATCCCGCACGACGTGATTGCTGAGAACATGATGCTGGCAGGATTGGTGAAGCAGTTCATCATGGGCTGAAGACCACGTCCTACGATGTTTCTGGTCCGTCTAACGGTACTGAGGACAACACTTTGACCGACGCTTGGCATAAGACAAAAAGTGATGAAGAAGCTGAGGCGAGATCTGTGGATTTCTGGAGTCGCCATGCAGTGGAATTACGTGACGGACAATTCTGGGCTGATAGAATCAAGCAGCTTAAGGGTGAGCCCTTAAAGAGGCTTCAACTGGCCTTACAAAATTTGCCGTTGCCGGCCTCTTTCCGAGAGGCAGCAGTTGCTACGAGAGCACTAATACGTGAGAAACAAAAGAGCGATAGCAAATATGATGAAGAGCTGGCATTGCTTTATTGGCTTGCAGCCATAAATTCATTCTCTATTCCATTCTCCACGGTACTTCAGGAGCCCGGCTATAACGTCCTCGAATCTATTCCCGGTGACAAATTGAAAAGCCTTCCATTTACCTATGCTGAGCTAGGCTTTGAAAAACTGGACTTGTTAAATAAGACAGATGTTAAGTGGCTCACAGATGCTTGGGGCATGCCTTCCAAACATACTACCTTGCATGAAATACATCTAGATGTTTGGCGAGAATATGAAACCAAGCTGAAGAAGAGGCGTGGGAGAAATTAGCCGGGACGTCAATAAAAGCACTGTCAAGGGGTACAGGGGTGCTGGCCAGCTGGTGAAACAACTGGGTGGGGTAGTGGCGTCAGGCTTTTGTATCTTAAGTATTGGCACAGCCTAACATGTAGAACCAGGTTTCGAGAGTTGCCGACTGAGTGCACATTCACTCCTTCGTTTTACTGCATGTGACAAGCGGGGACATTTTGGATTATTTAGATCACCCATGTAGGGCTATCTCGCCCCACATGACATAACAGCTTCCATCTACGGAGGCGAGAAGGGTAGGGACGTTCCCGGCATCGAGCCGTACGAGCTAGTCCGGAGAAGGATTGAGGTGTTGCCGGCGCTGGTTGCACGGTACTCTTCTGGGGCAGTAACATGATGGAAGTCGATTCTTTTGCAGGAGGGTCCGATGTCACTGCTTTTCCTCTTGCTCCTTCTAGTTCCTCTTTCCACCTCCGCCAAAGACCTCGGCGAACTGAGCGCGAATCCTTACGAACAGAACTCGACGGCCAATCCGTACGGGGCGGGAAGTCGCTTTGCGCCGAACGGGATCAACAATCCCTTCAGCCCTTACGGCAGCCCGTTCAGCAATCAATCGGCGAGGAATCCTTTCGCGACCGACGCACCAAAGCTCTACGACCAGCAGGGAAATTACCGCGGCAAGTTGACCGCCAATCCGTACGATCCTGACTCAACCAGCAACCCCTACGGCCGGTACGGGTCGCGGTTTTCGCCAGACTCCATCAACAACCCTTACGGCGCAGGCAGTCCCTATCACTCCGATAGCCCCACCAATCCGTATGGCCGTGGATTGAGAATCGAAGGACAGTGAAAGATCAGCTCACCCATTTGCATTGGTCATCAAAACCCTTTCCTTAGACAAGACGGTAGTTAATAGGGTTCTTCTGGGTCGCCAGCGGCAACAGCCGACCGTTTTTACCTGTGAGGCGCATCGCTTGCGCCGGTAAAATCGTCACTCCCGATGCTCTCCTTCTCCGGTCTGCCGATTCCGGCCTCTGCCTCCTGTTTCCTCTGTGACCTGCGCGGTGCCTCTCCTCCTCCCATGAGAGATTTATGGTGGGTCACACAAGGATGAAGCACCATGGCGACCAACACTTCATCCAAACGACCGGCCACCACGCAGCGCTCACTCCCAAAACTGCGCCCCCTAACCACTCGTGAAAAGATTGGCGATGGTTTTCATCGGAAGAAAGAGCCGTCCTGGCTTGTCTGGAAAGTCTATGAACTCAAAATGCCGGTAGAAGCCGGCGGCCTTCTCGTCAATTGCATCAACTACAACGGCCGCAGCGGCAATCTGCGACGACTGCTTCAACGCCCGCTTGAGCGCATCGATGAGCAGGAATTCCCCGAGCCCCTGTCCCTTGTACCGCTGATCGAGGGCAAGGCGTCCCAGGAGCGTCACTGGCACGATCGGATAGGCTGGAAGTTTTTTAACAACCTCGTCCGGTAAATCCTGGAGAGAAATGCCGAAAGCCGAGAGCGTGTAGTAACCAATGATTGTTTTGCGATCACTCTCTCGGGTGAGAATAAATGGCGCGGCGACCATGCGCCGCGCATCTTGTGTGGCTTGTTTCTTGAGATACTGGTCAAGCGTGTCATAGCCACACGAAAAATCGCCACGGTTGTGGTGCTTTCCTATCGGCTCGACGATGAGATCACGTTCACCGGACATTGGTGCCGCGCTGCTGACGTGCTTTATAGCGCTGCACGGCTTTTCGTAGGCGCGTGGATGGCTCAGGCGCAGTTAAGAGCGCCGCGACAAACGCTTTACGATCCCGGTCACCTAGAACCATGGCATCATGATCACGTAAGGTTCGCGAGGCGTTTTCTTGCGCAGAGGCGACGACGAAATCTGTCAGGGAGAGCCCGGCCAATTGGGCCGCTCTCAGAAAAAAGGCTTTCTGCTGTTTCGTGATACGTGCCTCCAACCTGGCCGTCTTCCCAGAAGAGGAATTCAGTGTTGCAGAGGTTGTTGCCATTGTTCGCCCTCCCAAGCTTCAAGTGTACGGCTCTCTGCCGTACGTGTCAACACATTGTAAGGCATGGCTCACCATTGACTTCTGCACAATGTTCTGCGATTGGCAGGTGTCAGATCGCCCACAATATCCAAGAGTTGTGTTTTCGCCAGGTCACATTCAGTACCGTTGTTGGAAGTAACCACAAAAGCATCCCTCTTCACTCAGTTCGCACGTCGGCCAACGCGACAATCTTCATGACATCCGTCTCGGTCTGCGCACAGTACGGGCAACAGATCGCCCGCTGTCTGATCTCGGGAAAGACGATCTCCACGCCGAGAATCCGTAGACAACGTCGGACCGAAAGCCGCACGTTCATCCCCGGTTTGCCCGGTGCTAAGCAATCACATCCCTGCGATCGAGCATTCGTCGCTTTTTATCATATCCCCTGACTGGCCGGCTGTCAGCGTTCATGCGCGGCGGGCCGGGCAGGCTTTATCAGCCTTCGGTCCCGCACAGGCCGCGCCAGAGCTGAAGCAGCTCTGTCACGGTTGACCCTGTGCGAATCGGTCCCTCCGGCACGCCCGCCGCCCCGCTCGCGCCGTCCTCCTTTTCTCCTGCCGGGTTGAGTTGGCTCTCCAGCTCTCGTGAGAGAGCCAACATCAACATCGAAAAGGAGGACATCATGAACGCCAGCACCGGCAACCATCACAAAGACGGGATCACGCGGCAGGACGTCTATACCTGCGTCACCGACCGAATTGTGGCTGATCTTGAACGGGGCGTCCGTACATGGGTGAAGCCGTGGAACGCTGAACACGCCGCAGGCAAGATCACTCGCCCCTTGCGGCACAATGGCGTGCCCTATTCCGGCATCAATATCCTGATGTTATGGAGCGCTGCCGTGGCCGGAGGCTTCGCGGCCCCCATCTGGATGACATTTAAGCAAGCCTTGGAGCTGAACGCGCATGTCCGCAAGGGCGAGAAAGGCTCCCTGGTCGTTTATGCGAATTCCATCACGCGCAAGGAAACCGATGGTGAAACTGGCGAGGAAATCGACCATGAAATCCACTTCATGAAGGGCTACACGGTCTTTAGTGTCGAGCAGATCGTGGGCCTGCCCGCCCATTACTACGCCAAGCCGGAACCACGCTTTTCACCGATACGACGCATCGAGCACGCGGAAACTTTTTTCGGCAGCCTCCAGGCCGACATCCGGCACGGCGGGACGCGGGCTTATTACGCGCAGGAGCCCGATTACATCCAGATGCCGCCGTTCGAGGCGTTCACCGACGCCGGCAGTTACTACGCGACCCTTGCTCATGAATCTACGCACTGGACGAAGCACCCCTCGCGTCTTGCCCGTGAATTCGGGCGCAACAAATGGGGAGACGAAGGCTATGCCGAGGAAGAACTCGTCGCCGAGCTGGGTGCGGCCTTCCTGTGCGCCGATCTCGAACTGTCCTTGACGCCGCGCGAGGATCACGCGTCGTATATCGCGCACTGGCTCACTGTCCTGAAGAACGACAAGCGCGCGATCTTCCGCGCCGCAGCCCACGCGCAACGAGCCGCCGACTTCCTGCATCGGCGGCAGCAACCGGTGCAGCGGTAGACGGCATGACGTTCCCAAAATCGTAGCCCCCTCTGGGCTTTTTCCGGACGGAGGTGAGGCCGAGCACAACGCCTAACGCGCATATGTCTGTGACCTGTAACGCGTCCCATAGTGCTTAGATTGTCAGAGGCTCGCTCCCTTCGTTGCGGTAATTTCCCAAGACCTACGCTCCGCGATGTTACTCCGCCGCGTTTTTCACTAATCCACGAGGTCTTCCGGTATCTCTTATAGTTCTTCAAAAATATTGGTATAAGGCTCTGTTCACCGCCTCGTAGGAAATCTACATGGCCGCATCTTCCTAACCTTACCTCACACCCCCGCCAAGGCCACGATCTTCATGACATCCGTCTCGGTGTGCGCACAGCACGGGCAATAGATTGCCCGCTGTCTGATCTCGGGAAAGACAATTTCCACGCCGAGAATCCGTAGACAACGTCGGACCGAAAGCCGGACGGTCATCACCGGTTTTCCTGGTGCCAAGCGCTTCGGTGATAACCATTCATAGGCATAGGGCAGGAGATCGCCGATCGTGTGAACGCCTCGCTGTTTCAAATCCTGATGCGCGCGGGCGCTCAGGAGAAGACTCGCGATAGGTTGTGACGCAAAGCGCCGAACCGCGTCAGGAGGGATACGGCGTCCCGTCTTCCGGTCCAGCATCCGTTGCGTCATGAAGCAATAGGTGGCGTCGACGACCACGAAGGTTCGTCCATTGAGGGCAGCGAAGATGTGTTCGATCAGACTCTCGTCGCAGCGACGCTGTTCCCGAATCGAGTGACCAAGGCGCGATGCTCGTTCGGTGATGGACACGCCATCACTTGCGCAGTCCCACTCGGCCTGTGCCCAAGGACTGAGCCTCGAATGGACCAAGTCGAGGGCCGTGCGCTTGGTTGGATGATTCACAACAATGTCCATCATGAGCGTCGCCAATCGATCTTTCTGCATAATGGTGCGTCCTTCCTTTCCTCCGATACGTGGTGACTCGGGAATCCTCACGCCACACGAGCGCCCCTCTGTTCCGAGTCGTGGCCAAGACAGGAGAGCAGGAGGCGCGTGGCGTCGTGGTACTTATGAGGAAGACCAGATTTTGAGACCATTCCCTTGAGGTAGGAGACGTTCTACGTAAGGGGGGAGAGTATAAATATGAGTAGTACTAATGCATTATAAATAAGGCCATATTTAAAACTAAGTTATAATTGATCAGTAGCGTCAGCGTACAAAAGTGGGCATCTTGGGAGGGAAACCTGTCCTTGGCGAGGGCTACTCCGAGGCACACGTCCGGAGGCGCCGTGCTGATATCTAGAAGTCCTGTTGAATGGACTATTGCTTGGGGCAGAGCTGTAGAAAGTTTCTTCGCATGACCATGGTTTTGAAGGGGCTCCCTGCCTGGATCATGTAGTACTTTGTGAGCGCGGCTTGGCATTCTTTCGGCGCCTGTGGGCCCGCTGCTAAGCATAGCAGACATTCACAGGCCAGCCTGGCGTCACCTTCCAAGAAAGACGGTTTAGGCGCTGTTTGTGCCGGAGCATCCTGGGCCATGACGAGCAGGCCCACTCCCACCAGGACCACGATCCAGCTGTCTCTCTTCCAGCACTTCATGGGCTCACCTCCGTACGATCCGGGGACATGTTCTCGACGATATTAGTCAGCGGCCACCTCTGGTCCGCTCCAAGGCAGGGCTCCTGGTGACATTCGGCGTGCGATCGGTCCGAGCGGCTGTGTGATCGTACCGAGGCACGACCGGTTCCTGGGTGCCGACGCGTGCGGTCTCCTTCAATTGATGCTGTTCACGGTGCCCGAGGGAATCCATTTTAATGACCTCCCAGCGATTGCGAGTCGCTGGTTGTGGTGCCGTGCCAATCGATGCGCCGGATTCATCTCTGAGCGGAACCGTGACGGTCACGGGCTCATGCGCCTGTTGCACCAGTGCCACCGCGTCACCTCGCTGCACCTTCCCCTGTTCACAGGCGCGGCTCAGGTCGACGCCCCAGATCTCTCGTTCACCACGGTCTGTCGCCACCTTCACAAAATAACTCTTGGCATTCTGGACATCATGGTTGTAATGGTCGATACCATGGTCCACGATGGTACCCACCACAACTCGTTCGCCCTGCAGGCGCGCCTTCGCTTCCTCGACGGCCGCGGCGATCATAGTGGGAGAATCTCCCCGCGCTTTCAGAATCGCTTCAAGCGTGGCCGCCGCGACCTGTTGGCTGGGACTCAAAGTCTTGTCCGGCTTTCTGACATGACCATCTGTCGTTCGATCATGTGACGCCTCGCGATCGACAGGCTGCTGTACCGTCTGGCCACGAACCGGGCGGTGATCCCTGCGGTCTTCCGCTCGCGCCAAGTCGATTCCACGCGGGGTATAGCCCTCCACATCGAGTCCGGCGATCGTCGCTTGCACCCACGCTTCTGTTTTGAACTCAGGGGTGCCGTTGACTCGTACGCTGGTCCAGCCCTTGGCTTTGGCCCGGAGCACCATTCCCTGAATGACGCTTGGATCGTCATGTTCCGTGACCAGCCGCCTCCCATGATCACTAAACGCGATCTTCGTCGGCTCACCGGGCGCCGTGCGGTAATAGAATTGCTCGCCGGCTTCGATGAACCGCTTCCGCAACGATTCAGCGGCGTCACTGCGCTGATTCAGTCGTGGTTGTTCTGCGTTCTCGTCCTGAGTTCCTTCCGCAGGCCTCGGCTCGTCGTTCTGCTTCATCTCTTGCGCTTCGTCCACACCTATTTCATTCATGGTGTCCTATCCTTTCTCCTATCCGTACCAATGCGGCCAGACAGAAGCTGGGTTCTGTTCCTTCACTTCGATCTCCACCCGTCGGTTCTTCGCTCGACCTTTCCGCGTCGCATTGTCGGCCACATGTTGCCCGATCGGTACGATGGTGATCTCGATGTGGTTCGCGTCATAGCCCTGCGCGATGAGATAGGCACGCGCCTTGTGTGCCCGTTGCTTGGCCGTCTCTCGTTCGATCCAGAGATCCTTGTCTCCATCCGTGTACCCACGCACATGCAGGCAAGGACCACGGCTCATGATCTGTTTCAGGTGGGATTGCAGAGGCTTGCTGGGACGAAACTCAGACCGTCCTGTCCGTTCCGACACCCGGAAGATGATGCTGTGGCGATGCAATTCGACCTGTTCCCGTTCACTCAATTCAATGACACGCGGCCGCCACGAGCCGGTCTTCTCTTCGCGTATCTGATGTGGAGGCGCTGCTGATGGTCCAGCGCTGCAAACAGGGCCCACCCTTGTCGATTTGTCCTCTTCACTCTGCGCTGCCTCGGTCCGTGATAGGCTCTGATCAGACGCAGCCGGGGCCGTACTACCATCAGATGATGTAGGAACGCTCGCCAGTCGACCGTTTGAATCCGGTGAAACAGGAGGTATGGTGAGTGCTGTCTTTGTGATCGTGAGGCCGGACCGAGATTTGCCCTTGGCCAGTTCTTGCTGGTTGAGTTGCATGAGCGTCAGTGCGGCACTCAACTCCTGGACCTGTTGCGTCAGCGATTCTATGTGTCTGGTGAGGACACTCCGCTCCTGCTTCTGAGTTTGGTCGTTCTTGACCCGATCGCGGTACTGCTGGATCATCTCATCACTATTGATTGGCACGCGAGCCGCACCGGATGGCACGACTGGTTTCTGTGCGCAAGCCAACATCGTGGTGCAGGCGATGAGAATCACAAGCGCCTGAAGTCGTGCCTGTCGTTTGATACATATCGTCATACGTCCCTCTTTTCTCTGTCTCGATCCATCAAGGACCGTTCAACGTGCTTCTCTGTTCTTTGGGTTTTTCCTTCTTCGCTCACAGGACTCCCCTTCTCTGAGAGGTCGTCATTGACCTTGTCGGTCCATTGCAACTGAGCCACAAAGGCATCGACCAGACTGTTCACTTCTTCAGGCGTTGGAGTGTCGCGCGGCAGGACCGGCGGGAGGGTGGTGAGGTCCATCGCCAGCTTCGAGAGGTCGATCGGTTCATCCGGTTGTACTGGACGCACACGTCGTTCGACCTTCGCGCGATGGAGCTCCAGGTCGAGTCGGGGAATCTCCAGGGACAGCTCTCGGCGCACGAAGGCTGCCTCCTCCAGCTCAGCTTGGGTTGGCATCCGCTTCCCGACCGCAGCGAGGCACGGACTGATGCGTTTCAACCGATCAGTGAAGACCGGATCGGCATAGAACCGGGCTTTGTCACAGAGGATCGGCTTCGTATGCATCAGGTTGAGGATCGCCCGCTGGTCCCCCAGTTCCTTCACTTCTTGCGGGAGTAGCAGAGGCCGCGCCTGTTCCGAGCGGGTGGCACTGGAGGACGCCTGTTTGCCGTTGCCCCAGGCGAGTGGTCGGCTTGTGCCGGTCGAGACCGCCTCGGCCGTATAGGTGCCGAGTATCTGAGAGTAGTACTGCGCGTCTCGTTGTTCGCGAGGGGCAAACAGGATCTGGCAGGCGTGGTTCGTGACGAAGGTGCGGGCGTCTTTTTCCCCATAGACCGATTCGAGCTGCGAGAGGCTCTGAATGATCGGGAACAGACGCAGATTGTAGCCGGCTATGAAGCCGACGGCCTTGGCGAGAATGTTGACCCGCCCGAGGGCGGGGAACTCGTCCAAGATCACGAGGCACTGGTGTTTCAAGAGGGGATTGGTCGCGGGTAAGTCGATGGTGTTGTAATGTATCAATTGGGAGAAGAACAGGTTGACCAGCAGGGCCGCATCGCTGAGTCGATTGGCTGGAATGCCGACATAGACCGACATCCGTTGCACGCGTACCTGTTTTAGGTCGAAGTCCGTCGCACTCGTGGCCGCATCGACGATGGGATTACTGAAGATGGTGAGGGGAGCCGTCAGGGTCGCGAGAATGCTCGCCATCGTATTCTCGCTGGTGGCACAAAACCGGTACAGGGCTGCCGTACAGTCGTCGCTCAGCGGGGCGTCACTCTTGGCTCTGGTGCTGATGAGGTCTTGCAGGTAGTCCTTGATGGGCTGACCCTTGCCAGAGGCCTGACGAAGCACTTCCCCGAGACTACAAGGTAAGGACGGAGTCTCCATGATAGAGAGGGTCAGTCCAAGAAAGAGGTTACGGGCGGACTCGTTCCAGAAGGCATCTTTAATCTGCTCCGTTGGATAGAGCACCTGCCCAATGGCTTGGATCTCGCCCACGCGCCGATTGGAGTCGCGATCGACCCCATCCAACGGATTCCAGCGATGGGTCTGGCCGTCCGCGCCGAAGGGATTGAAGAGGTAGACGTGATGGCCGTGCGTCTGCCGGAACTTCGACGTGTAGGCGAAGTTCTCCATCTTGATGTCCAAGACGACCACCGACTCATCGTAGTGGAGCAGGTTCGGGAGCACGATGCTCACGCCTTTCCCCGATCTGGTCGGTGCCGCGAGCAACACGAATTCCTGCCCCCCATAGACCAAGTACCGCTGTCCCACTTTTCCAACGATCACGCCACGCTCTCCATAAAGTCCGGCCTGGTGAATTTCACCATGAGTCGCAAATCGCGCCTCTCCATGGAGCGGTTTCTTCTGGTTGGTCAGGGACAACACGAGTAGTGTCGGGAGACCAAAGCCGATGAATCCGCCGACTGCGGCGGAGAACTGCAGCCGCTTCCGTTGCACCGGATCCTCACGATAGATTCGCCAGGACTCGGGCCAGCTGGTCAGGGAGAGGTCAGCGGGGATCTGTTTATTGGCGAGCGTGAAGACGGCGCCGGCCAGGGCATCCGCTCCGCAGAGCCCGAGTGGGAGATACAGCAACAAGGCCATCGCGATCCGCACAGTCTTGCGTGACATCGATACCTCTACGCTCGAACCAGGGTGGCTTCTCCGAATCGCGCCACGAGTTTCGCGATCGGGTCATAGTGGACTTCCGCGACGTAGCGGTCTTTTCTGATGGGCCGTCCATCCTCGTCGTCGTGATTCTGTGCCACCACATGGAGGATCACGTCGATGGTCAAGGCCACCAGGCGCTTGAGCGTCGGCACATCGTAGGTCGCCGCTTGTTCATGCTCTTTGCACATAAAGACATAGCGTTCGGCCGCGAGGGCACAGGACTCCGCGTGGTAGGACGTAATCGAGCCACTGTGACCGGTGGTGAGGAGTTTGAGGAAGTCGAAGGCTTCGCCGCCTCGCAATTCGGCCAGCAACACCCGGTCCGGCTTCATGCGGAGCGTGGAGGCAATCAACTCCGACGGTGTGATGGTTGCTGCTCCCTGTCCTCCTTTGGCATACAGGAGATGCACTCGGTTACCATGCTGGGGGAGCAACAGTTCGCGCACATCTTCGATCGTGATGAGCCGTTCCTGCGCTGGGATCGCCTGACAGATCGATTTCATGAGTGTGGTTTTGCCAGATCCCGTGTCCCCCACGACGGCGATATTCTTTTTCGCCAGCACCGCCGTCCGAATGAACCGACCCAATTGACGAGTGGTCAGATACTGCACGAGCTGTCGCTCGGTGGAATCGAGCTCGGCGGCGCGATCGTCCAACGTCGCCGCCTTGGCCCAGACATAGCGGCTGAAGGCTCCTTCTGCGCTATACTCAGCCAGTGTCTTGATCCAGGCGCTGGGCCGGCGGATCGAGATGGAAAGGGTTCCCAATTCCACCGCGGGCGGCAGCACGATCTGCACCCGTTCCCCATCCGGCAACATGGCCGAGAGAATCGGGTGGTGCGGTCCGATCTCTTGTTCGGTCGCCGTTGCGATGGCCGTGGCGAGCGCTGTCAATCGGTCCAGGGTCAGATCCGGTGAGCGGTGATGCTGCCAGGTGGCACCGATCTCGATATAGACTTCCTGTGGCCGATTGACGACGATCTCGGTCGCGCCGGGCAGCGCGAGGTATCGCAGTAACGGTCGCAACAACTCGCGCACCATCGTGTCGTGCGCGAGCAGGTCAGTGGGGGTGCAGTTCATAGACGGTGCTGAAATCCAAATCCCGCGCGACGAAGATGGTCCCGCGGTCGCCCTGATTCTTGTAGAGCGTGGGTTTGATGTTGATGGTCGATTGAAGGATCAGTTCCGCCATGCGATTTCCCGTCGTGGCGGAATGTTGATAGATCCCCAAACTCTGTGCGCCCCCGCCACCGGCCTGCGCGGCTGTGGCCAACCCGATCCCGTCCTGGACGAGGGAGAGGAGAAAGGCCGCGCCCAGCCGGTCCCACCAATGGTTATCTACATAGCCAACCAACCCAGACGTGCCCAGCGCATCGGCCGCAGGTGAATTCAGATTAATCACGACACCCATTGGAGTCTTGACTCTGGTCCAGAGAAGAAAGAGGCGGCGCTGGCCCTGCGCCATCGTCGCTGCATATTCGCCGACCGCTTCCGATCCTCGTTCGAGGAGCACAACGCGACCGTTGTCGCTGTACACATCGCTGTTCAAGACACAGGTCGCCATGCCGGCGACTTCATTGATCACCCGCACGGTCAAGGCGCACTCGATCGTTCGGCCTTTTGGCAAGATGAGATTGCGATCACCCAGGAGACCGGCTTGGACTTTTGGAGTATCCGATGGAGTCAGGAGCCCACCGATGGGACCGGCTCCGCTGGCCGGAGGACCGGGTGGCGCCGCGAGCCCCACGCTCGTCACACCAATCGAAGGGCCGCTGGGTCCGCCCATATACCCAACCGATGATGGCATCGAGTTTCCTGTGTCTCCCGTACTGACCGGCATCGCCGACCCGCCGAGTAGGCTTCCAGACCCCATGTCCGGCTGTCTGGTGCTGTTGAGCAGCTCCCGCACCAAGGAGATGGCTGCGTCTGGTCCGGTTCCCGCTTGTTGCGTCCGGGGACTGTCCGAAGCAGGGGAGTTCGTCACAAGGACCTCCCCACCGAACCGACTGGAAGATGGTCTGCCGAGTGATGGGTTGCCTCGTGTCTGGTCAGGAGCCAGTGCCATGGGTCGGCTTCCGTCGTCGATTCCTCTGTCGAGAGACGATCGCATCGCATGGTCAGTAGACGCGACAGGCGACTGACTGCTCGACCGCACGAGTGCGGTGGTGTTCTGGGGTGGAAGGGGATCGGTCTCGAAGACTCGCTTCAGTCCGACCTGGGCCGGTTTGTTCTCCACCTTCGCCGCCCGTTCTTCTTGTGTGGCTTCCGCCTTTCGCTTCGCACTATAGGTGTTCGCCGCGAAGACGAGTCCCACCACGAGCACGATGGCCATCACGACAAGAAACGCCACGCGCGCTGCCGTTTCGTTCCTGCCACCGGCCTGGTGGTTGACCGACACAATCCCATCGAAGATGGGAGGCTTCTGCTCAGTTTGCTTGTTTGATTCGTGTGGTTGTTCCATCTTTTTGCTCTCAGCGAAGCGTCCTGGTGATTCCTGAGACAGTGGTCCCCTCGATGGCCGGCACCCCGGTCTTGTCGTAGGCGTCATTCCAAATGCCGACCACGGCATCGCCTAAGCGCAACACAAACCGTCGCCCCATCCGCTGTACGACGGCGAGGTCCTTCTCCATGTGGAAATTGATGCGAGTTTCTTCACCCAACGGCGAGAAGTAGAAGATCGCGGGGATCTCGCGATTGGGCGGGAACAGAAAATAGGTGAAGCGGCCGTCATCGAACACGAGCGAAGGCGCGATATCGTCTCCTCCCGGGAGCACTTCCATCGAATAGGACCAATTGCGCGGTTCGGGCGCAAATGAGTCCAGCCGCTCGTGGAGGAGATCGGCCTTGTCGCGCACTTGTTTTGCGCGATAGGCCGAGGCTTGCATCGCCGTCATGGTGGCAGGGTTTGGTAGGACCAGTGGATGCCGGAAGATCACGCGGTACATCGGCTCATCTGTTCTACGTTGCCCCTGCCGGGGGTTCTGCTTCCGTCCGACTCGATCATCTCTCATCACCGTGAACTCCAGACTGTAGTCCCGCTTGTCCGTGCGGATTTCCAGGTTGTTATGTGTCGCCTGGTCCTTGGGCTTCACCCAGACCTGATTCGTCCCGACATCGGCCCTGATGCACCATTCCGCTTCTGGCTTCGCACAGTCCGCGAGAAAGCCGCTGCCGGCGATGACGATGTGCTCGTCGTCTCCCAGCACGATGCGAGTCACGACACCACGGCGCACCGTCACTTTGGTCACTTCGTCCTTGTGATAGGTCACGTAACGGACTCGTTGATCTCCGTCGCCCGGTGCCGGAACCTCCGCCGCGTCCGATGAGGATCCTGAACAGAGGAGGACGACGGTGAGCCATGCCGTGATCGAACTTCTGTGTTGCTTCATGGCGTGCATGACTATGCCTCCCTATTTCTTCTCGACCATCGACAGGACTGATATGGGCGGCGTGATCGTCCCGATTTCCGCGTCCACCCGATAGCCCGTCACTTTGTAGCCAAGCGGGTTCTGGATCAGATCCTTTTCCTGCCCCTTCATCGTGTGGCGGTACTCGTAGGAGACGGTCGCGATGAAATACTGCGGCGGCTCCACGCTATGCGCGTCGGTCCGCTTCACCTGCTTCTCAAACCGCACCGTGGCCTTCGGTCCTATCGCATCGTTGTGGACCGTCACGCTCAACACGTTCACGCGCCATTCGATGCCGGTCCCCAACTGTTTGTCGCGGGCATGCACCCCGTCAAAGAGGCTCGCGTAATCGCGACCGATCTCATCCGTGCTCATCGCCAAGACCTGGTCGTAGTCGGCTTGGAGCAGCCGGTAGGAGTAGGACTCCCGCGCGATCACGTATTTCTGAGTCCAATGTTTATCGAGCAATTCCTGATAGCCCAGCACGGTCCGATCATCCGCCGCGCTCACCAGCTCCACGTTGCCGGTGGCGCGATCGATCGCGAAGACATAGGGCACGGTAGTTTTGAACGGGGCCAGACAGGCGATGCCTATTCCTAAGATCAGCGCCAGGGCGCAGGCGGTGCCCGCGACCCACCAGGCCTTTCGTTCCGACGCCTCCAATCGGAGCCGCCAGTCGCTATCCCAGTCACGGCCCTGATCGTAGAATTGCGGTTCTGCCGCCGCGCTCACGAGTGAGGGCGCTGTGTTTTTCTCCGTCATCGTTATTATCCTTTTGCCCTTTGCCGCACGCCTCTTACCTTCAGCCTCCTGCCTGTGGACAGGACTATGGCGTCCAGGGCGTCATGTGGTCGAAGGTCCTGGACGTACCGGGGGCCAACATCTTGAGGACCCGTTCCTGCTGTTCCTGTTGCGCGGCTTTTTCTTCCGCCTCGATCATCGATTGCATCGTCAGAATCCGATTCGTGTCGTTGCTCACCTGCGCTTGCTCCGCCGCGATCCGGCCATTGAGTTCCAGAATCCCTTTTTCGTCCTGGGTATCGTTAATGCGGGTCGTCAAGGCACGGATCTGTTGCATCCGGCCGAGCAACATTTGATAGGTGTTCGCGTAGTAGGCCTGACTTTGAGGCGTCTGGTTGAGCATGTTCTGACAGATGCGCAGCGCGTCGCCGGTCTTGCCCTCGCAGTTGTAGATCATGCGGTTGTGCCGGATGATCTGGGCCGCTGCGGTCAAGCCCTGGACCCCACCGGACCGGATGGCGTGGTACACGGCATTCACGTCGGAGGGGACGACCCCGGCTAGCGTGAGGTTGTTCATGAGACTGCCCATATTGCGCGAGCCCATGATCGCGTGAATTTGCTGGTCGGCTTGGAGGATCTGTTGCTGCATCTGTTGGAACTGTTGGATCCAGGCGAGGGCCTGCACGATCGATTGCACGAGATTGGCCGTGTCGATGACGGGAATTCCTCCGGCTTGGGATTTCGGCTCCGGACCAACGACGACCATCAGGGCCAAGCCGATCGCGATCACCGTGCGTTTTATGAGAAACATGCTTACTCCTTTCGCGTGACGCTGTTACGTAACCGCTCCAACGAGGCTCGTTGATAGAGGTCGCTTCCTGGCTGAGGCTTCCCAGAAGAGAGAGTGCTCAGCAGAGCGCGGGCCGCCCCAGTTCTCGGCCCACTCAAGGATCCTCCGGTGGAGGCCAGGGCCAACGGTAGAAAGCGACTCAGTCCGGACGGGACCGTCTGCAAGAGCAGGTGTCCACTTCTGATCCCATCGCCGCCTGGGTTCCCCAACGAGAGGCCGCCAGCCAAACTCGCCCCCAGCGACGCGACATGCAGCAAGACATAGGCGGCGGTGATGGAAAGAAACAGCAGGCCGACGACATCCGCCAGGATCGAGGTCGTTGAATAGGCTTGTAGGACATGCAAACAGGCGTTTCTCAGGAGGCTCGCTAGAAATGTGATGACCGCCATGATCAGGACATTGGTGAACACGGCGACCAGCGCGCTGGACAGCCAATTCTCCGCATAGCGCTGGGTCACGGGAAACATCGCGCAGAAGATGAAGGCCGGCCCGACCGAGAGCAGCAGGGCGAGGCTCACTTTTGCGACGAGAAAGAGCCCCATGGCGACGAAGGCCATCACAATCGACGCCGTGGCGCAGATTGCTCCCGCGATGAAGAGTGAGAATTGCGGGACCAGTCCGGAACTCGCTTCGGTGAACAGGGTTTCCATCAGCGTCGTGAAGGGATCGGCCATCTGGTCGATCGTCCCTCCCATCGAGAGGACCCCGCCGAAGGCCGAGGCAAAGGCTTCTTGAATCCCGTCCAATCCGTCCTTCACGAGGCTCCGATATTGAGGGCCGTTCAACGTCAGCCCGGTGATGAGCGCGACGCGAAACCAACGCCACACGAGTGCGGTGACCGGTTCCTGCACGTCGCCGCGCATGACTTGAAAGCCAGTCCAGATCACATACAGCGTCATCGCGGTCACGGCGAGCGGTGTGAGCACTCCGATCACGGCATCGCTGCTGGTTAAGACATAGTGGTCCAGCGCGTTGTTGACCGACTGCTCGATGTAGGTCGCCATGCCCATGGGGTTGCTCTACGAGACTCCTCTCATGTTCTCCCGCCGGAGTCGTTTCCTCGCCGCGATGCGTTCATGAAACAGCGGCAGCCAGTCTGTGGGATCGTCACCCACGTCGGCTCTGATCTGGTCCAACAGCGCCACGTTGTCCGTCGTGCCGGAGAGCACGTTTAGGAGATCGGTCATACCGCCCAGGTCGAATTGCACGATTGCGGAACTGTGACCCTGCTTCACCAGAAACAAACGGCTTGCCTCCCCGAGGTTTTTGATGATGTGAAATTCCGCCTCCGTCACCTTGAATCCCTGGACATAGTCGTCATGGTCGGCGCGAGGATTGGGCAAGAAGATCTGCGTTACGCTCTGTTCCACCATCGTTTTACCAATGGGATGTCTCAGCACGTCGGACGGCGATTGCGTCACAAAGACGCCGAGGCCGGATTGTTTCCTGATGGTCTTCTGTTTGTTGAAGGCAAAGTCCGCAAACAGCGGGTCTTGCAGCGGCTTCCAGAATTCCTCCATGACATAGATGAAGGGTTCTCCCGTGATCAGCCGTTCGGTCAGATGGAGCAGATAGGCCATGATCGGAGTGCGGACTTCGGGATCATCCAGAAAGTCCGTATAGTCGTAGCCAAATAATCGTGCGCCGCTGAGTTTGTGAGTGTCCTGCGGATTGTCGAAGGCCCAGCCCAGCGCGTGGCCGCGGGTCCATCGCTTCAACCTGGCCCTCACACTCTGGTCGCCGGTCGCCGGCAGGTTCTGGCGGAGGAGGGACAGACAACGCAGGTCCGGTGAGACCGATTCACTCATGACCGTCCGCACGGCCTGGCTGATCTCGCTCTGCTCCTTCGCGGTGAGCAATGGAATCTCGTCACCAGGCTGCTTCACGAGTTGCGCCACCAGCTGTTCGCAGAGTTGCCAGTTGTTGGGGTTGGGTTCGAGCTGGAAGGGATTGAAGCCGGTCGGCATGCCGCGTTTGAGCGACTGATACGTTCCACCCATGGCACGGATGCCGATCTCCGCGCCGCGATCCTTATCGAAGACCACACAGCGGAGGCCCTGGTACTTGGTGGCGAAGGCCAGGAGAGACAATTCAAGCGCAGTCTTGCCCACGCCGGTGCTGCCACAGATAAAGGTGTTGCCGGGATACTTCTCGTCGCGCGAATCCCGGTCTTCCGGGGACACGTGGAAATTGAAATAATAGGGTTGCCCGCTTGGGGTCTTGAACAGGGCGAGGGCTTCACCCCAGGGATTGCCCGCTCGTTTGCCGCGCGCGAAGTTGTGAAAGGGACTGAGGCAGACAAAGTTGCGGCTGGTGATCACGGCTTCGCGTGGCCGTAGACTCCAGTTGCCTGGGATCTGCGCGAACCAGGCACATTCGGGGATGACATCCACGCGCGCCATCTTGAACCCCGGCCCGTCCTGAAAGACGGCGCGAGCATCAGCGAGGGCGGTGCTCACCGATTCCATCGTGTGACCGAAAATGGCCAGACTGTAATGGTACTGGCCCAGGTCAATGAGCCCACTCTGCAGGTCATCCGCAGCCTGGTCCATCTGTTCGATCTCGCGCGTTGCCGCGTCTTCCGAGGCAATCAAGTGTCCTTTCTGGGTGTCGAGCGATTTGAGGGCTGCGCGTTTGTTGAGGCACGAAAAGCTCTGGGTCTCGATGTACTCGGCGTCGCTATAGAGCAGGCCGTTATTCATGCCTGGTTCGGAGAAGGGCGGGTATTCCTGCATGTCGAGAAACCCGGCGAATTTCTTCTCACGTGGGTGCCAGATTTCCAGCATGCCCGTCCGGTCGCCGAAGTGCAGGCGAGACGAGGGGAGGTAGGAGGCCAACGGTGCCCGGCGGAGCGGGATTTCCTCCCAGACTCCATTGATGAGGTAGCTCAGAAAGGCGAGCTGGTCGGAGTACAGGATGTCCTGTTTCGTGTAGGTGCCCAAGCGTGTGGGCCCATAGCGACTCAGACTCGCTTCGAGCTGCTTGCTCATGTCTTCAAGAATCGTCAGCTGTGCGGTTTCGTGCTCTCGTCGTTGGGCGAGGGTGCGCGTGGACATCCGAGTGAAGAAGCTGGCGACTTTGGACGGAAAGGGTCGGTAGAGCAGGGACAGGTACAACTCCGTCGCCATTTGTCGATGTTGAGTAAATGACTGATAGTAACGGTCGCTCAGGTGTTGGCAGAAGGGATTGGGGGAGGTGCCCTGCAACCGCTCGGTGACGACCCGTCGAATTTTATGCGACCAGATCGCGAAGGACCCGCCGCCCAAGGATCGGAGAAACTGGTGCAGCGCTTCTTTGCGCAGCAGAACTTCTGAACGGTCGGCTGTTTCAAACGTGATCCCCTCCAGTTTCCAGCAGGCCAGGTACTCGCCGCCGGTCAAAGTGATGACGGTGGGCGTGATCGCCGTGCCCAGCGGGATATAGTCACTCGCGGGAATCTGGGCGGACGCGGCTTTCGTCAGGGCGGCTCTGGTTATCATGGTCATAGGTCTCTTGATACTCAACTCTTCCACCGTGCTCGTCTGGTCTTCCAGGACAGGGGGCCATAGGAAATGGCACCCCACGTGGTGCGACTCGGTCCATGCCGGAGTCGCATCCGCGCCCGCATCATCACCTGGCGCAATCGCTGATCGTCCATCTTTGTCGTCTGGCGCATCCAGAGCAGGATGGGAATCGTGATCAGCACGATCCCAAGCGAGACGTAGCCGCTCACGAGGTAGTACAGCCAGACCGACACCAACAGCGTCAGGCCGCCGATCAGAATCAGGGGCACGATCGGCACGCCGCCCAACATTGCGGGCCTCGTGCAACCGGTGAAGATGGGATCGCGAAATCCGTCCATGCTAGTTGATCAACCAGGCCGCGATGCCCGCAGCGCCGCCCACTAAGATGCCGCCGATCACAACGTTACTCACGTCGGACCATTGGGCATGGCTGAAGGCCATCTTGAAGCCCGCCCACATGATGGCGACGGTAAAGAGGGTCACCGCCACACTCGTCAGGACCGTTTGCACGTTTTGCATCACCGTATTCACCTTGGTGATCTGGGCCCAGGCCGGCTCCGATTCCACCAGGATGACCACCCCGAGGAGCCACGAGGCGGCACCAACTAGACTCCCATTCCCTCGGCTGACCCCTCGCACGGTCCCTGTCCCTGACTCCCTCTCCTGTGTCACACCCGCTCTTGTCATTACCTCTCCCATCTTCCCTTCCTTTCTGTGAAGTGGCTTCTGTGGCGAGTTTGCAGAGCCTCTTGCTCGCACTTATCGCCAAACGGGGGTGACATGTAGTGAGGTTCAGTTTTTGATGCAAGCCTGTTGGAACTACGTATATGCGGAGAGGACGGCTGAAAACAGTAGGGTGGAGAGGGGTAGATTCACTGCAACGAAGTGATTCAGTAGGGCGCGTTCAGGGGTCATCGTCGATCGATCGGAACTTGTTTTGCCATGGAAGGTCGGTGGCCTGCCGCGCACGGATCGCCTGACGCAGCGTCCGCGCCAGCGAGAGCCTGTCACGGTCGCCGCTGAGTGCTCATCCGCCCGTGCTGCTTCGGCAGTCCTCGCCCTGTCACCTCCGTTGTCCTGCCCTGGCGCTTCGGTTTCTGCGAAAGCGCCAGTTCGTTCAACATGCAGGAGGTGCCACCATGGCCAAACAATCCGTCAACCGACTTCCCATTCCACAGTTCATTCCGCGCTACCGGGTCACGCTCGTCGCTGAGGGCGGTCACACCGCTCCATACGGCGCTCTTCGTGATTCCGCTGCCGCAGCAGCGGCATTGCGCCCGTGCTTTGTCGGGCTCGATCGCGAACAGTTCCTGGTCTGTTGTCTGGATGCCAAGAATGTCAGCATCGGCGTGAATATTGTCTCGATCGGCACACTCACTCTTAGCCTTGTGCACCCTCGTGAAGTCTTCAAACCGGCCATCCTCCTCAACGCCTGTGCGATCATTGCCGTCCACAATCATCCGTCCGGAGATCCCACGCCGAGCCCTGAGGATCGGACGCTCACCACACGCCTGCGCGAAGCTGGCGACTTGCTCGGCATCAGGCTCCTCGATCACCTCATTCTCGGTGATGACCGTCTCTATAGTTTTGCAGATCAGGGCTGGCCGCTGTGAGGTGACAGCGAAGGTTCAGTCGCACTTACCGTCGATTATCCTTCCCAGCAGATGACGCATGGCGATACACTCAGAAGATTCCAGGTCTCTACCACAAGTGGTGGGCTGCTCCAGACATAGCGGACGCCTAAAAAATAGGCAACATGCTGAGGAGCCCATGATGCGCTGTCACTCGTATACGCAAGTCGATTTGTTCACACGGTTATCCCCAGAAGATGGGGACGACGGGCTGAGCGTGATGGCCTATCTGATGCTGAAGACGGGGTTGCGCACCATTGAAGTCAGTTGGGCACGGATTGAACATCTGCAGGAGCACGTGCCGGGAGAAAAATGGAAGCTATGGGTGCATGGGAAGGGGAGAGCATCGGCCGATGAGTCCATGCAGGTGTTGCGGGAGGTCTATGACAAGATCCAAGCCTATCTGCGGCTCCGGCCGGAACCACCGTAGGGAAGTGATCCGCTGTTTGCGACGACGGTCTGTTATGATCGAGGTGCGAACGTGGTGACGGCTGCTGGAAAGCGGCTCTCCACGCGGGCGATTCACCGCGTCATTACGGAGGGACTTTTGTTAGCGGGCGTCAAGAAGCCGGGCATCGTGGTCCATGGTCTGCGGCACTCGACCACGATGTTTGCGCTGCTCAATGACGCGAATCCCACGCGGGTACAGAAGATGATGCGCCATCAGCATTACGCGACGACGGAAATCTATCTTGAAGAAGTGCAACGGTTACTCGAAGGAGCGGAAGATGCGGTCACGCAAATATAATGGCACATGGAACGGGTTCGTGTCACCGCATCTGACCAGCTGATCGTGGAGGTTCCGATCTATATGCGTTAAGACACGACCATAGCCTACAAGACCGAGAACTCTGTGTTCTCCTTATACAGGAACTCCCTCGACGATGCTCAGTGAGCATTTGGTCGGGATGACTCGGGTTAGCTTCAACCGCGCTGCGGCAAATAGTGCAGCAAATTCTTCCTTTGTCCGCTCGCGTCCTCCTATGATGAGCATCTGAATGTCGAGGAGCTTGCCCCAGCTGGGATCGTTCCCGGGGGCAATGACGTTGTCAACGACTAAGACTTTCCCCTTCTCATTCATGGCTGCGCGGCAGTTGCTGAGGATCTTGACGCATGCCTCGTCGTTCCAATCGTGCAGAATGTACTTCATGAGATAGGCATCGCCCCCCTTCGGCACGGCATCGAAGAAGTCTCCGGATTCGAGTCTGCAACGTTCCGTGATGCTCTTCGCCGTCATATGGCGGTCACTCTCAGCGCGAGCGATGACGGGGCTTCGGTCAAAGAGCACGCCTTGGAGTCGCGGGTTTGCTTTAAGAATCGTAGCCAGAAGGCTCCCGTGTCCCCCGGCGACATCGACGAGCGTCCGGATCCCTGAGAACTTATAGGCCGCGGCTACTGCGGGGTTCTCGATCTGGGAGATACTCGTCATCGATTCACCAAATACCTCAAGATCCTCCGGGTGTTTCTCAAGATATTCAAAGATCGGGACCCCGTGAGCCTTTAGGAACGGGACCTCACCGGTCTTCACTCCGTAGAGGAGTTCCTTCCAGGAGTCCCATCCCCAAGTGTCGTTGATCATGAGCGCCCACGCATACATGGAGCCTGAAACGCCTGTCTGAAGTGTGGTAGCAAGCGGCGTCAGCTTGAACCGTCGACCTTTAGTTTCTGTAAAGATGCCGACGCTCGCCAGGGCGCGGAGAATTCGGTAGAGCGGCTCTGGCTGCACGCCGGCAGCTGTCGACAAATCTTCGACAGTCCTTGATCCTTTTCCCAGTAGATCCGCCAGTCTGAGTTTCGCGGCCACATGGATGAGGCGGGCGACCCAATATCCGATAGCGAGATTCCGCATTATTTCAGCAGGTGACTGTTGTTTGGCCATAGTACGTCTCCGTGAAGGTGTATTGCTTTGTCGTGTTGTCGAAGAATTGGGCTGTGTCTGAGCAAGCCGGGCAGCATTGTACGAGACATCCGTACGCTGATGGAAGCGTTTCGTGTGCAAATTGGGGTTCCGGTACCATTGCCCGGAAAATCTGTCCATCGCTATTGCCCGCTTACACGCGCCCCCTGACACAAAGGTTCGATCTCTTACACCAGCTTGGCAAACAAATGATAGGCGAGTGCAGCAAGTAATGCGGAGGCAGGAAGCGTGACGACCCAGGCGAGGACCATATCGCGCACGGTGGGCCATCGAATGCTGCTGATGCCGTTTAACAATCCAATACCGATGATAGACGAACTGCTGACATGGGTTGTTGAGACCGGCAACCCCATCACAGCGGATACAAACACCAGCGAGGAAGTGGTAAGGTTCGCAGATAACCCTTCGCTGTGATCCATTCGTGTGACATTCTCGGCGAGGACTTGCGTGACACGGCGTCCTGCCACATAGCTGCCGAGGCCCATTGCCACCGCTACGCCGATGAGGGCTATCGCTTGAAAAGACCCACTGGACCAGGTGGTGACGGCACTGCCCAACAGCATAATGGCGGCTATCTTGGGGGCGTCATTCATTCCCCGGGCCAAGGAGGCTAAACCACTTGAGCACCAATGGATACTGTCCAAACCAACAACAAGGCCCTTCAGTCCCGCCCGATCGCACTGGGCCGGAACTGTCACCACAGGTTGTCCCAGGGCTGCCGTCTGAAACAGCGTGCGCGTGGCACCTTGGGTATCGATCATAACCAATGCTCTGGCAGTCGGCATCACGCAGAGACAGGTGCCTTCCCACCGTGCCGCAAGCGTGCGGACAAGAGAGTGGATCAAGCCCGAGACCATCAACGCCAGCAGTGGACTCAGAATGAGCGGTAATAGAATTTTCTTTCCAATTCCCTCCCACAGAAGGCCCTCAGTCCCAAAAGCGACAAGGCCTGTCCCTACGATCGCGCCGGTTAAGGCATGGGTGGTGGAAACAGGCAAACCGCTCCGGGTCGCGACCAGCACCCAGAGGACAGCGCCGGCGAGCACGGCAGTCGCAAGGATGGACGATGAGGCAACGCCTGGCGCCAGGAGCCCTTGGCTGAAGGTCTTCACCATCGCGGTGGCGACCAGTCCCGAAAGCCCAGCGCCGACGGTCGTCCAGAACGTTCCCCATAAGATGGCGGTCCGATAATCGGCGACGCCGCTGCCTACGAGGGTGGCAATAGCCTTGGACACGTCGTTCGCGCCATTGGCGAAAGCCAGAGATAACACCAAGAGACATGTGAAAAGTGACAAGTCCATATGTGTTTGCCTACTGTGTGGGAGTTGCCGTCATCACCGCTCCGCCGCAGGACGAGCCAGCCCCGGCCGTGCACCCGTAGCAGTGGTTGCCCGTCACAATCCTGCGTGTGCTGAGGCGGGTGGGATCAAAGTCGCGAATATGGCGCGGCATGCCTTCCTTGACCGGCAGCGTAAGCATCTGATTGAAGTCGCAATCATACAGCGTGCCGTCCCACCCCACGGAAATCATCGATCGGCACATGACGCCTGCCGCAGTGGCAGGGTTGAAGGCAGTGGCCAGGCGTTCCATATAGGCATCGTAATTACCACTTTCGATCAGGAACTCGAGGAATCGGCTGATTGGCATGTTGGTGACGGTATAGAGATGGTTGAACTCAATGTCGTATCGTGTCCGGAGCTCTTTCCGAAATTGGGCTTCGATCGCCTCTTGCTTCGGCGGGAGAAACGCGCCGACCGGATTGTACACGAGGTTCAGGGCGAGGTCGCTCTCCGGTCGCCCGTATCCGAGTCTGTTAAAACGTGTGAGGGCCTCGATGGATTTCTCAAAGATTCCTCCCCCCCGCTGCGCATCAGTCTGACTAGCGCGATAGGCCGGAAGTGAGGCGATGATTTCAACGTGGTGGGCAGCCAAAAATTCAGCAAGATCCGCTTGAGAGGGAAGCAGTAAGACGGAGAGGTTGCACCGATCTATCACATGACGCCCGAGGGCACGGGCCCGTTCGACCAGCCGGCGAAAGTTCGGATTGAGCTCCGGTGCCCCGCCCGTAATATCGATGGTGGGAATGTCGGTTTTCGCCAACGCCGCGAGACAGAGATCGGCTATCTCATCCGACATGATTTCAGTACGATCCGGTCCCGCATCGACGTGACAATGTCGGCAGGTTTGGTTGCAGAGTTTGCCGACGTTGATCTGAAGGATGGTGATCCCCGTGGCATGGAGCGGGAATAAGCCGGCCTGATCGAGACGCCGTTCGAATGGAGGACACCCGACTGTACCCATAAGAACCTTGAGTTGTTCATCGGAGGAGGCAAGAGGATTCTGTCGTCCGAGTAAAGTCAGCGGCATGGTTGTGTCTCCGTGAGCACGCGAGAAGCACCTCGAAAATCCACCATCACGTCAGCAGGTGTGTCCTACGCTTAACATGGCTGAACACCGGATCCGGGAAGCGCAGCTCGCAACATCCGAAGTTGAGCGCCCGTCCTTGCCGATGGGCGAGCAGGGGTTGAACCTTTGGTGCAATGCGATAACACACCTGCTGGCCCGCCCGAATTCCTTCGACTAATCCGGCATCTCGGAGAATACGGAGATGATGGGAGATGTGCGGTTGCGGACAGTGTAAGCACCGCACGAGGTCCGTCACGCATTTCTCCTCAACCAGTAACGACTCCAGGATACGCAACCGCGTGTGGTCCGCCAGGGCCTTGAGCGTCAGGGCGCATTGGTCCACGGTAAGCATAATTCCGGTGGAGCCGGGCTTCATCAACAGCAGCCTCCGTCAGGTGAACAGGTCACAGGCTCCCCACTCACGTGTTCGCCGGCTCGATTCAAAATGGCGAAATGTGGCCGGTACCCTTGAGCCTCCAGTACTGCCACCGTTTTGGAGCAGACCTCCAAAGGTTCTCCTCGGCGATAGGTATGGTGATCGTCGTCCTCAACTTCCACAAAGGGGCCAGCCAGCAACGCATAGTGGCCTTGCCAGGTGCAAGAAACATTGTCGGACAAGACGGCGGTCCAGCGCGGATCGTTGTGGTCGAGTGGTACGGGCTCGGTGGTCAGGAGAAAGTGGTCAATGAAAGGAGGAGCACTCAACAACAGTGCATCGTCAGGCGTGATTGGGTGTGGGATGCCACGGTGATAGGTCGTGCCTCGTTCATCGGTCACTCCACTGAAGGGGCCTCGAAGCGTGGCGTACCCGACTGAAGCCGTCGTTGCTGCCAGTGGTAGCTTGTAACCGGTCAACGTCACCGAAAAGAAGTGGATGCCATCGATCACGCGCCAGGGTGAAAACTTGACGAGATGGATACCGAGAAAGCCGACTGCCGCTATACCAGCCATGTAGTCCGCGAGCGTCAACGCGCCTGAGAGACAATCCCCCCATTTCTCCGCATCGTGAGCCAAGTATTGAGGGACTTGTTGGTCCGACACGATGTCAGAGATCGTAAAACGCCCACCTGGTTTGGTGACACGGAACATCTCCCGAAAGACCGTGCGTTTATCCGGTGCCAGGTTAATGACGCAATTGGAAATGATGAGATCGATCAGGTTGTCGTCCACCGGCATGGTGTCCGCCATCCCTTTTCGAAACTCCACATTCAAGGAGGCATAGCCCAGATTCGCTGCGACGATCGGTGCATTGCGGCGCGCGATCTCCAACATCGTGTCTGTCATATCGATACCGATCACATGCCCGGATGGGCCGACCAGTCGCGAGGCCTCGAAGCAGTCGATTCCTCCACCGGAACCAATATCGAGGACTGTCTCGCCGGAACGGACGGTCTGTAAACCGGCTGGCGTGCCGCACCCATAGGAAATCTTGAGCACCTCGTCAGGGATAAACGATTTCAGGTCCGCGAGGTCGTAACTCGTCGGACAACACATCTGCTCGCCTGTCGCGGCAGCCCGTGCGTATCGGTCACTCACAGTTTTGGTGATGGTGTCGATCGGCATGGTCCCCTCTCTTAGGAAGATAAATCGCTCTGGAATGATCCGTCCATGTATCGATCCCAGATCTATCGAGATAGCTTGATACATCCATATACAGGGAAAGGCATATCGTTTCTGTGAGCTGGCTTACAGTCACACCACCTCCAGAGACTGGCCCGTGCAGGCGGCTCAGGAAAGTCACACGTTCAAGAGATCCTTAGAGCTAGGAAGAGGATGAAAGACACGCAACCTTCTTGACTCGGTACTATAGTACAGGGTGTATCGTCATCAATGAGGTGGACATGCCGACCAAACTCACAATTGGACAGCTCGCAAAAGATGCTGGGGTGCATATCGAAACGATTCGCTACTACGAACGACGCCACATACTCGGCCCCACCTCTCGGTTGCCATCCGGCTACAGACTCTACAACCACGAGGCGCAGCGACGTCTCCGCTTCATTAAAAATGCCCAGGCGTTGGGTTTTACACTCCATGAGATCGAGGAACTCCTCGATCTTCGTGTCAGATCGACGGCCCGCTGTGGGGATATCCAACAAAAAGCGGAGGCCAAGTTGAAACATGTAGAAGCCAAAGTGCGGGATCTGCAATCGCTTGCGACGGGGCTGAGGAGGTTAATCCGCACTTGCCGAGCTCAGCGGCCGACAGCGCACTGTCCGATTCTGGCGAGTCTGGAAGAAAAGCGAGCGGGCTCCACAAGGAGTGAGCAAAAGAAAAATGGGTGAGGGCCACCATTGACGAAAGGCGGAACGACAACAATTGTTGGTGGGCTCGTGGCCGCCTTCTTCGCCTCGATCTGCTGCATCGGGCCGGTGGTGTTTGCCGCCCTCGGTGTTGGTATTGGGGCCGCAGGATTTCTGGCTGACACGGCCGGATTTCTGAAGGCACTCTTGCCCTATCGGCCGGTCTTCATCAGTCTGACGATGCTTCTGCTGGGTATCAGCTTCTATCTTGCTTATAGGAAGCCAGTGTCAGCAGGATGCATGCCGGGAGAAGTGTGTACTCAAGGAGATCTGAAAAGTGGAGACAGGATATGGCTCTGGATCATGGCATCCTTGGCGTTGGCACTTGTTCTGGCACCGTATTGGTTGAGTGTATAAGTTTTTGAAAGGCGAGGGATCTGAGCTATGAGTCGTCATGTTCCGTCCAACCGTTCTTCCCCTGGGAAGCAGGGTGATGGAGAGGAGGAAACCGCCCATGTGGAAACTCGTTGTGATCGGTGCAGTCATCCTGAGCCTGACCGGGTTCCAGGAACGTGTCGCGGCAAGCTCAAGCCAGCAGACCGTCACATTGCTGATCGATGGGATGACCTGCGGAGGGTGCGTCAAGGACGTGAAAGCTGCGCTGGCCAAATTGCCTGGCGTTAGTGCCGTAGAATTCACCATCGCAAAGAAGTGGATCTTGTTCTCCGACTACGCGGACGCGCGCGCCGTGGTGATATTCGATCCGGAGAAAAGTGGTGTGGAGGTGTTGATCAAAGCTATAGAAGGCGCCAGCAGCCCGCTATCGGCATACAAAGCGCGGCAGGTGCAGCCATAGCTGGCGGCTACAGCGAATCAATGGAGTATTGTAGGCGAGAGGATGGAAATCGTCATGACGGAACCCACAACGAAAGA
The DNA here is from genome assembly GCA_029194675.1 of Nitrospira sp. Lineage (NCBI taxonomy): Bacteria > Pseudomonadati > Nitrospirota > Nitrospiria > Nitrospirales > Nitrospiraceae > Nitrospira > Nitrospira sp. The sequence goes on along the minus strand of JARFXP010000001.1, from coordinate 262,081 downwards.
AACCGAGCTATTTACTGAATTGAGAAAGCTGAGTCCCAAAGTCACTGGCGGGCTGCTGCGTATGCGGCAGGAAGCCTATCGAGATGCAACCGTCGCAGCCAAGTACAAACTGCTCACGGCCATGGCGATCTCCATTGCGATCCGATGTGAGCCCTGTATCCGAGCCTATGTCAAGATGGCGTGCGATAAAGGCATCACAGAAGAGGAATTGATCGAGTTCCTGGAAGTTGCCATGACCATGCAGGGGTGTCCTGGTGAAGAATGGGCCCTGAAGGCGTACCAAGCCTATAAGGAATATGTGAGCGGAACAGAGCCAGGCGAGAGTAGTGGCATATGCTGTGCGCACTGAATTTTTTGTGGGCAAGTCTGGGAGAAGTGGTTTCTGTCACCATTTCGCTTCCCAACCGGGATGCGACCGAGTCATGTAACTGGCACCGGGAGGGGGACGTCATTGTTTGAGATCTTGTCCCGTTCACAGAGTAATGGGGGGAGGGACGATGTGCAGTCCCCTCTTGACCGGAGCCTTGGGATGGGTGATCCCGTTTATTGTTTTTTGGGCCGGCTACGTGGGGAATAAGGAGACGTGTCTGGCCTCGTCCGAGGAAACCACGGGAAAAACGCGTTGGTGGTAGCCTGATAGGCTTTATATTCTTCTCCTCGACTGACAAGGGCCTGCGCTTCTGCGCGCGGAATACCTGTTACTTTTAGTAGTGCAATCCCCATCCCGATCGGCCCGATCCAGGTATACGCCCAACCCGGCATTCCCAGCGTCATTACGACATAGGAGCACCAGTGCAGCCATTCAAAGAAATAGTTCGGATGGCGTGAGTAACTCCACAGGCCCTCGCGACAGACGCGGCCCCGCTTGCTCGGATCGGCGCGGAACCTGGCAAGTTGTCGATCTGCCGCTGCTTCGCCGGCCACGGCCACAGCCCAGATCAGTAACCCGACCAGCTCGACTACCGTGATCGATGTCCGTGGATTCCAAAGCAACACTAAAAACGGGAGTGAAAAGGCGGCTAAGGCGAGGACTTGCAGCTGAAAGTACCAGAACATTTTTGAAGGCTCGGTCTCACCCCATTCCTCCCGGAGTCGGCGATACCGGGCGTCTTCCGGTTTCCCCTTTACGCGATTGAAGAAAATGTAGAGTCCGAGTCGTCCCGCATAGAGTGTCACCAACATCACGGTCAGGAGTTTCCGCTCGATCCCGCCGGGAGCGTGCGTGGCATACCACAACACGACGACAATCAGTCCCCCGCACCATCCGATGTCCCCGATTGCGGCATTCCTTGTTCTCTGTTGCACAGCCCACAACGCGGCCATGCCGACCGCTATGACGAGATAGGCCGCCACGACAAGGGGCAACGGATCTGATAGAAGCATCCTCCCTTCTGGTCCCATCATCCCTTATGCTTTAGGCTCATCGTCCCATAAGTCCACTCGCTGAAATGCCACACGTCCATACTCATGGTCCGGGGGACCTGGTCGGTGTGCGCCACTATCGGGGCCAGCATCGGCGGCACTGGTTGTTTGTCATTGGTGTCATCGGTGACGTCCGCGGCAACAATGAATTGTGCCCGCGCATCGACCGCCGCTTGGCAGGTATACCCTTGGACGATGCTCGGCCTGGCCCCGGCATCCGGCATGAACCGGCTCTCCGAGTCGGTGAAGTTGCGCTGGGCCTTCGGATGCGGCACCGGGCTGATGGACTGCGGCGGTCGGCTTCGACGTGGGCCGTCTGTCCTGTGCGTCTCGCGGACTGCCTATGTGCCGAGAAGGTCTCTGGATCGCCGATTAGGGCTCGTTGCTGGCGATCACATTGAGCGTTCCGTTGCTCATCGCTCGAACATGGAGCACATCGATATCGGCGAACACGGCAATCCCTTGCATCGACGTGACCGTTCCCTGCATCGAAACAGTTGGGGTCAGCGTTCGATTCAACCCGGTTCTCAGAGAGTCGCGTATCCGATCGATCATCGGCGTCACCCCAAGCGCGATTTCAGGAGTAATAGTTTCTCGGAGCGGCACGTCATTGAACCAGGCTGGGGCCGATGTTTGAAGCAGTTGTGTGGTTCCGAGATCATACCGAAGGCCACTGAGATAGACCGCCTGTGTCATCGTGTTGATTTCCAGCTTCCCGATCAAATACACGTAGCCCCGCGCATCTCCAGTGAACTCCACGCGTAGGAGCACTTGGTTATTGCCTAGACCGAATATTCCTGCACCGGTTATCGTGATAAAATTTCCCTTAGTTTCAATCCGCCTCCCTCTCAGCTGTTTCGAGAGCGTCTGGGAAAGTGTGCCGTAGTCAACTTGGATATCGGCCAAGACATGAAATTTCTCAGACACGGGTTGCTTCTCGGTATAAGCGTCCTGGACATCAGCTACACCACGAAAATCTGTAGAGACCGCTTCTGTCTCGAGTGGAGGAAGTGCTGTGGACGATACTGGTGGCTCCGCTCCACGAACGATCACAGGCTGCGCGGTGATGCGAAGGGTGTCCTTGACGACATGGCCATCTTTTGAAAATCCGGCATGCCTCACCTTGTCGAGGTTGAGCAGAAGCCAGATATCTGGCTCCAATTGGATGGGATTGCGGAGCGCCGTCCAGACATCCTCTGCGCGAGGTTTGACATTCAGCGTGTTGAGACGCGAGACGGCGTTGTTGAGACCTCCCTTGACCTGATCCGAGAGTGCGGTGTTGACGGCCTGCTGCAGAACTAGATCCCCGTTGCGGAACTTGCATGGCTCGGCGGAATGTACGGTCACCCTGCGGAGGGAGCCAGACACACCGTAATCAGGCGTCATCTCAAACGCAATGCTTCCATGGAGTGTGGCTTGTTTCGGCCATTCGTTCCCATCGCCACAGTGCGCCGCTGAATCAGTACCCTGCGAATGTGGACGCACCCCGATCTTATAGCGGAGTGGCGTACTCACGAAGAGGGTGCTGCCCGAAAGGTTGATTTCCTTCCACCAGTCTCCAATCGATAGCCTCGGCTCCGTATTCCTGACCGGGTGAGCCGCCCGTTCGATCGAAAAGTCATCTCGTTCCGCATAGTATTTGTACTCCCCGCCTTTCGGGTGCTTGATCAGGCTTCCCCACTGATCAAACTTCTTGGCGATCACGCTCGGATCGTTTACGGCATGGAGAAAGTCTGAAAGGTCCAGCTGAATCGGTACGTCAATGACGGACTCCGTAATCTGCGGCGGCGGCGCTGCTGCAGGCGGAAGCCTTTGCGGAGCGGGTGGGCGCAGGACAAACTCGGTATCAGCACAACTCGTCAGGGACAGGACCAACCCCATCGTCGCCACGAAATGGTATCTAGACGTGAAAAACATAAGCAGCCTCCTTTTCCTCTCTCCCGCGACCATGGGGCCGTCTCTCGAGGAGCTGGACGACCAAACCTAGGGAACGTCTGATGCATTCACGTTTGCGCTGAGCGCTCTGTTCCCGGATTGACCATGCAGCAGTTGAGGCAACACCTTCCTCAACCGGTGGATCAGTCCACTCACGGACGAGGCTAGAACGTGATGACCTGGTAGCCCTGGGCCACGAGCTTCTTGAAGCTTGGATGTCCTTCGAATTCCCCCGCCAGCTTGACTCCGCAAGCAACGACCGCATCCTTGACTTCGAAGGCACCGGCACAGAACTCACAAACTCCGCCGATTCGATCTTTCACGGCTGCATAAAGACCATGTAGCTTATGATCGCCCTTCTCCAGTTCGGGGATCCATTTTGCTCCGGCGCCGTCAAAAATCAGTTGCACGTCGTCATGGCCGTCCTTGAACTCCTTCACGGCTTCCAGCGCGTTCACGACACGCCCGAGCCCTTCATGGGTCTCGGTATCAGCCAACACAACGATCGCGACTTTGGTCATGACCTACTCCTTTCAGAAGGCAATGGATAAATAACAAATCTGTTTCCGCCTCGTTCGAGAGCCGGACGAATCGGTACGCTAGCCCATTCTTCTACAAGCCGTCTGTGATCTGGCTTACAAACATTTACGATGACCTGTTCTTTCGTGACTCGTGAGCTGCCTTACAGATGGAACACACGCGAGCGGGTAGGATTGCGGCCAGGATGCAAGGGTATAGCTGGATCACAAGGAGGTGCGTCATGACTTGCCAGCGATGCGATGGCTTGATGGTCAGTGAACGGATTAGCGATCTTCAGGGGCTGAGCAGCGATCTGTGCGTCGACGGGTACCGGTGTTTGCTCTGCGGCAATATCGTCGACGCGACGATTCTCGAAAACCGGCAGCGATCAGTTGAGGCACTCCAGTCGGTTTCAGCCTTCAGCGTTCGAGCCTTGGGATTGGCGGCAGCATAGAGCGAGAGGGGAATCGATGTGATCACGCCCCCTCATTGAGGATTGGGGGATGATCGAGGAGGAAGATGTCCCATGACGCGCCACGATGAATCGATCACGGCTCTTCGCATTCAACTCAATCAATTGTCCTGTCCCACGTGCGGCAAACCTGACCTGAGGCCGATGCTCCAATGTGATTACTACCCCGATGGATGTCTTTGGACAGTGTGTTGTGGAGAGTGCCGAACACAATACCATTTTGATCATCGGATGGTGTCCGCCTAGAAAGGAAACGAGAGTCGGGTGGGCCCATCGATCCTGAATACACGCGCACAGCAGAGAAACAGTGAACAACATGCCACACAGGTCATCGTAGCAGAAGTTTGGTTTGGTAGTGAAACGTCAGCGGAACACTGGTCACGAACGATGGGCTGAAGAAAATGACGGCATAAGGCAAATGGCCGATTAATACCACGAAGGAGGGTTATCATGAAGTTTCAGGTTCATACGAAGGATACGGCTCCGGCGGCATCGCGGGCGATGCTCGAAGCCACCGCAAAGAAATACGGATTTGTGCCGAATTTGTATGGTGTGCTGGCCGGGTCGCCTGCGGCGGTGCAGGCCTATGCGGGGATCAATAAAGCGTTGGAGCAGAGCGCGCTCACTCCAGTTGAGCAGCAAGTCGTGACGTTGACAGTCAGTGCCGCCAACAACTGTGCCTACTGCATGGGAGCCCATTCCACGGTGGCGCAAATGGTCCATATGCCGGAGCCGATTCTCGCAGAACTTCGGGATCAGCGCGACCTTTCGGATGCGAAACTCAATGCGCTGCGCCTGCTGGTGGTGTCTGTCTTGTACCATCGGGGATGGGTGCCGGAAGAGGATCTCAACCAATTTACTGCGGCAGGTTACGCTCAGCAACACCTGTTGGATGTGCTGACGATCGTGGCGCTCAAGACCTTGAGCAATTACACGAACCATATCGCGCACACGCCGCTCGATCCACAGTTTGCAGCGCAATCGTGGAAGGCGAAGGGTGCCAAGGGAGCCTAAGTGAGCTATCACGTGAGCAGGCAGGTCTCAGAGGGGAGGTTGATGATGCGAAACATATGTCTGTGTCTGGTGTCGGTTGTGTGGTTCACCGTCCCTGCGTCGGCCTCAGCCGATACGTGGCCTGGGTTCGGAGCGAGCTGGAAGGATCGTGCTGAGGTCAGTCAACCCTGGTTCGAACAGAACTCCATGATTCAGACCGTGGCCGACCACCGGCGTGGTCGTGATGACCGATTTGGCATGGACGAACGTGTGAGAGACTCTAGAGAAACACAGGAGAGCAGGGCGACAACCGAAACCGATCGTAATAGGTCGCACGAGTCGGCGCGCTCTGGGAACACCCCTCCGTCATTCAGCGACGTTCGCGATCATTCATCCAACAGCGTACATAGCCCCGCTCATCACCCTGACCCATGGTGGGGACGGCGTGTGGAGGGTGACCCGATGATCAGAGGCTTGAATCGTAGTCCGTCAGGGAAATAGGGTGTGCTCAAGATCCGCAGTTTGCTGCGCAGACGTGGAAGGCTCCGGCCAAGACCGTCGGCTGACAGGCGTGTACCGAGCTGTAGCGAACAGAAAGAAACAAAAAAGGGATCAGCCCATGTCGATTGCGGCCATGCCGGAGGCGAGATGGTGCAGTCAGAGATCCGGTTTCGTTTTCTTGATTCCCAGCGCCTTGATGCGCGACGCCAGCGTCGTCGGCTTCATGCCCAATAAGACGGCAGCACCGTCCGGTCCGAAAATCTTGCCTTTCGTGAGTCGCAAGGCCTGCGCGATGTTCTCCTGCTCCTGCCGTCTCCAATCTTGTCGAGTTGCCACTTGCGATGCGGTGAGAGGTGACGGTGAAGGTGTTGTCGAGTTACGAGAGGGAGCGGGTTGAAGATGAATGTCCAGGGTGCGCCCTTGAGAAAGAATGACGGCGCGCTCCACGACGTTTTGGAGTTCTCGTACGTTCCCCGGCCAGTGGTGGGCGGCCAGTTGGCTTAAGGCCGCCTGGGTTAATCGAGGGGATCGGCGGTTCATCCGTTTGGCGCTCTGTGCGATGAAATGGACGGCCAGCTTCGGAATGTCTTCACGGCGCTCACGCAGCGGGGGAATGTGGATCGGGAACACGCTGAGGCGGTAGAACAAATCCTCACGGAATCGGCCTGCCTCGGCTTCCTGCTTCAGATCCCGGTTCGTCGCGGCGACGATCCGCACGTTCACCTTGCGTGTCTTGGTTTCCCCGACGCGTTCGAACTCTCCTTCCTGGAGCACACGCAGTAATTTGGCTTGCATCGGGAGCGGCACTTCACCGATCTCGTCGAGAAAGAGGGTGCCATGATCGGCCATTTCGAAACGGCCCGGGCGATCGGCCAGCGCTCCGGTAAAGGCGCCTTTCACATGACCGAAAAACTCACTCTCGAACAAGGTATCCGGGACGGCGCTACAGTTCACTTTGATCAAGGCTCGGTCTTTGCGCGGGCTCCGGTCGTGAATCGCGCGCGCGACCAGTTCCTTGCCGGTTCCGCTCTCGCCGGTAATCAAGACTGCCGCATCAGTCGGAGCGACCAACTCCACTTGGCGCAGAACATGCTGCAGCGCCTGACTCTCGCCGACGAATTCTCCCATCCCCAGGGCCGCTGTGACTTCCTCGCGCAGATAGAGGTTCTCCTCTTCCAAACGAGCACGAAGACGATCGATCTCCTCATAGGCCTTGGCGTTCGCGATGCTCACCGCCGCGTAATCAGCGAAGATCCGCAACCACTCAAAGGCTTCCTCGTTGAGCAGACCTCGGTCGAAGAGCCCCAGGACTCCAAGAATCTCGCCTCGGTAGATCAATGGCTGCGCCGCGAAGGTTCTGACTCCCTCCTGCGTAAACCAAGCCGGGTGTGCCATCCACTCTTCGTTGCCTTGCAGTCCGGCCAGCCAGAGCGGCTCCCCCGTCGCAGCCACGCGCCCGATTTTGGGTTCGCCTAGGGGAAATCTGTGAAAAGAGCCGTCGAGGCGGCTGTAGTCGGCTTGCGGGTCACCGGGAATGCCGGCACTAGCGACGAGGTGCAGTGATCGTTCACCCGTAGGAAGATCCTTTCGGCTTCGGCACAGGTCGCAGATCGCATCCGGTTCGACCAACCAGATGCGTGTCAGAACGGTATTCGGACATTGGGCGATGCCGTCGGTGATAGATCGCAGGACATCACACAGCCCGCGGTGACGCGCGGTGGTCACCATCACCTGGGGAAGCTGTTTGGGATTCATAGGACTCAAACTACGAGATTTCGAGATGAAATACAACGAACAATCGTAGATTACGAATACTCGTATCGATCTATTTTGTAAATGAATTAACAAACGATCGTACTATCAATGATTTAGAGATTCATGCACTAAGGTACAGTTACTGCTGAATAGGATGATCAATCGCGTACTTGAAGCGCGGGCAACCCACACCGTTTAAGGAGGTATCATGACTCGCATCGCACAACTCGATCCGCAGACAGCCACCGGCCCAGCCAAGACGCTCTTCGAGGGAGTCCAAAAGAAGTTAGGCGTGGTCCCGAATCTGATTCGCGTCTTGGGCAACGCGCCGGCTGCGCTCCAGGGCTATCTCAACTTCAGCGCCGCCCTTGGGGACGGAAGCTTTTCTCCGAAGCTCCGCGAACAGATTGCGCTCACCGTCGCCGAGACCAATCGCTGCGCCTATTGCCTCAGCGCCCATTCGTTCATCGGCGGTAAGCTGGGCTTGACGCAGCAGGACCTCGCCGATGCCAGGACGGCTGCGGCAGTGGATCCTCGCACGGATGCCATCTTGAAACTGGCACAGAGTATTGTGGTGCAACGCGGGGAACTTGGGGCGGCAGGACTCGATCAGGCGCGCCAGGCCGGGCTGACCGACGGAGACATCGTCGAGACCGTGGCGCATGTCGCGCTGAATATTTTCAGCAATTACATCAACCACATCGCCGGGACCGTCATTGACTTTCCGGAGGTCTCACTCACCAGCGGGTGCGCTGCCTCGTCCTGCGCCTGCGGGTAGAAGCGAGACGTTCAGGGAGTGTTAAGAGACAACATTTTGTTCGCTGAGATGTTGAGAACGGAGGAAGCAATGAAAACAGCAATCGTCATATTGTCCGATCCCAAGAGCGGTGCCGAAGAAGCGCTGGGACGCGTGTTCAATGCGCTCGCCCTAGCCGCTGAATCCAAGCAGAAAGGCGACGACGTCGCCGTGGTGTTCAATGGGCCAGGCACCAGATGGCCGGCGGAGCTGACCAAGCTGACGCACCCGGCCCATGCGCTCTATCAATCCGTACGCGATGTGGTGCAGGGCGCGTCGTGCGCATGTGCCGAGGTGTTTGGGGCGACGGACAGCGTGAAGTCGTGTGGAGTGGCGAGCGTGAACGACAACGCCTTGCCGGGAACTGCGGGCCTCTTGAGCCTCAGGCGCTACCTGGCAGACGGATGGAGCGTGGTGGTGTTTTGATCGACCAGCAGGGGTGGTGGGGAGACGGTCTCAGGCCGCCTTCCCTCCCCCGACGGAGGGCAAGACGATGGCGATGAAATATCTGCAGATGACGATGACCGAGTCGGTCCGCTCGGCGCAGCAACGGTACTACGGACATGCGCCGATGTTCAGCGATGTTCCTGACCGCGATCCGCTCGGCGAGGCTGAAGCCCGCTTTATCGCGGATCGTGACAGTTTCTATCTGGGCTCAATTAGTGAACAAGGTTGGCCGTATGTCCAGCACAGGGGCGGGCCGAAAGGCTTCCTGAAGGTGCTTGATCCCATCACACTCGCATTTGCCGATTATCGGGGGAACCGGCAACTGCTGAGTACGGGGAATGTTCACATGAACGACCGGGTGGCCTTGTTTCTCGTGGACTATAAGAACCGGGCACGGTTGAAGATCCTCGGTCATGCGCGGGTAGAAGATGTCCGGGAGAATACGGCTCTCGCCGAGCGGCTCGCGCAGGGGGACATCCGAAACAAGGTCGAGCGGGTCGTCACCATCGAAGTGGTGTCCTACGACTGGAACTGCCCGAAGTACATCACCCCGCGCTATTCCCTCGACGAGGTGGAGGAAGCCATGGCTCCATTGAAATCCCGCATCGCCGAGTTAGAAGCGCAGCTCGGCTCAGTTCGAGCTTAGAAGAGCGGTGGATGCGGTCGGGCTTCCGCCGCTGCCAACGTAGAGGAGACAGGACCCATGCATCATATTTCGCGTCGAAGATTTCTGAAGTTCACAACCGCAACGGGTTGCGCGCTCGCGTTCGGAGGCTTGACCGACTTACTCCAGTCCGCAAGGTCAGGAGCTATCGCCCATGCCTCAGAACCGATCAAGGTCGGGATCATCGATCCGCTCTCCGGTCCGTACAGCACGTCCTCCATTCACGACGTACACGGCGCGACTGTGGCAGTGGAGCGTTTCAACAAGAGCGGCGGAGTGTTGGGACGACCGGTGAGACTTGTGGAGGCCGACGATGCCTCGAATGTCCGGACAGGGCTCAAGGCTGCCGCCAAACTTATCAAAGAAGACCGTGTGGACTTCTTGATGGGGACCTTGAATGGAGAGGTTGCCCTTGCAGTCGCCGATCTCGCGAAAGCGGAAAACACACTCTTCATGGTGACCGGGGCGCATGTTCCAGAGCTGACGGGAACCGGTTGCAACTCACACACCTTCATATTCATGCCGAACGCTCGGATGTTGTCCAAAGCCGTCACGCCCCATCTCGTGAAGGCCTATGGGAATCGTTGGTTCATGGTCACTGCCGACACGATGGATGGCCGAGCGGCGGAACAGGCCATGACCGACGCGCTCGTAGCCGAGGGTGGCGACGTGCTCGGCTCGGTCAGTACGCCCTTCGGGACCACTGACTTCACAAGCGCGATGGCTCAGACCAAGACGGCAAAACCGAGTGCCGTGATTCTGAATCTCTATGGCTGGGATCTTGTTCATGCTCTGAAGGCCTATAGCAGACTTGAGCTGGCCAAAGAACAGATCGGTGTCGGTGGGATGATCAGCGGCGAACAGATTGGACGCCCGCTTGGCTACGCCGACCATGCCGGCATCTGGGGGTTGATCTGGGATCCAAAAATCAACCGGGATAGCTCCAAGCGGTTCATTCAAGGCGTCATCGATAAGTACAACCACACCCCGACCTCCCGCTGCTACCACGGCTATGCGGCCATGACGCAGATTCTAGAAACAGTCCAACGGGCCGGCACAACCGACACGCAGGCGGTCATCAAGGCGTTGAAGGGGCATGAGTTCGACGGCTTAAAGGAGGGACGCTCCTACTTCCGCGCCGACGACCACCAGCATGTGCAGGACGTGCTGGTTGGAAAAGCCTATGGCAAGGAGCTGGGGCTGGGTCACTACCAACTATTGGCCACGGTCCCGGGCGATTTGGTTGCGAGCCCATCCGATCAGTCTCAATGTCGGCTTTCGTGAGTTCTCGCAATGACTATGTGTCGCGATCACCAAGGAGGATTGAATATGAACAGGACAACGCCGCCACGTGCTCCACTGCGAAATCCCCTGTGGTTCTTCAGCGAGTTGTTGGACCAGCCGGCCTGGGTTGCGGGCTGGGTCTTCGCCCTGATGGTGATCAATATGGCCAGCCTCGCATTTTGGAGCGAACCGCTGGCCAAACTCATCCTGGTCGTCTTCATGCTGTCGGCCATGCTGATGATGGGGCTGTATGCGGTATTCGGTTTCGCACGGATCCTCGGCTTGGGACACGTATTTTGGATTCCCTTGCTGGGGTATCTCATCATTCAACTTCAACAGACCGAGGGGCCGTTTGCCGGGTATCTTCTCGTGCTGTCCCTCAGCATCGGGATCTCCTTGATCTTCGACATCCGTGATGTGTGGATCTATCTGTCATCCAAACGGGCGCAGCACGAAGTTGTTGCTCGACGCCAATTCGAGAAAGGAGCATCGCGATCATGACACATTCTTCGAGGGCCATCTTAGGCCATACGACTCATGGGCAAGGCAGCGAGAACGTGCTGCTGTTGCATCACTGGATGGGTGATGCGGGAAGTTACGATCCTCTAATCCCTTACCTCAACCAGGACCGCTACACCTATGTATTTGCGGATCTGCGAGGCTATGGCACGTCGCGACATCTTGCCGGCGCCTACACCGTAGACGAGGTGGCAGCGGATGCGTTTCGTTTCGCCGACAGTCTTGGGTGGACGGAGTTCCATGTTATCGGCCATTCAATGTCCGTCATGGTGATGCAACGCATGATCCTCGATGACTGGCTCTCCGGTAGGAAGCGCATCAAGAGTGCTGTTGGGATTACACCGGTCTCGGCGGATGGATACCCCGCCGACGAGGGAACCAAGAAATTCCTCTGGGACTTGATTCACCAGCGTGAACTGACGGAACAGGGTCTCTTGATGCTGACAGGGCAACGACTTTCACCTGTTTGGGCGAGCTCGAGAGCAACCAAGCATCTCCAGACCTCTACGAAGGAAGCTGTCCAGGGCTATTACCGGATGTGGTTGGAAACCGACTTTTCTGAGGAGGTCCCCGGAGCCAAGGTCGGCACACCGGTGCTGGTGATCGGCGGGCGTCAGGATCTTCCCGGTTTTCAGGAGGAGCATCTGAGAAAAACGTTGGGGGCCTGGTTCCCGAATGCAGAGCTCACCTTCATCACGGATAGCGGCCACTTCCCGATGGACGAGACGCCGGTCTATCTCGCTAGCATTCTCGAACATTTCCTCGACGCCCATCGCGGTGCCTGCCATGACGGACAGGCGCAGAGGCATAAGGACCCGGTACTCAACGCGGTGTAGCGGTCCATCGTTCATCATTCATCAAGGTATCGAGTCGCCTCTTGACTGAGGCCCTGTTTATGGGAGGTCATCAATGAAACAGTCGAATCACCCCGTCGCCCTCATCGTGGGAGGATCCAGCGGAATCGGTCTTGCCACCGCAAAGCGCTTGTTGGAACGTCACATCCCGGTCACGATCGTCGGCAAGTCTCAAGACAAACTGGAGAGGGCACTGCGCGAGCTGTCAACGTTTGGAGCCGTCGAAGCATTTGCCGCCGACTTGTACGCGCCGAATGATGTCCAGCGTATTCTTGCGTTTGCCGAGCACCACAGTCGCCATATCAAATACTTGGTGAATGCGGCGGGATACTTCAAGCCCACCCCGTTTTTTGATCACACCCCCGAGAACTACGACAGGTATCTGAATCTGAATCGGGCCCTCTTCTTCATTTCGCAGGCCGTCGCCAAGAACATGGCCACCAACGGCGGTGGCTCCATCGTGCATATCGGCTCTATGTGGGCGCGACAAGCGATTAAGGCAACGCCGTCCTCTGCCTATTCCATGGCGAAAGCAGGACTGCATGCGCTCACCCAACACATGGCGATGGAGTTGGCTGACCATAATATCCGCGTCAACGCAGTCTCTCCGGCTGTGGTGAAGACTCCGATTTACCAGGCCTTCATCGAACCCAGTCAACTTGACAAGACGTTAGCCTCCTTCAACGGTTTTCACCCAATTGGCCGGATTGGGACGCCTGACGACGTGGCGCGAGCCATCCAATTCTTACTGAGCGACGATGCTGCCTGGGTAACCGGTGCTATTTGGGATGTCGATGGAGGCGTGATGGCGGGACGCAACTAATCAGCTGCGGGAAAGAAGGACCCACTTCAAGCTGGATAACTTACTGCAAGTGTTCCTTAAACTGTGATGTCGGTTCGAACAGTATTCACGATTGTGCACGGCTTGCGTACCGTCCCAACTGCGTCACGAATGGGAAGCCGAGCATCATGAAGAGGTTCAGGCAGACCGGTGGACCGAGATGCTCCAAGCCGATCTTCATGCCTGTCTGTCCCAAGGCCGGTTGAGGGCAATAGGTGCCGAACAGGCGATCCCACCAGGGCACGTTGAATCCATAGTTGCTGTTAGTTTCTCGCACATCCGTCGAATGGTGAATCCGATGCATGTCCGGCGTGACGATGAACCACCGGAGCACCCGATCGAGGGCTAGAGGCATCCGAACATTGCTGTGGTTGAACAGGGCCGTGCTGTTCAAGACGATCTCGAAGATTACAATCGCCAGCGGAGCCACCCCCAGCACGAGGACCGACAGGGCCTTCACTCCCGTTGAGATGATGATCTCCACCGGGTGAAAACGCACCCCGCTGGTCACATCCAGGTCCAGGTCGGAGTGATGCATCATATGGAAGCGCCAGAGGATCGGCACGTTATGGAACACTTGATGTTGCCAATAGATGATGAAATCAAGTGCGACAATCGCCAGGGCGAGTTCGAGCCAGACGGGTCCTTCGACCCAGTTCAAGAGTCCCCAGCTATGGTCCTGCGCCATCGCCGCCGTTGCCACGACGCCGCCCATGAACAGCAGTCGGGCGATGACTGTGTTCAAGACTACGATCGTCAGATTGCCGCCCCAACGACAGAGCTTCGAGGCTGTCAGCTTCCGCCGTGGCGCCAACAGTTCCCACGTCGCCATCACGCCGAGAACAGACACGTACGACCCAATCCGAATGAGATCTACAGCTTCCATCGACCTAGCCTCCTCTCGCCCAAATCCAGTTCATCAGGCGAGCATACTCCTGTTTCAAACAGTCAGAGGCACAAAATGTTGAATGGATTCAGGCGGACAGAACAATCCGAATCGAAAGAGACAGTGGTGTATGGAACCGGTTCGGTGTCACGACGAGAGCCGTTTCCGCGTGTGATCATCGCAAGGTCCTGTCTGGACCATATTCCTCGAGTTTTTCAGGATTTGTAAGCCGCCTCACAGCGGGATGTTAGCTCGATCCGTAGGATGTGAGCGTGTCACTGTGTTCTGAAGCCACACTCGGTCGGGAATATGACGTTCTCGCATTGCAGAAAGGAGGGGAGTCGTTGAGTAGGTGGTGACAGACGGTGGACAAGAGCTAGTTCACGAGGTCAACAAGAGCGCCGTTTCAACAACTCTTAACAGGAGAATTACATGAACGCGAAGACGAAGAAAACCGCCGTGATCCATTCCGCATTGTTGGTTGCATTGAGCATCGCCGGCACTCAAGCGGCAAACGCCGAGCCCAAGGTCCCACAACTTCCGTCTGGTTGGGAAGCTTGCGGCGGGGTCGCCAAGGCCGGCATGAACGACTGTGCCGTTAGAACCAGCCTCCATGCCTGTGCGGGCATGGCGAAATCCGACAACGAGGCCGATTCGTATGTGTTCCTGCCGAAAGGTTTGTGCGCCAAGGTCGCGAAGGGCACCGTGCTCGCCATCACGAAAGAAGACATGGCCAAGATGAAAGAAGAAATGAAGAAGATGTAGGACGGTCATCGATGTCACAACTGGTTGCCACTCCGATCCCGGCGCACGCCGGGATCGGGCTTCGATCACAACATTATCGAGAGATCCTGGAGGAGCCACCTCCAGTCGCATGGATGGAGGCCCATCCGGAGAACTACTTCGGTGAAGGCGGCGCACCGCTTCGCATCCTTGAGCGCGTCAGATCCCAATACCCGCTCAGCTTTCACGGAGTCGGGCTCTCGTTGGGTGCCACGGATCCGATCGACTCGACCCATCTTCGTAAACTGAAGGCACTGCTCGATCGATTCCAGCCGACTTTCGTGTCGGAGCATCTGTCGTGGAGTTCCGTCGATGGTCGCTTCTTCAACGATTTGTTGCCGCTCCCGTATACAGAAGAAAGCTTGAACCATGTCTGCGCCAGGATCGACGAAGTTCAAACAGAGTTGCAGAGGTCTATCCTCATCGAAAATGTCACTCGGTACCTGACCTGGCGGGATTCGACAATTCCGGAGGGTGAGTTCATGACTGAAGTCGTGAGGCGAACCGGGTGCGGGATACTGTTAGATCTCAACAATCTCTATGTCAATGCCGTGAATTTCCACCTGGACCCAGTAAAGTTTATGGATGCCATTCCGCCCGGTGCCGTGCAAGAGATCCATCTGGCGGGTTTCGATCACGTCGGAAGATGGCTGGTCGATACCCATGGGCAAGCGGTGTATCCGGAGGTCTGGAGTCTGTACGAGTGGGCCCTTCACCACTTCGGTCCACGACCAACGTTGATTGAATGGGATACCAACCTCCCGCCGCTGGCCGTGTTGCTGGAGCAAGCCTCACAGGCCAATGCCATGCTCGGAGCCTGTTATGCCACGCCTGCATGAGCTACAACGCGCGTTCGCCTCTGCGATTGTTGAAGGGAAAGGCCTGCCGTCCGTCACCTCGCTGCAGGGTGGACCATCGTGGCGAAGCCTGGCCCTCTATCGCCGATTGATTCGACACAACTATGTGCAGGCATTGAGGATCACCTATCCGGTCCTGCATCGATTGATCGGAGGGCGCTATTTCAGCGTGTTTGCACGCGGGTATCTGAAGCGGTATCCCTCGACGAGCGGCGATCTGTTTGCGTATGGGCAGCACTTTCCGCTCTTCCTCCGTCAACTTGAAAGCCCTCGTCTGCTTATCGAACTGGCGCGATTAGAATGGGTCTGCCACGAACTGCATCAAGCTGCCGACAGCCCGCTTCCTTCTCAAGAGTTGGTGAAGACCCTTGCTACGGTCGATCCTTTCTCTGTGACGTTCCGTCTGAATCCGGCCGTGCGGCTGCTGCGATGCGCGCTGCCGGTCCATCGAGTCTGGCACGCGCTCCAACCAGAAGTTGGTGGAAAGGAGATCGACGACGTATGCCTGTCTCCTGAGGAGGGTGGTCTCCTTGTGACGAGAGCCGGTGGAAAGATTCATGTCAGGAGCCTCTCGTCCAAACAGTGGTGGCTGCTTCAGGCGGTGCGCGATCGAAAAACCGTGGCGGAAGTCGAGTATCTGGCCAAAGAGTTCAGACCAGAAATCGACCTTGCGCAATTTTTGATCGGGCTGTCCAATGCCGCCACAGGCTCGGTACTTTCAATCGAGGTACAGTCATGATGCGCAAGAAGGGATGGTCGAGAGTAGTCCTCGATCATGTGGTGGCCTCGTACGGTCGAGTCGTCTGGGGCTTGGAGGCCTTGTTACCCCTCTTTGACGTGTCGGTGCGTCTGTACCTTGCGCATATCTTCTGGACAGGCGGGATGGTGAAGCTCTCCAGTTGGATGTCGACGGTGATGCTCTTTACCATGGTCTACGACGTGCCATGGCTGCCGCCGGAGATGGCCGCCTACGTGACAACCGCCGTCGAATTAGGCGGCTCGGTCCTACTGGCGATTGGTCTGGCCGGTCGGGGGGCGGCCCTCTCGCTGTTCGGACTCAACATCGTCGCCTCGATCTCGTATGGGCAAGTATCTGAAGCGGCGCTCCAAGAAACGTTCTATGTGGGGGTCTTGTTCCTGTATTTCGTGTTGCACGGTCCTGGGCTTCTCTCCGCCGACGCCTTAGTGCAATATGTGGTACGACAGAAACAAACGTCCAACCACCTTGCACCAGTTGCGGCAACGAATGCACAGTAAGTGGTGCGACAGAGAATCTCTTGTGTCTGCAGAGCGGAGACAGTCATACTACTCGGCGCGGCAAATGAACGTGAGGCGGAAAGAACATGAATCCGTTCGACGGAGAGATGCATGCCTCCTCAGAAGAGGGTACAGAGCAGGAAGCTCGGGTTGATCGGCGAACATGGCTTACCGAGGTCGTATCTCTCGTGGGAGTCACTGCCGCCGGTTTGATCACCCCCGCATTGCTTCCGGCTGAAGAGGGAGCGAGTCCCGCTCCTACCCATGTGCCGGGCCGCGGGCCTAGTCCTTATGGGTTGCGCACAGAGGGAGAGACGGTCCAGCGCCTCACGACGGCCACCCATTCACTGACGCCCCACCAATCCCTGCACGGTATCATCACTCCGTCCGCACTGCATTTCGAGCGCCATCATAACGGGGTGCCGTCCATCAATCCAGACCGCCACCGACTCATGATTCATGGACTGGTCGACCGGCCACTCACATTTGCGATGAATGATCTCGTGCGCTTTCCCTCCGTCACGCGCACGCTATTCATCGAATGCTCGGGGAACTCGGGGCACGAGTGGAAAGGACCGTCCGGTAAGACGGTGCAAGACACGCACGGATTGATGAGCACGAGCGAATGGACCGGCGTGCCGCTCGCGACGGTGTTGGCAGAGTCAGGTGTCAAACCGGATGCATCCTGGGTCCTGGCTGAAGGCAGCGATGCCGCAGCGATGACACGCAGCCTGCCGTTGACAGAGGTGTTGAAAGACGCGCTGCTCTGTTATGCGCAAAATGGTGAGGCGCTCAGGCCGGAGCAGGGCTACCCCCTTCGTCTCGTCATTCCCGGCTGGGAAGGCAACACCTGCATCAAATGGATTAGGCGGCTCAAGCTCGGCACGGCGCCCTTCATGACACGAGAGGAAACCAGTCGCTATACCGACCTCATGCCGGACGGCAAGTCCAGACAGTTTACGTTCGTGATGGAAGCCAAATCAGTGATCACAAGCCCGTCAGGTGGCCAGAGGATCGAGCCGGGCTTCGTCGAGATTCGAGGGCTGGCCTGGAGCGGTCTAGGGTCCGTAAGAGCAGTGGATGTGAGCGCGGACGGAGGGCGGACCTGGCATCCTACGCAGCTACAAGCACCGGTGCTTCCACGGTGCCACACGCGATTTCGGTTCGGATGGCGTTGGAACGGAGACGAGACGATCATCCAAAGCCGCTGCACCGATGAGACGGGCTACGTCCAGCCGACCCGAACGGCACTCGTGGCAAGCAGAGGAACCAACTCGTTCTACCATTACAACGCGATTCACAGCTGGAAGATTGATCAACAAGGGAATGTGACCAATGTGTCGGTCTAGTCGCGCAATGTCGATTATTCTGGTGCTGGGCCTGCTCCTGGTTTCTCCCAGTATCTCCGTGGCAGAGGAATCCCGCTATGGATTGGGACTGCCGGCTGGCGAGGCAGCCATCAAGGCATGGGATATCGATGTGAATCCGACCGGCATAGGTTTGCCGCCCGGTCGAGGCACCGTCCAACAGGGGGCGATCATCTATGAGAACAAATGTGCAGCCTGCCATGGACCAACGGGCATCGAAGGGCCGAAAGATCGGCTGATCGGAGGCCAAGGTTCGCTGACCACAGCGCAACCGATCAAGACTATCGGCAGCTATTGGCCCTATGCCACCACGTTGTATGATTACATCTTCCGTGCCATGCCGTTCACTGCGCCGCAGTCACTCACGTCGGATGAAGTGTATGCCCTCGTCACGTGGCTGCTGCATCAAAACGGCATCATTCCGAAGGATGCGGTGATTGACGCCCGGACGCTTCCAGCCGTTACGATGCCCAATCGTGGTGGGTTTGTGTCAGATCCAAGACCGGATGTGCCGGGTCACTGATGGGTGAGTCGCGCATGTCGGCTTTGCTTCCAATCACTGCGGTTTCTTCCTGAAGACAATATCCCCGTAGTAGGCTTCCGCCGATTCGCCGGTGTTGTCGGTATCCGTCATAATGGCAATCCCGGAAATCATTGGGGGCTCCTCTCCGAACGCGCGCTTGTAGTCTTCATAGACGTTCCGCTCTTCAGTCATCCAGGTGTTGAGCTTGGTCGGCCCGCTTTCCACCACAACCATGTGCACCTGTTCGGTGTAAGGGTTGGGTACCGCCGTTCCTACAGCCGCCCGGCTCTCCCAAATATAATTGAGGGCGCCGAGCGGCGGGTACTGCCCATAGATCAGCTTGGCGGCCTCGTACTTCGCCTTGCCGAAGAGACTCACTTTCGCACTGTCGTATTGAAAGGTGACATAGATACGGGCCGGATAATCATCGCCCTCTTTCTTGGCCACATTGCCGGCTTTCAAAATATTCGACACTTTCCACTGCCATTGGATGATGGGATACTCCTTGGGATCGATCAGAAGTTCTTTCGTGTACCCCGACGAGGAGGCCTGACTGGCGGCCTTGACGGCGATGCGATCACCGTCTCGTACCAGACTGTACGTCGTGTGTTGGGCAATTTTAGGAAACGTGAGTGGTTTCCAGCCATCCGGCCAGGGTCCACCCGGCGCGGCGGTCGAAAAGGCACCGACTTCGATGGTGGCAGGGGACCCGGCTTGCAGCCGGTTTGGAGCAGCGAGGATGATTCCGGCCAACAGGCACGACGCCAAACCGACAAGCACGGAAGAAAGAGACAGTGCCATGGGCTCAATCCTTTTCAGGTGAAGACGTGAAACATCGTTGTTCATGATGTCTCCTCTATCGGCGCATCCAGGCAAACAGTTTGATCAACAGATTCTTGGTTCGTTGTGTGAAATGCGCCTTGCGCCAGAGGTTCACTACCTTCTTGTTCACTTCAGCTTGCGTGGGATAGGGATGGATGGTTGCCGCGATCGTCTTGGCTCCGGCTCCCGCTTTCATGGCGACGGAAAATTCGCTGATCATGTCACCCGCATGCGCGGCCACGATCGTCACGCCCAGGATCTTATCCGTGCCTTTTTCGATGTGAACCCTCGCAAACCCTTCGTCTTCTCCGTCCAAGATCGCCCGGTCAACTTCATCGAGCTTATAGGTGTACGTTTCAACTTCGAGGCCTTTTTCTTGTGCCTCTTTTTCGTACATCCCGACATGGGCAATCTCCGGTTCAGTGAAGGTGCACCAGGGCATGATCAGCGATTCCACGCTGGCAGAGCCAAGGCCGAAGGGATGCGGAAACAGCGCATTTTGGATGACGATTTGCGCCATGGCATCAGCGGCATGGGTAAATTTGTAGCGTGAACAAATGTCGCCTGCTGCGAAGATCTTCGGATTCGTCGTCTGCAACCGGTCATTCACTTTGATCCCGTTCTTGTCATAATCCACTCCCGCTGCCTCCAACCCGATCCCCTCCACGTTCGGTGCTCGTCCGACTCCGACCAGAATTTCGTCGACGGTCACATCATACTGTTGGCCATGCGATCCGACGGTCAGTCGCTTGCCGTTTTCGGTCTTCCCGACTTGTAACTGTTTGCCGCAGCACAGCAGCTTCACGCCATCCCGAACCATCTGTTGCTCGACAGTGTCCGCCGCATCGCGATCCTCGTTCGGCATGATGCCATGTGCCGCTTCGACCAAGTAGACCTGGCTTCCGAAACGGGCAAACGACTGGGCCAGCTCGCAGCCGATCGGGCCTGCCCCGATCACCGCGAGGCGCTGGGGCAGTTCGGTCAATGAAAAGACAGTTTCGTTGGTCAGGTATCCGACTTCCTGTAGGCCCGGTGTGGTCGGTACTGCCGCTCGTGCGCCGGTGCAGACGGCGGCCTTCACAAAAGTCAACACACGATTGCCTGCCGGTCCTTCTACCTGGATGGTCTCGGGACCAGGAAAACGCCCGCTGCCGATGTAGATGTCCACGCCCAGTTTGGCATATCGATGAGCTGAATCGTTGTGACTGATCTGCGCGCGCAATTTTCTCATGCGCGCCATCACGGCTCCGAAGTCGTACGTCACGCCGGCAGGAATATCGAGGCCAAACTCTTTGGCACGCCGGAGATCGGCCCAGGCCCTGGCCGCTCGGATCATGCCTTTGGACGGTACGCAACCGACATTCAGGCAGTCCCCACCCATCAGATGTTTTTCGATCAGCGCGACTTTGGCTCCGAGACTTGCGGCAACGACCGCCGTAATCAGTCCCGCCGTGCCGGCGCCGATGACCACGATGTTGTAGCGACCGGTCGGCTCAGGGTTGACCCAATCGGGAGGATGCACATTGGCGACGAGTTGCCGATTGTATTCATCGCTCGGAAGCACCAACGATTGCTCGTGCTCACTCATGGCAACGGTTCCTGGAAGAGGCTTCATCATAGCGTCGCACCATTCGTTATGAGTTATGGGTTGATCGATGACCTATGTATTTTCTGCCGCTGGTTTGTTGGCCGCAAATCGTTTATAGACGACCGGTACGAGGGCAAGTAGCCCCAAGAGCACAAAGGCTCCGATCACATTCGGCGATGCGATTTCCTTCAGTGAGTTCATGGTCCCCAGTTGGTGTCCTGCATAGGCATAGACGAACGAACCAGGAATAATGCCGAGCGCGGTGGCTCCGATGTACGTTCCCGCGTTCACGCGGGTCAGGCCTGATACCAAATTGACCACAAAGAACGGAAAGAGGGGAATCAGTCGCAGGGTCAGCAGGTAGCTGAAGGCATTCTTGGCGAAGCCTTCTTGGAACGGTCTCAGCGATTGTCCGAACTTTTGCTCCACGGTGTCCCGTAACAGATACCGCGCGGTGAGAAACGCCAAGGTGGCTCCGGTCGTTGCCCCGAAATTCACGAATACCGTTCCAAGGACGGCACCGAAGACGAACCCGCCGGCGAGCGTGAGAATGACCGCACCCGGCAACGACAAGCCCGTAACGATCGCATAGGCGACAATGAAGATGCCGACCGCTGCGACATAATTCGCGTCCGAAAATGCCAGCAGATCGTCCCGATTGTCTTTCAGAGCGTCCAAGGACAAGAACCGGCCAAGATCGAAATAGAAGAACGCCCCGATGGCCAGTCCGATTATGAGAGCGATGATCACCTTGCCCGAGGGATGTGCCTTAGTAGACGTAACGGGTAACGTGCCCTGATGCAAAGGAGAAATCGGATGGGTCGTGGCATCCTGATGTCCGTCTGCGCACTGCGTTTCCATGGACTGAACTCCCTTCGTGTGGGTGCGTGGAACCAGATAGAGGTGCTGCTTCAGTTCAGGTTTTCTGGAGGCATCTCCTCTCAACATGCTTCCACGATACCTCACGTGGCGATGAGATTCTGTGAGCCAGTTCACAGTGTGTAGATAGAAGACAGCCAGGAAAAAGGCCCATAACATGCTCGATTCAAGCCTTATTCAATCCAGGTGTAGGTTGGTTTACTGTCTCGTCTCAAAAAGGCAACGCGACTGAGGGAATTTGGCATCGGAAACGACGTATTGCCTCATGGGGGATAAATCATTAGACTGTCGTTCTGAACTGGGAGTAGTCGCATGGAACAGGCTTCCTCATCCTCGAATAAGCTGTGGTACCTGAAGCACATTCGCTTGTTCGACGGTATTTCTTCGTCCGATATGCAGGAGA
This sequence comes from Nitrospira sp., assembly GCA_029194675.1. Lineage (NCBI taxonomy): Bacteria > Pseudomonadati > Nitrospirota > Nitrospiria > Nitrospirales > Nitrospiraceae > Nitrospira > Nitrospira sp. Next base: position 239,714 of record JARFXP010000001.1, on the reverse strand, counting down.
TGGAGAAGATTACCCGTATGGAGGAAGTCAAGAAGCGACAGCCGCTCTATCTTCCCGGTGATCCGAGTAGCAGTGTGTATTTGCTGAAAAAAGGGCGAGTCAAAATTGCCAATACCGCCCCCAGCGGGAAAGAAGTCACCTTTGAGATTCTCGAGCCAGGCGAAGTCTTCGGTGAGCTGGAGGTCTTGGAAGATGCTCCCCGCTCGACCTCAGCGGAAGCGCTCGATGACACACTCATCTGCGTGATCCCGCGCAAAGACTTCGACCAGTACTTAGCGATGCATCCGAATGTGACGGTAAAACTCACCAAGCTCATCGGCCTGCGGCTCAGGAAAATCCAGAGCCGCGTCGAGGATCTCGTCTTTCGCGATGTGCCGGCCCGCTTAGCGCACCTCCTTCGTGAGGTCGGGAAGACTGATGGCGTCGTGGACAAGCAGGGGATTCGTCTGAGGGCCAAGTTGACTCATCAAGAAATGGCGAATCTGATCGGCTGCAGCCGCGAAACCGTGAGCACCATTATGGGGCAGTTTCGGGACCAAGGGCTCATCCATATGGATGGGCGAACGATCACCCTTCTGAAACCTGACGCACTTTCTCGCCTCGCGTTCTGATTCTTGTCTTCGGCCCTTCAATCAGTCGGCTTCTTGCAGGTGATGGGAACATCGTCCGTTCCCATCACCTGCAAGGATGTAGGCCCGTCGCCCACGATTAGGATCGAGGTTTCAGAAGTTGAAGCGAACGGGTGATACCAAAGATAAAACTGGTTCCCTGCGCAAGGTTGTTGTTGGCATCCCGCGCCACGGGGATTTGGGCCATAACATACATCGACGTCCCTTCTGTATATTGAGACGTGAAGAGTCGCCCGACGTCGAGTTGAAATCCTGGCGTATAGGCAAAGTAGGTGGATCCGGTATTCGGCACTCGGCGATCGAGGATACGAGGATCGATCACCGTCGGTTCTTCTCCCGCAAACGGCGCGGCCGATTGCTCTAGATTGGCCGTGACGTTGTCCTGCGTGAGATAGCGAAAGTTGAATTGATTGATCAGCACAAGCCAGGGAGTCGTGACCAGATTCACTCCCGCGTTGAATTGGTATTCGTCTCCAAATTGATACCCGTCCCGATTGCGGAAAGTATGGCGATAGCTGGCGAAGGCAAACTGGCTCAATCGATGGGGAATCAGCTCATAGGTTTGGTAAATTGAGCCGATGAGACCAACCTGGCCACGCCCCAATTGCCCAGGGGATTCCAAGATCTGCCCGGAACTATCCCGTGCCTGGGTATCCCCGGTCGGTAATTCAAGGCCGAACCCCAGGACGATATTGTGGCGAAGAGTCGGCAACACGTTGTACTTGGCGGTCAGGCGTACGTCGCCGAAGCCATTATCCGAAAAGTTGACCGGCTCGCCGGCCTCGGTCGCAGACTCACCGAGCCCATCGATGTGCAGATGCTTACGTTTGAGATAGGGCACGGTCAATTGAAGGGCAAACCGATCCGTGACGCCATAGTTGAAGTCGAGCGTATAGCTCTGTGTGATGGTTCGAACTTCCTGGTGATGATCTAGAATCAACCGTTGCCGAGCCTGATCCGCCGCCGGAATAATCCCCGTGGCGCCGCTCAGCAGCCGCATCGGAGTATAGTTGTAGATCCCACTCACCGTCAGCAGGCCTTGTTGCGGGATCTGCTGCTGGGCTCCGATGACCACGAAGCAGCTGACGGCGCCACAGGACGCGTGCGCCTCCGATGGCAAAAACAGGGGAGTGAGGGCCAGAACGAAGAGAAATGACACCTGACGGGCAAATCGCATGGTACTGCTCCTTCGATAGTCGGCTGACGTCTTCCGTCAACACAAAGACGCACCGAGAAAATGACGAGAACGCCCCATCACGACCCTCCTGGGTGGACGTGCCAAGGGCACGGAGACCACTCTATGCGAGGTCGCAATCGGGCTGATGAGGAGATGTCGCTGAAACCGATCAGGCCTCGGAGGGCGGCCCTCGGGTGAACGGGTGAGATGGCGGGACATTCCGGGTAGTGGACGCATGCAAGGAGTCGAGAGCTTCTGTACCTGCAGACTGGGCGTCGGTGAGGTGGAGCGCAGAGTCTATGGTCTGACCGGCTGCACAGAACCAGGTACAAAGTGGACTCGAATGACTATTCGAGTGATGGTTCCCGTGCTCGAACTCGTGCTCAATTAGGTGAGGACTGGCCAAAACAGTCCAGGCGAGCAGCACCCCTGCCAACAGGATCATGAGAGGCAATCGAAATGGAGCGCGCATAGATGGAGAGGTTTTTTCAGTCAACAGAACCGTATCCACGATAATGCATCATCAGCTTCTTATTGTTCCGTCCCTGTTCTACGAGAGATACAGGAAAAGAACTGTGAGGTGGATTACAGTTTGGGACCGGCCCCAACCTGTTCACACACCCGTCTATGAGCAGCTAAGAAGTGGTGCGAATATTATGTAATGCGCGATGCTCTGCGAGATTTTTCCTCAATTGTCCTGATGCCCTGATAGAACCCGCCGTTCTGCTTCCAGCCAATGCTCCACATCATGCCCATGTTCACACCCGTGCTCACAAAAGAGCTGGTAGGCGAGAGCGCGGATGTCTTCTTGCGCATTCTCACGGTCTGTCGTGGATGAGTTTCCTCTCTTGGTGTTGTTTTTCTCTTTGGTCATAACCCCTCCCCCTTTGTGTGAAATGGCCAGGACATTCCTTATTACGTGCCTTTATATCTGACTTCTCCGTCTGCCGGCTGTAAGCTGCCTCACAACCACCAAGAGATTTCACCAAGGGTATGGTCTCATGTCTGAGACGAATCAATGGTAGTAAGCGGTTAGGGAAGGCCGACAGCGGTAAGAGGTGCCGGCGATGGCGACTGAGGCGAGCACAGTCGGTCTGTCGCTTGAAGCAGGAGCCGCGAGGCGCGAAAGCTTCAGCTCAATGGTCCCCCGCACGAGGAGCAGGGGCCAGCTAGAGTCGTCTCGACAGCGCTCTCCGGGGCGGCGACCGGAGTTCCGCCTCGTATGAATTCTACCCAGCGCGTGGTCCGATATCGGACCATTAATTTCGGGATGAACAGCAACAGGGCGACCATGGCGAGGCCGAAGACGATCAGCACCCATTCTCCCGAGACCACTTGCTCACCCGCATAGGTCAGCAGAAACGTTGGACCAGTCATTCCCAACAACGTCGCCACCGCGAACGCTCGCAGGGACATGTTCGTCAGTCCTGCGCCATAACTGACAAGGTCGAACGAAAATATCGGAAGTAATCGGGATAGAAAAACAACCAGGGCCAGGTGGCGGTCCGAGCAACGTTCGCAAAACATGATGTCGATTCGAAGGAGTCTGGTCAATGCCTCTCGTCCCAGAAACCGACCGATGAGAAAACTAAGAATGGCCCCAATCTCCGCTCCAATGACCGCATACATCGTTCCCAGGGTTACCCCGTAGGTTGCTCCTGCGGCGAGGTCCAGAGGTAAACTGGGAATCGGACTGATTACCACCGCCGTGGCCATTAACAGCATGAACACGAACGGCCCGAAAGGACCGGCTGCGCGGAGTTGATCGGTTATTCCTTCAGGCTTCAGCAGTTCTCCGAGGTCAAGCCAGGATGCCATCGTGTAGGCGCCGCCAAGGACGACGAGAAGTGCTCCCAATTTCAGCCAACCGGTCCGTGTAGCTGCCATGCAGTCTCCCGTATCCTCAAAAGAATCCAGGTGTGAAGAAGGAAAGCCCAATATAGGGCAGTACCCCATTGATCCCGGTATTTCGGTCGCCGAGATTCGAATTGGAGATATGATGCAATCGCACGCCCATGGTCCAGGTGATCCGGTCCGTCACAAAATAATGCACCCCCGGGCCGGTCTCTAAGACAAATTCAAACTGCGTGCTCTGTTCCGGAATCCGCGGCGCCAGATTGGTCCAGATCATGCCTGCGCCGACATCCCAAAACGGCACCCATCGCCCGAACGAGAGAAAATTGTATTTCAGGAGGAACGACCCTCCTGCCGCTTCCGCCGCAAACGGTTGGGTAAATCTGGCGAACACCGGTTGAACCAAGAATTCGACATTGCCCTGCCACCAGCCGGTTCCCAGGGGATCAGTCAGGACCATCCCGAGACGCGGTATCACAAAGACAGCGCTCCGGTTCGCGGAAGGGCCGTTCCCAACCACCGTCGTGCCCTGTGCGTAGCCCAGCGCCCCACTGAGTTCGACCGTGCCTTTGGTCATCACATTGCGCGCTTCGAAGGAGGATTGAGCTACGGCCCCACTGCTTTCGATCCAGAGTACTACGATCGCGAGTGTCGATAGTGATAAAAAGATGCCGATTTGTGGCCGCTCATTTTTCAGCATTTCGAAGCTCCTTGTACAGCCACATGGTGGCTCGCGTCATTCAACGCTGCCTTTCTTCGCATGACTATTCTCACCTACTTTTGACCCCTCATTGGAGGATGGCATGTTACAGCGCATTCATGCCGAGGTCTGTGACGTGCCTTACAGAACAGGTGTAGCCAGGATTGAGCCGCTTCCAGCGGGGGCGAGTTACGACCGGCAGATCAACGAAACCCAGAAACCCTTTGCGAACGGATTGACATAGGACAAGCTCAGACGGCGATAGGTCTGCAGGGGAATGCCGATGTCAGCCAGGAAAAGCTGTCCGGTGTGTTCGGGCAGCAGTCCGGTCTTGGAGGGCGCCAGCGTCATGGTCCAACGAGGCTGGGTGGAGTCTCCGGGCCTGTGACCGGTTGTGGAGTCCAATCCCGACGGAACATCGAGTGCCAGAATCGGCGCTTCTGTGCCATTCGCCCACTGAATCAATTCAGCGACCGGACTCTTGGTGGCGGAACGGAATCCGTACCCGATCAGGCCGTTGAGGATCAGATCGACCGGTTCCGCGCTCAAGGAGCGCTGTATCGACTTCTTTGCCATGTGTGGACCGGAAGATGTGCCGCTGAAAAATCGTAGGCTGTTCGTTGAAACGACATTCGCTATACCTGCGACCGCGCACCCATGATCAGAATAAGAATTCCCCAGGCTCGTATCATTCATATACCGCCGTTTCGGCAGAGATCGTCTGTCGCGTCTCCAGGAGATGCAAAATTGCAGCAGCACCCCTCAATGACGCTGCGTTCCAACGGCGAACGAGCCGAAGATAATTCACGTCCCCATAGCTGGAATCCAAGCGAATCGCCTGGCGGTATTTTTGGAGCCCCTTGTCGACGGAGCCAGAGGAGAAGCATCCAAGCCCCAGGCCGGCCCAGGCACTGGCGATGGAAGCATCCTGGCTCACGGCGGTCTGCCATTGCTCGATGGCAGACTCCAATTCCCCGCGCTCGAACAAGGCAAAGCCGAGATTGCTCTTGGCTACGACATTATTGGGATTCAACCGGATGGCGTTGGAGAACTCTCCGATGGCACCAACGGAATTCCCTTGGGCCTGCAGGACCATCCCCAAATTATTATGTGGGGCGGGGATTTCTGGATCGAGTCGAATCGCCGTGCGAAGCTCCTCGGCGGCTCGCGTGAGATCTCCCATCAAGAACAGCAGCGCCCCCAGTTTGTTATGCAAGTTGGCTACTTCGTATATGCCGTAGGTGATGTTTGTCTCTCCACGCTGAATCACGAGTTGGTCGGTGCTTGATACGTCCGAACTGGTCGCGCATCCGACTCTGATGAGAGACAGCCCCGCGAGCGCTGACGCGACAACGTGAAGGTTCAGCATATCGAACTCCTATCGGTTACGGCCTGAAGAGGCCAGGTTTGTTCGAGTTGCTCAATAATCGCGGATTCTGCAGTGGACACAATGGCTCTCGTTCTGTGTCATTTCGACCAACGGAAAAATCAGTTCTGCACTCCCGTTTCCAAATTTCTCACTCCGTTCGAAATGACAAAGGACATATGGCTGATCGTCTGATTTCTCAACGGGGTGATGCCTGGTGTCTGCCTTGGATGTCGTTTCGGCAGAGCTTCACTCCTCAAGGAGGAGTAAACACCTGTGTGTCCGGGTGAAACGCGTACCATGCGAACCAGAAGGCCATCACGGTGGGGATCGGCTTCCCCTGTTCGTCAATCACCGAAGCACTGCGGGACTGTGCGTTGAAGCGCACGGTTATCCGCCGCCCGTTCACCTGGTCGGCCACGGGTGACGGCATTTTCCTTAGCTCAACAAACGGATACGCTTTGGCCGCACCGTCGATCTCGATTCCCAACACCCATTCCTTGGGGTGGTAGCGTGAATCGACATGGGTGGTGTCGAAAAATAGCTCGGAGTTTTCGCCATATCCTGCGTACGGATCGCGATCGTAGTCTCGGACCGAGCCGGTTCGGGTCGAGAGGACGACTGTCGAAGGATGGGTGGTGCGCCATTCCCCCCACGTCGTATGTTCCAGGACAATCGGCGAGAGCTTCTTTCCAGTCAGCGGGCCTGCAACCGCGTGCATGCCGACTTGTGACCAGAGGCTCTCCGTCTGATGGTCGTACATGAGCAGATCGCTCTGGTAGAGCAGGCCGGAGACACCGAAGGTATGTTGCCGCCCCTGTGCCTCAGCCTCGAAGGCCATGCCGGTACCGCAGAGTGGGCAATACGTGACGACGACGGCCTTCCCGTCGATCGTGTCGTTGACGATTTCATGCCAATTGAGAATCTTGATCGGGTAGGCCTTGGCTTCTGTGCCGGCTTGGAGTCCCAGAACTCGATTCTCATCGCGGAGAAACGTTGCCTCTTGAGCCGAGACGAAGTGTGGCCTTAGGATGGCCGGTATCCCGTCCTTCCCTGGTCCTCCGTCAACGAGCTGATCCAGTGGAACGCTGTGGCGTGTCAGATCGAAGGAGGTGGTCGGGATCTTTCTGAATCCAAGCCAGGCGGCGAGAATCAGTACGGCGCCCCCGGTGAGAAGCAAGACCCAGCGCCACTGTGGAGAGGTGAGGCGCAGCCACCAAGTATTCGTTAGGGACGAAGTTTCTCTCATCAGTGCCCCACTATCTATCACTCAAACACATGACTCATTTCGGTCGTCTCGGCGTATGAAGAGTGGGCACAACAGTCATTCCGGATGTTGATATTGACGGGGTGACGACCGGCGCAACGTCGGACAGATAGCACTCGAAAGCGTGAATCATTCGAATGATCGATTCAATGATCTCGCATCGTCTTGGGCCCACAGGACTCAGCCGGAAGGCATGCGGGAATGCGGCAATCTGGTACGTGCCACTCTCGTTCGTGGTGATGGCCAACGCCACGATTTGCCTGGTTTGAGCGTCAAGGGCTTCAAGACCGACCTCGTCCCTGAAGAGTTCCCAAGTCGCCTCGAGACAGGCTGGCTTTCTCTCCAGCCCGGCAAACAAGTTGGGCACGAACGTAGTTCCCAATGTCTCGGTAATCTCTCTCAAGACCGTCTGTGCGGTCAGGTAGCGCGAGCGTTCAGCATTGTATTGGGCGCGCTCAGCGTGTTCGGTCGTTCTGTCCTGTACCGTAGTCTGCGTCACATGAAGAGGTACATCGATCATGGTTGACCCTTCACTGGTCTCGCTGGTTCGACTCGGTTACCTTTCGGAGCAACCACTCTTTGCTCGGCATACCTGTCGCCACGGTCTGGCCATTGATGAGCACAACTGGCAAAACTGAAAAGCCCAGTCTTTCAATATCTTGGTCTGTGAGCGGATGAACTGTCACGGTCCAGCTTGGATACACTGCCTCAACGTCCTTCGCGAGTAACCGTATCGATTGCCGTGACAGGCAACTGTTATGGAAGTAGAAGTCGACTTGCCGCATGAGGGCAGCATAGGCCTGTCAGGTTAATGGAATCTGTAAGCTGGATGACAAGGCAGAAATAGCTGCTTAGATTAGAAGGTGGGGACATCCCGTGCCGTTGAAACTCGAATAGAGAGGGGGCGGTGAGTGACCATTCACTGGTCACACGAGCCTACCAGACAGGCGAAAGAGCAACGACGACAAGGAAGGGCAAGCCGAGCCTATCCTACGACTGGTCAGTTTGCTTCACGAGAATCCGACGCATCTAGATACTAACCCTACGTGTTCCATGCGTGTGCTCTTGAGAGCAGAATTGGCCCTAATTCCCCTCAAGTGGAATGAACTAAGCTGAACCCGTAAAACAGCGAAACTTTGCTGCTGAGAGGTGTTTTGCTGTTCTGGAAAGGGTTTAAGTGAAGGTCTCGGAGAGGATTGCAAACCCTCACAGCGGCGCGTCCTGCAGCGCACTCCATAGGGCTTGAATCGTTAGCGGCGCATTCCCCTCGCTGCGGTTGTTGACCAAGACATACGCCTGTCGCTTATCTCCCACTGCATTCTTCAGCAGCTCCACGGTGTCTCGCCGCATCTCTGGAAGCTCTTCCACTATCCTCGTGTACGGCTCGGCTCGTTTCTTCGCCGCCTCATACGTCATCTTCAAGGGAGTCAATAAGCGCAGCATGGAAAATGGTGCAGTATAGCGTTCCATCCGTTTGTGTTGCTCTGCCAACGAGGGCATATAGGACCAATGATTGTAGACATGGGCCACGCCATGACGGGCTAAGGTGTCTCGATACTCAGGACCGAGTAATCCTGCGTTACGGATCTCGACGGCGTACTTGAACTCTTTCGGGAGTTGAGCAAAAAAGTGGTCTAGTCGGGTACAGAACTCATCGGTAGACATGCCATGCCGCTGGAATTCAAACACAAAGGGGCCGGTATGCGGCTCAAACCTCGCTTCGCGATACGGTGTCAATACCAAATCATTAAACAGCTTCGCATCGAGAAACCGTGGATTCGGTTGTCCGGCCTTCACGCCATAGCGTGGTTGCTTGGCCCACATGGGAACCGTGATCTCTTCCCAGACTTTGAAACACATCTCAAAGTCTTCGGGTATCTGATTGAGATAGTGTCGCAGTTGGTTGGCTGTCGGTGGACGGTAGAACGTGGAATCATTGCCAACCGTGCGAAAGCAAGGTTCACCATTATAGAGATACTGGCAATACTCACCGAGGCATTCCCGTGCGAACGTCGTCTTGGCGTACTTCTTGAGGTAGACCTGACTCTGCCAACCTTCGTATGCCCAGGTGGAGGTTCCGAACCGAATCAGGGGTGAGAGGGGCATGGAGCGGAAGTGTACTGTCTACACGCTTAGCTCCTCAAGAGGCTCACTCGGTGTAGGGATTCCACCGGTGGTCAGGAGTTGTAGTGTTTTCACGCTAACCGTGAAGGTCGAAAAATGCTCTTCGACCAAGCCCATTACCACATAGGCTTGGTTTGTTGCGAGCAAATGACAGTATTGCCGGTAAGTGGTGGGAAACACAGTGGCGTCATACATCCCGGTCTGATCCTCCAGAGTCATGAACTCCATCGGGTCACCCTTCTTCGTCGACACAATCTTTTCCGTGATGAGCCAACCGATGAGGGTTACCACCTCGCCGACATGGAACGCAAGGTCTTTGGCGAGAATGTGCGGGATGGAGGTGTTGACTTCATGGAAAAGGTCCAGCGGATGACAGTGGAGTGGAAAGCCGAAGAGGGTAAGTTCATGATGCAGCTTTTTCGGGGCCGAATACTCGCTAGGGATCGGAATGAAGCTCGGTGGCTTGGTCGCCTGTGCGGCAAAGACACGCCAAAGAAGAGCCGGTCTCGTGAGCTCACCGGCGATCGAATCGAAACACCCAGCCTTGATGAGCAACTTTGCTTGGCTGTAATCAGGCTTTATCCGACAGAGGAAATCTGATAACGAGCAATATGAACCATGCTGATCTCGCTCCGCAATGATCCGCTTGGCGAGGTCTTCTTGCAGGCCTTTGATCTGCATGAACCCGACCCGAACCGCCTTGCCTGATCCAGTGTAGGCCCAGGTACTGGCATTGATGTCAGGCGGAAGGATGGTCAGTCCCATGCGTCTCCCTTCAGACAGATAGGCGAAGGCCGAATAGTACCCGCCTTGATTGCTCACGACGGCGGCAACGAATTCGGCAGGGTAGTGGGCTCGCAGGTAGGCCGATTTGAAACTCACTTGCGCATAGCTCGCACTGTGCGGCTTACAGAAGCTATAGCCGGCAAAGCTCATGATCATGGTCCAGATGGCATCGATCACGCGACGTTCCACACCACGTGCCATGGCTCCCTGATAGAACTGGCATTGATAGTCTCGCAGTTGCCGTTCCTTGTGCTTCTTGCTCAACACCTTCCGAAGCTGATCGCCGTCTTCCACCGAGAATCCACCCAGAGCCACCGCGACCTTCATGACATCTTCTTGGTAGACCATGATGCCGTGTGTTTCAGAGAGAATCTCATCAAGGATGGGATGTGGAGAGGTGTAGTGCTCGCCGTGAGCGCGTCGAATGAAGTCTTCGGTGAACGTATTCGCCGCCGGACGAATCAGGGAGGACACGACAACAAGATATTCAAAGACATCCGCAACGGCTCGTCGCTCTGGAGGCATCCCTCCCCAGAGCTTCTTGAGTAACAGCCTGGTCGCGGGAGACTCCACATAAAAGCAGCCCATCGTCTCACCGCGCCGAATTAGATCATTGCTGGCCGGATCAGTGATCGGATCCCAGGTCGCATAGTCGATCACATGTCCCGTATTCCGGGCGACGGCTGCGATGGCGTCACGGATGACGGCGAGCGAGCGATTGCCGAGGAGGTCGATCTTGACCAATCCAGCCTCTTCTGCCTGGTCCTTCTCCCATTGAATCACCGGCAAGTTGGAGGCGGAGATCTCCACCGGGACATAGCGCCGGATTTCATCCGGAACCAACACGACGCCACCGGGGTGGAGTCCCAGATTTCGGAAGTGCCCGTCCAACTGTGTCGACCAGTAGAGGATCTCCGGCCAGGGATTTCTCAAGTTCAACGCCCTGCAGACATCCCGCGCCCAGTCTTGCACGGTCTTGCCTGGTTGCACCTCGACGAAGTCGGCTCGACGCTGGAGAAAGTTCAACGCCTTGCCGATCTCAGCGGCTGGCAGGCCATAGACCTTTGCAATCTCGCGTAAGGCGGCACGGGTAGCTAGCGTGTTCTGATTCGCCACCATCGCGGCATGCTGATGTCCATACTGCTTGAATACCCATTCCAGAATGGCCGGCCGTTCGTCCCAAGGGAAGTCCACGTCGATGTCAGGTGGATCGTGACGGCCAGGATTGAGAAACCGTTCGAACAAGAGGTTATGTCGAATGGGATCCACATGCGTGATGCCCAGACAATAGGACACGATCGAGGCCGCAGCCGAGCCACGGCCACACGTTCTCGGCGCTTGGCGGACAATTTCATCCACCACGAGAAAGTAGTCGGCGTAGCCCTTGTCACGGATCACCGTGAGTTCCTTTTCGACCCGCTGTCGGATTGTCGGAGACAAAGTCCCATAGCGCCAGATGGCGCCTTCGTAGGTCTTGCGGTGCAGCGTCTCAAAGGCGGTATCCGAGGACAGCTGACGGAAGGAGGGAAAGATGGTCTGTTTGAAGTCCCAGTCGGTGTGGCACTGTTGGGCAATCTGTCGCGTGTTGGTGATAGCTTCCGGAACATGTGGTAGATGTCGCGCAAGCACCGATTCAGGCATGAGCCACTGAGAGGGGAGGGCACAATGATCGGCCTTGAGACGTGAGAGCGTCGTGTTCTCCGCAATAGCGCGTAGCAGCCGATGGGCCTGATAGTCTGCCGGCTGGATGAACGCCGCGCGAGTGGTGGCCACTGGCGGCAGTCTGAGTCGGCGGCTCAACGCGACCGCATCTTGGAGAGCTGGCCCTGGCGTGAGCTCGACGTAGAGATCGTCTGCTGACTCCGCCTGCCAAGCGGCCAACGCAATAGGATCATCGGACAACATCACCAGTCCGCTTCGATGTTGCGCAACGGTCTTGATGACATCAAAGGACGCATCACAGTGACGAGCCGACAGAATCCGACAAAGATTGCCGTACCCTGTAACGGTCTTTGCGAGGAGCACGGCCCGGTGCTGACCGGAGACGAGCTCCGCGCCCAAGATCGGCTTGAGTCCATGCTCGCGCGCGACATCGAGAAAGCGGATCGCGCCGTAGAGCCCGTTTGTATCCGTAAGGGCGAGAAAGTCCTGTCCTTGCTGTTTGACTGTCTGACAGAGGGCCTCCACTGTCGGGACGCCCCACATCAGAGAATAAGATGAATGTGTGTGAAGCTGGACGAAGGCCACTCAGCTACTCCTGCCATACCGAATGACCTGCTCACCAAACCGGGCATGCAGGGTGTCCAGGGCGACAGACAGTTTCTTCGCTCGGTCCTGTTTGCGCTGCTCATCAAGTGGTCGAGCATCGAACAGCACGCCTTGCTCGGCATAGCCGGTGAGACCCGCCATGCTCAGGATCATGGCTCGCAAGCGAATCCGCCGACGCATGCATTTCTGAAAGAGTGAGAGCACCACCTGTGACAGGTCACATTCCCAGCAGGTCTCGGGAGTGACACGCTCGTGTTTCGTGACTTCGAGGTGATCGCTGTACCGGATCGTGAGGGACAGACGGCCACAGACACGACGCTGACTCCGCAGCGTCCGGCAGAGCCGTTGCAGCGCATTGAGCAATTGACCGGTCAGCACGGGATCATCGATTTCATCTGGATCGAGGAGGACCGTCTCTTCGAGATGAGGCTGACTCGCCGGCGGCGACACCGGCAATGAATCGATCCCTTGTGCCCAGCGAGAGAGCTGGCTCGCATAATCCCCTAACGCGACCTCTAGGGCATCAAGAGGATTCTCCGCCACGTCGCCAAGTGTGTCGAGGTTCAGGTCATCCAGCCTGGTCAACACCTGCCGCATGCAGGGTCGCTGCAAGTCTGGGAGGGTACGTACCGAGAGCGGGGCCATGAAGACCGGCTCAGACCCAGGCCGAACATCGTATAGTTCAGAGGGTTGAATCAGCATCGCCGCGGTCTGTGCCACGAGCTTGTTGCTGCCCACGCCGGCGACCCCGTCCAGCCGATACTGAGCGAGAATTTCGTGCTGGACCTTCGCTGCCACATCATATGCTGGTCCGAAGAGTCGTCCAGTCCCAGTCAGATCCATCACGAAGGAACCGGGCTGAACCGGTTCCCAGACCGGAGCATAGCGTCTCACGACCTGAAGCAGCGATTCCTCCGCCGTGCGGACGCGAGCAGGGTTTGGCGAGAGGACGTGCAGGGATGGACAGACCCGTCGCGCTTGCTCGACGGACATGCCTATCCCAAGGCCAGCACCTTCGGCTTCGGATGAGATTTCACACAGGATGGCACGGGACGTATTTAACGGAGCGATGGCCAGTGGTTGAGTTGAGAAGCTGGGATCATGCAGCCGCGCGACGGCGATTTCAAAGGCAGGAATTCCGAAGCAGACAATCTGGCGATCCATAGTGCCAACAGCCGAGGCCTCACTTTCGGAGATGGCGGATGACGCCGACGACGATGCCTTCGATTTGGAAGCTGTCCGACGGCTTAATGATGATGGGCTGCATGGCGTCATTGGCCGGATGGAGTTCCACCGTGCCCGCCTTACGGTAATACGTCTTGATTGTCGCCTCGCCATTCACCAGGGCAATGACGGTCTGCCCATTGCGGGCCGTGGCTTGCTTCTGGACCACGACAATGTCACCCGAGAAGATGCCTTCATTCTGCATGGATGTGCCTTTGACCCGAAGGGCGAAGGTCTCGCCACGCCCGACCATGCTTTTCGGTACCTCGACTCGTTCCATCTGAGGAATCGGTTCGATAGGCGCCCCTGCCGCGACAACACCGGCCAGCTGAATCTGGGAGGAGCTGAGTTGCATCAGGGCCAGTTCGACGGTGGTGGGGATCGGCACGATCTTCTGCTCGTACCGATTGATAGTCTGCCGCGTCACATTGAGGGTCTGCGCAAGGGTGTCTTGAGTCAACCCGAGAACGGTCCGCACCTGTTTGAGTTCATGAGGCTGCATGTAACAAAATGTTACATGGCTTATGAAGCGCTGTCAACTGTCTTCCCCCTACCTTTTCGGTATGGTCATAAATTCTGAACCCTCTCATAAGTGCCACTCCGGAGAGTTGTGTAGGTACGTCGATCAGTTCGATCGACCAAATGTGTCGTGCATGAGGAAGAGGGCTGTTGAAGCGCCATGAATAACCTTTTGACAATGGATGAGGCCGCGAAGTATTTAGGCATATCCAAATTGACCCTGTACGGATGGGTCTCTGCGAGGAAACTGGGGTACGTCAAAATCGGACGGCTGGTGAAGTTCAAGCAAGCTCAGCTGGACGCCTGGATCGATCAGCACACGATCACACCACGGAGAGACAGCCATGGGACTCACTAAGCGGCGCGATAGTTACTATGTGGAATTTCCAGTGATCGAAAGTGCGGACGGAAAATCGTTGGTCCTCGCGAGTGGTGTGCCTGGTGCCCGTTGGAAACGCTGGAAGGTGGGGTGTCTCAATAAGACTGTTGCCAAGGAGATGGAAGCCACCATCAGGACACGACTCCTCCTCGGCCACGAGAAGACCGAACAAGCCAAACCGATCCTCTTCAGAGAATGGGCGAAGGCTTACCTGGAGCTGGAAACCGTTCGAGGACTTCGTTCCTTCGTGGGCCGATCCCATAGCATCAACACCCATCTCATACCCTTCTTCGGTCATCGGATCCTCTCTGAGATCAGACCGGAAGACATAGAAGCCTTCCGCAGCCAAAGAAAAAAGCCAAACGGCAAAAGGGCCAGCACTCAGACCATCAACCATGATCACATCGCCCTGAAGCATTGCTTGAATGTGGCCATCAAGCGAGGACTACTCCAGGCTAACCCTGCTTCACGGGTAACCATACCCAACCCACAGAACGAGCGGGACCGAGTTTTGACCGAGGACGAATGGAGCCGGTTACATCACTCTGCAAAGCCACACCTCCGCCCGGTGCTGTTGACCGCCTATCAACTCGGCCAACGGTTCGGGGAGATTGTGTCTCTGACGTGGGACCGTGTTGATCTCCGTCGGGGATTCATCACCCTTCGAAGTCAAGACACGAAGACCAAAACCGGGAGGCGTATTCCCATGACCGCAGACGTTCGATCAACTCTCCAACGCTTGGCCAAAATTCGCCGTCTGACCAACAACCACGTGTTCACCTACAAGGGCCGACCGCTTCAACGTATCAGCCGATCCTTCAGGACCGCGTTGAGAGATGCCGGAATAACTGACTTTAGATTCCATGATCTCCGTCATTGTGCATCGACAAACCTACGACGCGCCGGTGTTGATACAGCAACCGCGATGAAGATCGTGGGGCACAAGTCTGAGAAGATGTGGAAGCGATACAACTCAATCGAAGAGAAAGACTTGACGGATGCTGCTGTGAAGGTGCAAAAGTACCTTGACGTTAACACCCTAATAACACCAAGCGACATGGCCGTTGAGGGTCATTCCTCCAAGTAGTTGAAATATTTGAGTGCGCCCGTAGCTCAGTCGGATAGAGCATCAGCCTTCTAAGCTGAGGGTCGCTGGTTCGATTCCAGCCGGGCGCACCAAACCGCACTTCGTGCGTACCGCGTGCTATTCATGGTTTTATCGTGATTATTGCACGCGGATAAACACCTCCAGTGACGAGAGGGTTCTAATTCTGCTTGCTCGACCCGGAGCCTATTCTTCTATTATGGCGACGGGATAAACCCCTCCAGCGCTTGATTCTATGCTTGATCGAGCCGAATCCTGTTCCCTAGCAACGACCCGGCTGTTTCTATCAGGAGGTCATAATCCTTAGTAAATTGCATGGCCTGGCCGGGATCTCCCAGTAGACATTCTGCGCTCGCGTCCCCTATAGTTTGAACATGATGTGATCTTCTTTTTGTCTTTGAAGAGGCTGATATTTCATGCGCCGAATCCTCCGACCCCAAGTCCTGGTAGGGACGTTGGTGGGACTGATTGCTCTGTACTCGCTTGTCGGGTTTGTTCTGCTTCCCTATCTGATTAAGTCGTATGTCATCCCCAAGGCCTCGGAACAGATCAAACATCCCATCGTTCTTCGTGAGGCCGCCTTCAATCCCTTTACGCTCTCACTTCGTCTCACCGGTCTGGAAGTGCGGGAGCAGAACCAAACGGCGATGCTGGGTTTTGAGGAGCTGTTCGTGAACATGCGCGCGACCACGCTGTTCTTTCAAAAAGTAGCGTTCGACGAAATCCGTCTCATCATGCCGTTCGTGGCGGCCAGGGTGAGCTCTGAGGGGAAGATGAATCTGATGTCGTTGGTTCCACCGCCGGATGAAACTGTGCAACAACCGACCCCTCCATCGGCGGAACCCAAAAAGATGATGCCGGTGGAGATCGAGCTGCTGGAGGTCAGTCAAGGCATCCTGGAGTACCGCGATGACTCCAAACCAAGACCAGTCTTGATCGATGTCGTGCCGTTTGGGATCGTGGTACGAAACTTCAGCACGGTTCAAGTCGAGGGAAGCGAGAATGCCGATGCCTTCAAGGCGGAGATCGGAAAGAGTGGAAAGATTTCTTGGGAGGGGAGGATGTTTCTGGAGCCGGTGGAATCCGACGGCCGGCTGAATGTATCTGGAATCAGGCTCAAGACGCTGTATCAAGCCGTGCAGGACCAGTTTCAGTTCGATGTCTCGACGGGCACCCTCGGCCTATCCGCCTCGTATCACTTTGATCTTCGCGGTCAGGCTCCTCAGGCAACGGTCAAGAACGGCAAGGTGTCCATTCAGGATCTCGCTATCGTGGAACGGGGTGGGATTGATCCAGTTGTGACTGTGCCGACGTTTAATGTGGAGGAGATTCAGCTGGATCTGCAAAAGCAGACGATCGATGTCGCCAAGGTATATTCGGCTGATGCCCGGTTCGAGGCCTGGATGGATCCAGGTGGGGTCATCAATTTCCAACCTCTGTTCACCCCTGTCGGTGGAGAAGATGACATCATGGAAAAGCCCACACCTGCGAAGAGCGAGCGAGCCAAGCCTGCCAAGCCCTGGTCGATCACGGTGGAGGAAGTTGCGCTGCGAAACTACGGAGCCGCCTTTGAAGACCGAACCCTTGAACGTCCTGGACATGTGGCTGTGGATGCGATGAATGTCACCGTAAAGGACATTCAGATCCCATTCAAAAAATCGTTTCCCATCGACCTGTCGTTGAAGCTGAATGAGACCGGATCCATCAATTTGAAGGGGAAGGTCGGACTTGCACCTCCGGCTGCCGATACGGAGCTGAATCTGAAACATGTCGAAATCCGTCCCTTCCAACCCTATCTGGATCGGTTTCTGAATGCCGATGTGCCGAAGGGGGCGATCGATCTCGCTGGATCGATGCATTTCTCCAAGGAACATGCGAACGAACCGTTGATGCGATTTCAAGGAAATCTGGCGGTGAATCAACTGGCGGTCGCGGACCGCATGGACCTCGACAATGTTCTCACGTGGAAAGCGTTGAATGTGAGCCGCATCGCGCTGGATGTGGAGCCGACGGCGGTGAAGATCGGAGAAATTATCTGGCAAGAGCCTTCCGTCCACATGGTGGTGGACTCCGAAGGCCGACTTAATCTCTCGCGTCTCGTCGTCACACCTCCGCCTGGCGATCAGACGGCGGGTCCAAGAGAATCTGAAGGGGAGAACACGCAAGCTAAGAAAGGGGATCCTGTGCCGGTCACCATCGACCAGGTCAAGATAGGCAAATTGGCCGCAACGTTTCAGGATGTGTCTATTGAACCACACGTGAGAACCAGCCTCACGGAGTTCGGCGGGACCATCAAAGGACTGTCGTCGAAGCAACTGCAGAAAGCCGACGTCAACCTGAGAGGCAAAGTTGGAAGAGCGGCTCCCCTAAAAATAGTCGGAAAGATCAACCCCCTGAGCGAAGATGCCTTCACCGATCTGATAGTGTCCCTTGATGGGATGGATTTAACGCAGGCCGGACCGTACATCAGTAAATATGTGGGCTATGGATTGTCGAGGGGGAAACTGTCGCTCGATTTGAAATACAAGGTGTCGCAAAAAGTATTGGAAGCGGAAAATCTTGTCCATGTCGATCAGCTGACGTTCGGTCAGACGACGAATAGTACGGACGCCACGTCGCTACCCGTTCCGTTGATTGTGGCGCTCCTCAAAGATCGGAAGGGCCTCATCGAAATCGATATGCCGATTCGCGGCGATCTTAACGATCCGGATTTCAAGTATGGGAAAGCGGTCATTTCGACGTTGCTCAATCTCCTTGGCAAGGTCGTCGCTTCGCCGCTCGCGTTAATCGGCAAGCTTGTGCCCGGTGGTGGCGAGGAAGATCTTCAATTTATCGAATTCCACCCCGGAAGCGCCTCGCTGGCTGACAGTGAGCTGACAAAGCTCGATGCACTGGAGAAAGCGTTGGATGAGCGGCCGGGACTCCGGCTCGATATCAAGGGGACGAGCGATTCGACGCGTGATGTGGCGGTGCTGCAAAGGAGGAAACTTCAAGATCAGCTTTTTGTGATGAGCAGCCGTGTAAAACCCGACCCGAGAGAGCTGTCGCCGAACGAGGAGCAACAGGTGGTGGAAAAACTTTATGCAAAACTCCCCACACTTGATCCATCAGCGACACAGGCCGAATTCACGCAGCTGACGGTGGAAGAAATGAAGAGAAAACTTGCGGCGGCCATCCACGTTTCCCCAAGCGACTTAGAGGCGCTTGCCCACCAGCGCGCCGAGGCGATCCGCCATCATCTCCTGGATGGTGGAAAACTCACAGAGGAGCGAGTCGCTCTTCTCGATCCGGGCGTTGCTGAGTCCGGTCATGAGAAGGTGCGGACTCAGTTGTCACTATCTGCCGGATCGCATGATCGGCCCGCGTCAATCCCTGAGATGCCTTGAAGTTCTATCGTGGTTCCAAACCCGGTTACTTCGCGCTGTACCGCATCCGCGTCCCGTGGAGAAGAGACAGTTCAATCTCAGAGGCGCTCAGTTCCTTTGGGAAGAGAGCGCCTGAAATTTTGCACGCATTGATACTGGCCCCATCCAAGTTGGCCTTGCTCAAGTCGATGCCTCGGAGATCGGACTGCCGAAAATAGCAGTCGCTGAAATCCAGCCCGTCGGCATCCAAGCCGCGAAGGTCAAGACCGCGCAGATCGCACCCCCGAAGATCGCATTGTTCTCCGGAAGCTTTCTTGGCGTTGAACTCCTTGACGCAGCCTTCGCGCAGCATGAGGTACATCGGGTTCTTTGAGATATGGAGTTTTGTATGCGATGTGTCTGCGCCGGCCATGTTCGGCTCCGTTGATAGGAGTTTCTGAACCCCCTATCGGCTGGAGAGGCGAGAAGCTTGAGCTAAGGTGAACCAAAGTCGCCCTGAGGTGGAGATCAAAGTTAAGGAAGGAATCAATGGCTTCATCTCGACCTTGGCCTCAGCCGTAACCTCGCGGGTGCCCCCTTGAACTCACCCGTTGAGGCACAGTATTGTACCGGTTGCAGTAGAATCTTGTTATAGGCGATCGCGATACAAGGAGGTATCCCATGGCTATACGATTGGGCGACGATGCCCCGAACTTTACGGCAGAAACGACCGAAGGCACGATCAATTTTCACGAGTGGCTGGGTAATAGTTGGGGCGTTCTCTTTTCACATCCCAAGGACTATACCCCGGTTTGTACGACTGAGCTGGGGACGATGGCTAAGATTTCGCCCGAGTTCAAGAAGCGGGGGGTGAAGGTCATGGCGGTCAGCGTTGATCCCATGGATTCGCACAAGGGTTGGATCAACGACATCAACGAAACTCAAAGAACGACGGTGAATTATCCCATCATCGCCGATCCGGACAAGAAGGTCGCCACGCTGTACGATATGATCCATCCCAACGCCATCGACAATATGACGGTGCGCTCGGTCTTTATTATCGGTCCTGACAAGAAGGTCAAGCTCACCTTGACGTATCCCGCCTCCTGCGGCCGGAACTTCGATGAGCTGGTGAGGGTGATCGATTCACTCCAACTGACATCGAAGTACAAGGTCGCTACCCCGGTGAATTGGAAGGACGGCGAAGATTGCATCATCACTCCGGCGGTGAGTGATGCCGAAGCGAAGGATCTCTTCCCCAAGGGATTCAAGACCGTGAAGCCCTATTTGCGCTATACCCCGCAGCCGAATCGGTAAACATCGAATTGTTTCCAGCTGAACCGGCAGAAGGTGCTGACGCGCCTTCTGCGCCGTTCACCTAACAATTCCTCTGGAACATACCTCTGCCGGTATTGCTGGTTCAAACGCACCGGGCTGGAAAAGATTCTTGACGTCTTTCGATGACCTAGGCATCCTCGTCATGCGGATACACTGGAGTCTGTGTTTGGCTGTCACCAAGCGATGAAAAGGATTAGAGAGTCATACGAGCACGAGGCCCGCGTCGCGGATCTTTTTCCACGAAGGGGTGCGCAGAAAGATGTTGAAGTCCGACAGCATCCCGGGAAATGAGTTACCGGCCTCCCGCATATGTGGATAGGTCTGAAATGCCTGTCGCGGGATGGCGTCTCTAATCAATTGCTCCAACCACCGGGCCTCCGGTTCCCGCAGAGAGATGATGTGATCCTGCCTGGAACCGGTGATAGTGAGGGTTGCTTTCTTTCCAACCGACTCACAAGCTACCGGTCCACCCACCCAGACCACACGCCGTTCTAAGTCTGAATGATCATCGATCGGCCGCTTGTTGAGCACTCGTCTCAGCCATGTGGGAGCTACATGAGGGTGTGGAACCTCGCCGTCGAACCACTGCCGAACATCGAGATCGAGTCCCCGTCGTTCAAGGTAATTCAGGAGCGATCGTCGCAGCCCCTCACCGAGCCAGCTCGGTGCTTCCCCTCTATCATCGTGATGCAAAAGGTCATTTTCTGCGAAGCCTCGAAATTCAGGCCCGAGAATGCGCAAGCCATGGGCCGTGGGATCCAGCCCCACCGGGCTGTGAGCGGTGACTGTGAAACGATGCCAAAAGGCCGATTGAAGGAGATCTGCCGCGACAAGCTGGCGGACTCGCTCAAGTGAATCGATGGTTTCCTGAATCGTCTCCGATGGACAACCATACATGAGATAGGCGTGGATCAGGATGCCGGCCTTTTTGAACCCGGCGGCGACCAGCGCGGTCTGATCGACGGTGATGCCCTTCTTCATGTTGCTCAGCAGCCGGTCTGAGGCCGCCTCAAGCCCCGCTGTCACGGCGATACAACCGGAGGCGGAGAGAAGGCGGCAAAGGTCCGACGAAAAAGCAGTCTCGAAGCGGATATTCCCCCACCAGGTGATACCGATCCGTCGCTCCAAGAGGGCAAGGGCCAGTGACTTCAATGCTGATGGTGGTGCGGCCTCATCAACGAAGTGAAACCCTCTGCGGCCCGTCTCGGCGACGAGTTGTTCGATTTGCTGGATGAGCCGCTCGGTCGGTGTCATCTCGTACCGACTAATGTAGGTGAGCCCTATATCGCAGAACGTACATTGTTTCCAATAGCAGCCGTGGGCCACGGTGAGTTTGTTCCAATGGCCTTCCGACCAGAGGCGATGCATCGGATTGGTACTGTCGAGAATGGTCAGGTAGCGATCCAGTGCCAGGCCTCGATAGGTTGGACAATCGATGTCGTTCATCGTGAC
This sequence comes from Nitrospira sp., assembly GCA_029194675.1. NCBI lineage: Bacteria > Pseudomonadati > Nitrospirota > Nitrospiria > Nitrospirales > Nitrospiraceae > Nitrospira > Nitrospira sp. Next base: position 218,182 of record JARFXP010000001.1, on the reverse strand, counting down.
GTCACGTGACAAGGGATCATCGGCATAGACCACGCGATCGTTCTGGCGATACATTGTGCGGCACAGCGATCGACGGGGACGCAGGCCGGAAATATGTTCGATTAAGGAAAGGAGCGGCCGTTCGCCATTGTCGAACGTCATAAAGTCGACATAATCGAACACACGAGGGTCGGTAACCCGGCGCAATTCCGTGTTCACATAGCCGCCGCCGATCGCCACAGGCAGGTCAGGGCGGTGCTGCTTGAGCATCTTTGCAATGAGGAACGTCCCATAGAGATTACCTGGAAACGGTATGGAGAGACCGACCAGCAACGGGTTGACGCGGTTGACGTGTTCCCAGAATGCCTCCAGGAGCCATTCATCAGTCAGACTCGGTGGCTCAGCCAAGGCGGTGGCGATTTGATCAAACGATGAGGCACTGCGCCCGATATGCTCTGCATACCGGCTCAAGGCAAAGTGCGGTGTGATGGTGGCTTGCACCAAATCGGCGAGATCTTCGAGGAAGAAGGTCGCCCATTGTTTGGCCCTATCAGTCACTGATACAGAGCGCGAGAATTTCCGACGACCTCGGAATCGCGGGCCCTGGGGCAACAGCCCGGGTTGAATCAAGCGAACGGCGTTGTCGGGCGTTTTGCCCTGCAAGAAGGCGACGACCGGTCCGATCATTTCCACGTAGGTCTGTTCATCCCTCATCATGGCGACGGCTTCCTTGGGGAGTGAGTCCTCCCGGCCGTGAAGTTGTCGGAAGACTTTCCGTAGCCCCTCTGGGCTGAATAGGCGCAGCACCATCTCGATGCCCAAGTCGGCTTGCTCCGCCTCGATTCCACGGGACTGCAGAAACCCGGTCAAATAGGCGGTGGATGGGTAGGGAGTGTTCAGTTGAGTCAAGGGAGGAATTACCAACAAGACACGAGGATAAACCATGGCCTCGACATAGCATACGGATCGGCGGGAAAGCTACGTCTAGCAGGTTGGGGAAAACTCGATATGTGTGCTTCGACAAGCTCAGCACGAACGGAAAACCTCAGTACATTCAAATGACCGCTCCGTTCGTCCTGAGGCTCTCGAAGGATGAACGGAGGGTTTTTCCGCAGCCTGCTAGAAAGGTGAAGGGTCCGGGATGCCACTTGACGTTTGACAAATGGGGGCAGCTATTTCTTTATGTCAAGAATACTACCGAGCAACGCATCTGCCGTTCGCAAGGTCTGGAGATTCGCTTGAAAGCTGTGTTGAGCCACGATCTGCTGCACCACTTCTTCACCCAGATCCACATTCGAGAGCTCGACTATGGTTTGATTGCCACCTGTGTCGCGAAGCACGCTTGGACCGGATGAGTCGTCTTTCTCAACAACAGGGAGGACCCCACCGCTCGGGATTTCGACGAACTCGGTTCTCGATTTCTTGAACCCGTCGGTGTTGACATTGGCGACATTGTGCGCCACGACCTCGATCTGTTTGCTGAAGGCAGTCAGACCTGAGAGTGCTGTATGAATGGCGGAAATCATGCGGCACCTCCATTTAATTGAGACTGAGATCCAGAGGAAGGCGCCGGGGGAATAGGAGAGCGTGACTGGTCAGATCATCGATCGTGTGGCAGCTAGGCTGACCCTGGAACATGTTCCGTCCCTGTTAAGGTCCCTCGGCTTTGCGTCCCACCCTCTCGGGTGGTTTGCCTTTTTCGCCCTGTCGAAAACTGTATCGGCGGTTTGATCTTAGACTTGAGCATGTGATTTAGGCCAAGTGTAGGAGAGACCCATCTACGGTAACTGCGGACGACCGCCACGAACCGGTAGAATCGAGCATATACGGTGCAGTCGGAATAAACCGTGATTGGCGTACGACCTTGGGTCCTTTGCAGCATGACTTGTTCAAAGTTCTCAATTTAGAAGATACACGTAGGTGCCGATAAGGTATGGCTGATAGACGGAGTGCTTTGTGGCTATGAGGCAACAGTGATGCAGGTCAACGGATGACGGTTCCTGCCGCACCCATTCCCGAGCATCCTTCCCATGGTGCGCTGGCTTGGCTGCCGACCCGAGAGGATATCTCCCTCATTCTCGAGACTTCGACCGAAGCGATCTTTATTACGGACCAACAAGGTCACATCCTATTTCTCAATCTCGTAGCCCAACAACTTGTCGGCAGAACACGTGATGTCATCGGACAGGGGTTTCACGGCCTTTTTACGTGCCTCACGACAGGCAAGAGTGATGTGGCCCAGTGTCCCTTCACTCGGCTCATGAACACCGGCGAGCCTGTCGTGATTCCTTCCCACATTTGGAATCGAGAGGATGGAACTCAATTCGAAGTATCACTCTCGTTCTGGCCGAGAACCCAACATGGAGTACCGGTCGGTGCTATGGTCGTGGTACGTGATGTGACCGATACCATGGAGATTCAACGGGATGTCCAGCGCGCTGCCCGGCTGGCCGAAGATGCGCCGAATCCTATCGTGGAGTTTGACGCGACGGGTGCCATGCTCTACGCCAACACCGGCATGCTGAATTTGATGGGGCAATGCGGACTGCTCGATGCCGGGATTGAGGTGATGTTCCCAGATAATCTATCGGTGATGCTACATGAGTGCCTCGTGACCAATTCCACGCTGTTGCGGGTCGAACATGTCGTGGCCGATCGAGTACTGGCCTGGTCGCTTTTTCCCCTGAGAGAGGTGGAACTGGTCCGCGCGTATGGCCTCGATATCACATCGGATGTGGCCTTGCGCCGTGCGAAGGAAGCCGCTGAAGAGTCTGCGCGGGCGAAGGGAATCTTTCTCGCCACGATGAGCCATGAGCTTCGAACCCCCATGAACGGAGTGCTGGGATGCACGCAGCTTCTCAAGGACACATCGTTAACAGGTCAGCAGCGTGAGCTGATCGAGACGATGCATCGCTCGGCAGAGGCGTTGTTGACGCTGGTGAGCGACATTCTCGATTTTTCAAAGATCGAAGCCGGCAAGATGACTCTGGAAGTGGCCGATGTCAATCTGCGCGCACTGATCCGAGACGTCACGACGTTGGTGGAGGGGTTGGCCGCCCAAAAGAGTCTCACTATTTCGGTGAAGATCGATTCCGATGTCCCGGATGAGTTTCGAGGCGATCCGATCAGGTTGAGACAGATTCTCTATAATCTCGTCGGGAATGCGATCAAGTTCACGAAACATGGAGGGGTCAGGATTGCCGTCTCGCTGAGGCCGGAACCGGCGGATAACTTGGAGACAGTGGTTCTGCATTGGAGCGTGCAGGATACGGGCATTGGGCTAACCCCGGAGCAACAAGGCCAGCTGTTTAAGGCATATGCCCAAGCTGATCCATCGACCGCGAGACGATTCGGGGGAACAGGCCTTGGTCTCATGATCTGTCGCCAACTCGTTGAGTTAATGGGAGGGACCATCACTGTCAACAGCCGGGTCGGTCATGGCAGCACGTTTGTCTATACTACCAACCTCCTTCCGGCCATTCATCGAGACTCCACGGCATCTTCGCTGAGCACGGATCAACGTGGCGCAGGAGAACAGGTGAGGGGACTGCGCGTCCTGGTCGCGGATGATAATGAAATCAATCAGGTTGTCGCCTGTAAGTTTTTGCAAAAGCTTGGCTGTCAGGTCGAAGTGGCTCGTACAGGCTGCGAAGCCGTGGATGCCATCACTCGAACGGCGTATGACGTCGTGTTGATGGATTGTGAGATGCCCGAGATGGATGGCTATGAAGCCACCAGGGAAGTTCGTCGTCGCGAGGAAGGGACGCTGAACCATCTGCCGATCATGGCCCTCACCGGTCATGCATCCGACGAAGATGCCCGGAAGTGTCGCCAGGCCGGGATGGATAAAGTTGTGACCAAGCCGTTGACGTTGTCGGCGCTCCGCGCCAATCTCCAAGAGTTGTTACGGCACGCCGATTTTTGATTTCAGAGAGCACAACAATACCTCTCCCGTCCGATATCGGTGGACTCTGCCGATCTAGTTCGGTACAGTAGGCGCATGAATACCAGTTCCGCGTCTGATCGATTTCTTCTCTATGGCGACTTCAACTGTCCTTTTTGTTACGCGCTGCACGAACGACTGCACGAGTTGAATTTGATCGACCGGTGTGAGTGGCGCGGAGTACAGCATGCGCCGCAGTTGCCTCGTCCCATGAAGCCGTGGAGCGGCTCGTTGGGGACCGAATTGCGGCACGAAGTCGCGATGGTGCAGCGGCTGGCACCGAGGTTGCCGATCGCGTTGCCGCCTGGGAAACCGAATACTCTGCCGGCGATCGAACAGGCGGTTGCACTCCTACGAGAGGATTTACGGAAGGGGATGGACTTTGTTCAGCACACCTACCGTGCTTTCTGGTGCGACAGTCGAGACATTTCTGATCCGTTGATTTTGAAGCAGTTGGCGGGAGAGGATTTCGCCGAAGACATTGATGGGCAGAATCAAATCATCGCACAGAAATGGGAAACGGCTTGGCATGCGACGGGTCAAAATGGAGTTCCCCTCCTCGTGTCTCCCGACGGCGATCTGCTCGTCGGTTGTGTATCCGAGGAGCAGGTACGACAGTTCTTCACGTAACCGATTTACCAGGATGCTGAAAAAGTCCTCCAGCGGCGTTCTCGCCTCGCTCAGAGGCTCAACGTACCGAAGCGTACGCCTCGCCTCTTCGCTCGCTGCGGCCTTGCTGGACGGCCTTTTTGAGCATCCTGACGTTATTCTGGTTTTAGCGTTGAACGGAAACTTCCGTCATTTGTTTTGGCATCAACCGAGCTTTCCGCAGCCTGTTATGCTAGGAGCGGAGAGCTAGTTCTGTTCGGGAACGTCAATTCGGCAACCGCGGATTTATCCAGGTCACCTTTACCCATTTCAATGAGTCGTCGGTATTGGCTCAACGTCGCCTGCGCGAGTGGTAGGGAGAGGCCGACCCGTTTGGCCAGGTCCAACGCGATGGCCGAATCTTTGGCGGCGTGGGCTGCCGAAAAGTAACAGTCGTGGGTACGTAGCTGCATATCTTCTCCGTCGGTTTCCAATACTCTCGAAGCCGCTCCAGTCTGGCTGAATACCTCACGCAGAAGAGTCAGATCGATTCCCAGCGCCGCCCCCAGTCCTAACCCTTCGGCCAACGCAGCGGTATTGCTGTTCATCACCATGTTGACGAGCGCTTTGACCTTTGCCGCTTCTCCGGCTGGGCCGATATATCGGACCGTCGTGCCGAGGGTCTCCAGCAGGGGGAGAGCCCGATTGAACACGTCCAGCTTGCCTCCGCACATCAGATACAGGGTACCCTCGCGCGCTTGGGTTATGCTGCTCGCCATGCACGCTTCAAGGGCCGCGCCACCACGCCCTTCAACCGCCTGTTCGATGTCGATATGGAGCGCCGGTGTGAGAGTCGCACAGTTGAGGAACAGCCGATCTTTGGCGTGAACCATCAGCCCGGTCGGGTCCTGTTCCGCGTAAATCTCCCGCATCGCAGCGTCATCCGATACGACGGTGATGACGATATCCGATATCTCAGCAACACGCGCCGGTGATCTGGCCGCCTCCGAGCCAAGTTCCTGTGACAGGGATTCCGATGCGTCGGTATGGCGGTCCTGAACCGCCGCGATGCGGTATCCCCCTTGTTTCAATCGTCGGGCCATATTGGCGCCCATTCGACCTACTCCGATGAAGCCGATGCGAGCTTGGGTGTCTGCCATGAGAGAGCATCCTTTCCGGATCCATGCGACCAACGATGGGGCTAGAGCTGATGGTCCTCTGTCGGTTCAGAACGAACTTCGGTCCATCGAAGGTTGGCCTTCCCATCGCTCGTGGTAAATCCATGGTCATGAAAGGCGATGATGCTGACGCGTTGTTGCTGCTTTTGAATAGGTCGGAGTTGGGGAATGCCCTCTTTGGTTTGCACGGTCCCACGAAGTGTATCGACAATCAGCAAGTCGGTTGCGGCGGAGGGTTTGATGGCCCACACGAAGGCGGCGGAACCTCCGGCATAGGTACCGGACCCCTCCCATTGGCCGACTAAGTCAGGATCGACCGTCTTGATTTGGAAAACCGGTACGCTGGTGGCTTCGCGTCTGAGTTTCCATAGTTCGGCTGGAATGCGCGTTGGGTTTTGATCGATCGAGAGTCTCTTCCAGATCGCCTGAACACTGCCGGTGCTGGTGAACGAATCCGGTGTCGTCTTGCGGTATGTGCCTTTCCATCCGAGGCCCTTGAACGTGTTCGCTCGCTCGAGTGACCACAGACCTGCTTCAGCGTTCAAGATACCATCAAACTGCATCATCGATGAGAGCGACCACTTCAGATTAGGCTGAATGACGAGGAGCATGTCGTGCTGCGTCGTACCCCGTGTGACATGCGCGTGCCAGGTGCCTACCAGGCTTGTCGGGTCGAACGACGTCGCTTTCTTTGGTCCGGCCTGGATGTCAGAAGGGGTGGAGAGCATGTGCGTCATCGGAGCCGACGAAGCGACGGTCTCAGCGCGGGCTCCGCGGCTGGGTATGTGGGTTGAGGTGGAGGCTGAGGCTGCGGTTGTGGCTGATGGAGGGAGAGGCGCGGTTGAGGACGCTCCGTACCGGGCTGCAGCGGTCCTTCCCAATTGAGTGACTGACTCACCGAGCTGTTTCTGTCGGGTCGAAGCAACGATCACGGTCACGAACGCGTCTTTGTGCATGAAGGTCAGTCTGGACAAAGTCGGGGAGGAGTCAATTCTTACCGCCCCATCGCCCAGCCCGGGAATGAGATGGCTGTCACGGCGCAGGCGCTCCTTATTGAACCATGTCCGCCGTTCCTTCCCAGGTGATTTATCAAGTTGGACCGTGACGGCATTTCCCTCATTGCGCTGGGCTTTGAAGATACAGGTTGTCGAATCGGTCAGCGCCCCATCCTGAACCGGTTCCCCAAGCGCCCCTTCTGCGTCTGCAACGGTCACTAAGGAACAAGGGGATGACTTTGACCCGAACAGGCTGAATGAATCACTGCACGAAAGCAGCAAGGGAGCCAGTCCGAGAAATGTGTAGGGTAGTACTCGTGAGAACATCGCAACGTTGCTCCGATGGTCAATGGTTGCGGATTGTACCGTGAACAAGTTGATGAGTGCCAGCGGTGCTCGATCAGGATGTTGAAAAAGTCCGCCATCGGCGTTCCCTGCCTTCGCCGGAGCGGCTTCGCGCAGGCAGGTCGCATCGCTTAGCGGGCTCAACGTACGGTCCAAGGTACGCTTCGCCTCTTCGCTCGCTGCGGCCTTTTTGAACATCCTGCCACCCGCTACACTATGCGTGTGCTGGTACGCAGGAGTCCTTTGGTCGCGAGGGGAGGGTGGCGGCACACAACGATCAGCCGGCCACGAATCTCAAGGCCACGCCGTTGATGCAGTACCGGAGACCGGTGGGCCTCGGCCCATCCTTAAACACGTGGCCCTGGTGTCCCTCACATCGCGCACAATGGACTTCCGTTCGGGGCATGAAGAGTTTGAAATCGGTTCGGGTTTCGATCACGCGCGGATCAATCGGCTGCCAGAAGCTGGGCCAACCGGTACGGCTGTCGAACTTGTGCTCAGATGAAAAGAGCGGAAGGTCACAGCCGGCGCAATAATAGACCCCTGATTGATGATTCTCATGCAGTGGGTTGACAAACGCTCTCTCCGTATCTTCGTGCCGCAAGACACGATAGGCGGCAGTCGGCAGCTGTTTTTTCCATTCTTCATCGGTCTTCGTGACCTTAACGATGGAATCGATCTGAATAGTAGGCGGCATTGGATTTCTCCTTCATCGGTAGTGTGATGGCTTCTCAGTCGGACAGTGTACCGAAATCTTACAGGGCTCCTAAAGCGGTCCGGCCACCCTCCGTGAGGGGACAATAAAATGGTACGGTTCAGAAACCGAGAATGCAAGGGCTCAGGGTAAGGTCTCATTCATGGGGGTTCTGCGAAGTAGCTTCCGCATTTCTCTGAATGAGGGATGGGGCTCTGTCAGTTCCGGGTGAGCAAGGTCGACCTGAATGTCATAGAGAGATGAGTTCACGTTCTTGATTTGGGCGACGGGGTACCAACATTCATACCGTTGTTCCCAGCAGTCGCGATATGCTAGCCGCAAATAGCATCGGCTCAATACTTTCATGCGGATCGGTGCATCTTGGCCCAGGACGATAGGAACTGAGTGGCGGTGATATCGAGGGCCGTTGGGATGAATGCGTTGGACCTCAAAACGTCCCTCCCATCCTGCCAATTGGACGATGCAATCATGGGCCACTCCATAGCCCACGTTTTCCACCTCCGGCGTCAGCGTGATCACTTCTCCTGCGTTCATCGCGGACATGTTGGTGATGCGAAGAGCCGGTTGGTGATGTTGAAATTCGTGCTTGGTCTTCCCGACGAATCTATACAACACAAAAGCACCCGCGCCACCGATGACGAGTACAACGAGCAAGGCGATGAGCAAGACCCAGTCCACGGCGAAGTCGTCCTCAGGAAGCCTGTGCCTTTCGATCGGAGACGGAGAAACCCTACGTGGAGGAGCGGCGAGTGTCAACCAACAGTCTGCGGATGTAAAGCCGTCACTGACCGGCCTCTGCCGGTACATCTATTCCTTCTGTCTATCACGCTTTAACCTAGGCGGGGCACTATAACGAACAGCGTTATAAGAAGATAGGCTTGGGTGATGGCAACATCCAGAAATGCTTAAGCGGCCTTGCGGCTGTCGGCCAGAGCGAAAAGTTTATCGGTTACCGCGATATTCTCTTTGATCTTCTGAGCGAGGGCCGTGCCTTTTGCAGTAAGTTGGAGCTTGACGATCTTCCTATTCGAGTTGACCTGTGGCTTGCGTATCCACCCCTGTCGCTGAATAAGCTGGACGGTCTTGACCGCTGAGAGGTTCTGAAGACAGAGTGCCGAAGCGATCTCCATTACCTCGCACTGAGGATGCCGGTCAAGATAGAGCAACATACTTGCCTGGAGAGGAGAGACGCTAAGCGGGTGCAAGCGATGACGGAAAAGGCCCTGAAGACGGAGCACGGTTTCGAGAGAGGAAGGCTTGTCGTTGTCACTTTGAAATGAATTCACAGAAGAAGTATAGCTGAAGATCGTAGAACCGGAAAGGAATAGCAACAACTCTCGTGAGTTCTTTTCTATCATCAGTCCATTCGTGCCTCATCATACTTAGCGCATCGTTCCTTTCGCCAATCGTTGCCCCATCCTGGTGGACAAGTTTAAGTGTCCAAGCCACTCTTGTGGCCCCCGGCGATGTCTGCTTCATGAGAGAGGACATTGATGGTGATGGCTCGCATCGAATGCGCCAACAACGTGGGCCTCTATGTTTAAGCCCGTCGCCTACGTGCGTGAGGGTGGTGCTGGCTATCCCGACGGGTAGCGGTGTTCACGTGCTTTCGGTAGCGCGAGGCGGCGCGCCCATGTGCGTTATCCGACCGAGGAGCCAGGAACCTGGCCATCCACGATCTGTTGACCATAGACAAGGCACTGGGCCGTGGCTTCATCCTCAGTCGCATACCGACCAGTCTTCACGAAGTGACGACTGTCCTCGTCGTCGTCAACAGCCCATGAAATGAAGACATTCAATTCCCATTGGCCGGTATCCACGAGCTGCCGGGGCGCAGGTTGAATGGTGAACCCCTTATAAGTCACGGCCTGGGTCATTTGCTGTTAGACCTTATCTAACAACTTCCCCTTCGGCAGCTGGCCCTTCTTTTCAAGCGGTGCACCAGAGGGTTTTGGAACCCCAAAGCCTACCGATTCATCCCGCACTGGCCGCCAGAGGAGCCCCCCCTGGGGCTTCCAAAAGAAATGCGCCTCACCCGGGACCCATCGAAAAAGGAAAGCCTGACAGACAATTGAACCAGTGATGCTTAGAGCTTCGTGCCGATAAATATATAGCTGTTGGTCCTGGCACTGTTGAGGGCCGCACTGTACAGCCGGTTTGTCGCGGCATCATAAAAGGCAACCCCATTGACCGTCTCGGTTCCATGGCGACAGGCGCCACCGCCGAATGTCACAGAGTTATTAAACACATTTCCCTTTGCACGAGGAGAAAATGTACCAGCAAAGGTGCATCCATCTGTTGAATGACCTGAAAGAGTACCGGCTGAATCCACTGTAACAGTGACCGTTTGATTGTCGGCACGGAGCCCAGAATAGTTCCCGGCCAGAAGATTCATGGTCGGGGCCGACTCATAGTCAGCATCGTACGTACTCGTAAAGCTCCCTGTGTCACCGTTGAAGTAAGCGATCGTCCCGTGAAAGCTCTTTTTCTGCACATAGGTGCCACTCATCGTGGCCGCATGAATTCCAGCGCCTTCCAAACTGAAATCCCTGGTGTTAGAGGAACCGAAGGAGCCGGAGTGCGAAGTGCCAGTCCCCTGAACCAGTCCAGCCAGGACGTTGGGCTTGCCTCTTGCTGTATAGAAAACCCAATACGAGCCGTCATCGAGGACAAGTCCACCGACTGTGCGACGTGTGGGAGTCGCGCCCGTCCAGAGACCTTCAGCCGATGTTGCCGTGGGCTGCGGCATAGAAGAAACGTTGCTCTCGCCATACCCGCCGCCACAGGCAACGGCAACGAACCCACTATTAAAGCAGCTTGCCAGACTACCACAGGCAACGAGCCCACTCATACAGCAGATGGCCAGAAGGCATCGAATCGTACTCGTCCATTTCATGCGCATGGTTGTTCAGGATGAAAATACGCAAATTACGCGGGAAAATATGGCGGAGGGGGCGAGATTTGAACTCGCGGATGAGTTACCCCATCTCCGGTTTTCAAGACCGGCACGTTCGGCCGCTCCGTCACCCCTCCAAACCAACCTTCGGTTGACCCGGCGACTATTCATCGATTTTTCGTAATAGAGTCGCCGGATAAAACCATTTTAGTGTTCTTATAATTAACCAAGCTCGCTCGACCCGGAGCCTACTGTTCTTTCAGACAATTACAAGCTTTTCGATGAAGCCGGCCTTCTGACATGCTTCACGAAATCCTCGGACGGCAGTATACGGGGTTCCGTTGGGCTTGGTAAACACCCATTCGCATTTCTTCGGGTGTTGTTTTACAAAGGACGGATCAGCTAGTTCATCGAAATCGGCTGAACCGACGGACGCGACGGATGGCGCTGCATCACCCGGATGAGGTCAGGGTAGGGTGGCGTTTGGAGTTGGTACTTGCTGATTTTTTCGACGCCATCGATAACGCACCGACGATCGGCGCTATCGAAGAGGGCCTGGGCATCGGTCGGACTGAGCTTAAGGTAGGCGACGATGTCGGCCCTGCTGACCCACACCGGAAGGCGCTTAAAGCGCGTCGAGGGGCGAATCGACTGGTGATGGATCGAAGTATGACGAGGAACGGGAGCAGGACGCTTGGGCAGACAGACTCCAACACGAAAAATTAAATCCAAACGGATCTAACAATTTAGTGTTGTAGTCTTACGCGACTGGGGACGGCCTATATGGCCGACAACTCCCCGAATCAAAGCGTCTGCCGGTGCAAGGCTCAGCTTGATCCGTACGAAGGAAGGTGGGCAGGCAATTCGCTCTCCGGTTTTGTTCTCACCCACTCGGCATCAAGGCCGAGGCCAAACAATTCCGTCAATCCCACCTATCGAGACGCTGTACTCCCACGTCTCGACTCGAACGGAACCTTACTATGGTCGATGGACGAAAGCTAATAGTGGAGACACCTAGGTGGTGAGAATATGTCTATGGCAGTACGGAGAGCGCCGAAAATGTAAAAGCTGTCAGAAACAACTCTCACTCTGCGACAGCCCCTGTCGTAACTAGGGCCCAATGCGCGTGATGAAATTCATAGATCCAGCTACTACTGTCGAGATCTTCAGGCGCCACTCCATAGCGATATACGAATGCGCCATCTCCAATGGTGTGCATATTAAGTAATCGAGTTTCCTCTGTATCCATATCCGGAGTTCCAGTCAGCATATTGACTGATACAGGTACCCTGGCAGGAAGGATACGGCCCGTGTGATAAAAGTACAGACCGCGTGTTGTACGTTCAAAGACACGCTTGTAGGGTTCAGCGGGAAGAGTAAATGCAATTCTTGTAGTAGAGGAACCATCCTCACTCACGACAGCCATCTCTTTTACGGTTGAAAGAAACGCCTTGCGGAGCTTGGTTTTTCGCAAAATTGTTTTGTGTGCGCCATCTTCCCAGAGTTTCTTCGAAGCTGAATTCTCCTTTCCGATCTGGGCACTTATATAAAAGCGTAGATCCTCGTCGTCTGACGATGCGCCGTTATTGCAAGTCCGACAAGCGGGGACCGTTCGAAGTTGCGCGTTCACGACACCCTTGAAAAAACCTTTAGGTGGAACGTGATCTACGGTTTCCGCAGGCATCATGCCGCAAAGGACGCATGTCTCGCTCTTAGGAGGTTGCATCTGCTTAGCTTTCTAATACAGAGTTGAGCCGAGCCATATCAAATGCTATGGCTGAGCGGTGCGACCACCAGGCGGTGATATTCTTGCCTTTTACAGTGGAGGAGAGCAAGTACAGAAAACGTGTATTTGGCGACGCCTACTTGGAATTCTACCCGAAGTGCGGTAGCCTCATGCCGCATTGGCAACACAACTCCATACCTACAGCAACTCGCGAATCAGTCTTTATGAATGAAAGTGCTTACTTAAAAAGCGATATACCGCAACAATTTTAGAAGCCTGAGGGAAAGGAAAGATGGTAGCTCTTAAAGCATTTATCGGCCACAGTTTCACTCCCGATGACGAAGATGTAGTTCGCGTCTTTCAAAAATTCTTTAACGAGCTCAAGGCAACAAATCCCGATTTCTCGTGGGTCTCTGCTGAAGCAGCACAGCCAAAAGAACTTGCCGATAAGGTATTAGCATTGATGCAAGACAAAAACCTATTTATTGGTATTTGTACAAAAAAAGAAGCGGCAATTCTTCCCGAGGAACTGAAGCCAACGTTATTCGGGAAAGATCTTATGGCGAGAGAGGAGTCCTTCAAGCCAAAAACATCGGATTGGATCATTCAAGAAATAGGCTTAGCAATTGGGAAAGGCATGGAGCTAATTTTATTAATCGAGAAGGGCCTGCGACTGCCAGGAGGTTTGCAGGGCGACAAGGAATACATCCTTTTCGACCGTGCATCTCCCGAAAGATCATTTGTAAAACTAATGGAAATGATTAATTCGCTAAACCCAAAAGCTATAACAGTTACGAGAGTAGAAGGAGAAGTACGAACAGCACCGGAAGAAAAAGATGTGAAGCCCAGCCAGGAAAAGGATTGGCTTCAACCTGATCCACTCTGGGACAGAGATAGATTCGAACTCGCCTTGATGCAGACAATCTTTATCGGAGACAAAGATAGTGAACAAGCAATTGATCAAGCGTATTTGGCGACGGAGGAAGCAAAAGATTCGAAAAAGCGCGCTAGTTGGGAGGCCTATCATGAGCTTGCTCTTCTGAGAACGGGTAAAGGTGGTCGCCTCACCACGTTGGATCAATTCGCTATAGACCATCCAGATAATGCCGACGTTGTGATGTATAGAGCACAAGGTTATCAGCGGTACGGGGAGCAGGAAAAGGCAGCTCAATATTTCGAAGTAGCCGCTCAAAAGACTGAAAACGAATTGGAGAAATTGGGAAGGTATGGTGACTCTGCAATTGCGTTTGCGGCCGCGACACGACGAGATCAAGCGCAACGTATTGTTGAGAAAATGAAATCAATGACACCACCACAAGAAAATGGTGAATTGACGATTCTTTACACGCTGAAGGAAATCACCAAAATTGAGAAGTCCGATGATGAATTTTGTAGCTTGACGGAGAAACTGCTTGATCTTCGCCCCGACGACATCGACCTTCGATTTGAATTGGCTTACAAGTACTCTGACAAGGGAGCTGAGGAACTTTCCTTATATCATTATCTGAAGATTCCATATCGAGAACGTACTCCTATCACGTGGAATAACCTTGGCGTACAGTTCGATCATTTTAAGCTGGCTAGTAAATCAGTGGAGGCCTATCGGGAGTCCGAGAAACATGAAGAGACACTAGCAATGAGTAATCTGGCATACAAATTCATAAAGGCTGGCTTCCTGACGGAAGCAGAGGAAATTTGCAATCGGGCTATAAAAATAAAGGATTATCACAAGAATGTTGTTTCTGCGATTGGCAGAATTAGAGAGCTGCCTGAGGAAGAAGGAAAAGAATTAAAGGAGTTACAAAACAAAGCAATCCCGCTCAGCGAATTTTTCAAAAACTATGGCTATGCACTTGCGAAAGAGACGGTAGGAGACCATCAGGGCAGATGGCAGGGGAATGCATGCGAATTAAGCATTACAATAAAAGGGGATTCCTTCAAAGCAGAGGGAAGCTATGAACGCATATCGTATAACAGTCTGGCAGGGCTATTAATAGGTCAACCTGCAAGTCCCAATAAGAAGACAACCTATACTGTAAGGTATGAGGGAACAATACGAGGCAAGGCAGTAAGAGCCACCTATAAAGAGACCAGCGATGATGAACCATCAAGTCGTCCAACTATTCTGGGAGGAGGAATGGATCTGGGCAAGTCCGTGTTAATGATATTGTCTGATTCACTTACAGAGATTCAGATATACGAAAAATCCGAGAAAGAGAACAAGTTCTACAAATTTACACGTCTGAGCTGAGTTTGATTTGGCTGTTTTCTTTCAAGCTTCAGGGTTTAGCCATATTTCAATTAACGGCAGATGAACCGACAAGAACTCAAGAAATGCATTGGATGGACCTTTCAGTTTATGCCGTATCCACGACGAGATTCTTCAACTGGCTCCTGGGAATCCGATATGAACCAGTGGCTTCTCCGTGGCGAGACACCTGACAAGAAGGCTTTTGAGTTCCTTAACGTTATTCGGGATCACACTCCTTTTGTCCTCGACGAGAATCAGATTCGAAAGTTTGACGTGCCAGACGTCCTTATCTTGAGAGGTCAGGTCATATTGAAAGGCGACGCAGTCAGTTACGAACCATTCCATCAAAAACCGTCGTCCAATACGCTGCCGACAATTCTAACGATGTTTTTAGAAGGTTTTGAAGGAAACTCCTTACCAACATTCACATGCCCATCTTTTGAAGCTTTCAGATTCTGTGTAAAAAACAAAGGCCAACAAACAGTCAGAGATTTCCGCAGTACACTCTACATTCCACAAGCTTTCAGATTTCCGTCAATGCCATTAAGGAATTTGAGCAAGAAGGGCGAATCGACAATCAATGATACGCAATACGTAATCTATGAGAACTTGACCCAATCTCCAATCTATGGAAACGAGCAGATCCGCATAGGGGAATTGATTCTTCAGGGTGATCCGGCTAATCACACAATTCTTTGGAAAATTCGTTGTGATGACGGAATCTTTCCCAAGGAGGATGAATACGGCGAGATTAAAGTTTGTCTGGTACCACTTGGTAATCTTGTAGACGAAGCTGTTCGAAACGCTTACAAAAAATAATGGTCTGCGACCACCAGGGCTAACAGGAATACCTGTTTTGGGTAAGCCGTTACCGCCACTCGCCTGATTCACCCCTTCCGTTTCCCGCGTTTGGGCGTGTCATAGACCAACGCGGCCCGTTCCTGCTCGGACCACAGTCTGACGCCATAGACTTCTTGTAATTCCAACGTGGCTTTCTCGTCGCCCTTTCTTGCCTTTCGAAACAGCAGCTGCCGATGCAGGTCTTCTTCTTCTTGACTCAGGGACCACTGTGCTCCCATCTCGACTCCTTTGTTGTAGTTTGCTCTTTCTGCGAGGGCCTCTTAACGGAGGCGGGTTTGTACACGAGTTAGATTCCCAATTCAAGGTGTTATGGCCAAGCCGATAATCATTGATAGGCCTTCACAATCTGGTCGATGGAAGCGGTTTCCTGATATTCCCGGTGTTTCTTGAGCGCGGCGAAGTCGTGCTCGACGGGGTTCAGGTCGGGCGAATAGGGTGGCAAAAACAACATCAAAGTTAAGGGGTCGGATACTTTTTAAACCAAACGTGCTGGACCTGGAACGTTCTTTAGTGGAGCACGACGGGGTAAACTTACTCTCGTTTAATGCTATCCATTCCTCCCATATATGGTCGCAGCACAGGAGGTATTTCAACCGAGCCGTCAGGCTGCTGGAAATTTTCCAAGATGGCCACCAAGGTTCGCCCGACGGCCAGTCCGGAACCATTGAGCGTATGGACAAAGTCGGCCTTCACCTCTTTCTTTGCCCCGGTTGGCCGATACTTGATGTTCGCTCGTCTGGCTTGAAAAGATTCAAAATTGCTGCAGGACGAAATCTCTCGGTATTGTTGCTGAGAAGGCAGCCATACTTCAATGTCATAGGTCTTCGCTGCAGAAAATCCCATATCACCTGTACAAAGGGTGATGACGCGATAGGGAAGATTCAAACCCTGCAAGATCGACTCGGCATGACCCGTCAGCTGCTCAAGCTCTTCGTATGAACGATCCGGTGTCGTAAACGCCACCAGCTCCACCTTGTTGAATTGGTGGAGCCGAATCAGGCCTCTCGTGTCTTTTCCATAGGACCCTGCCTCTCGTCTGAAGCAAGGAGTGTAGGCCGTATAGCGGAGCGGCAAGCAGTCTACTCCTAGGATCTCCTCACGATGCAGGTTCGTCACCGGCACTTCGGCGGTCGGAATCAAGAAGTACTCTTCATCTCGCAGGCGAAAAAGATCCTCCTCGAACTTGGGAAGCTGACCGGTTCCGGTCATCGATGAACGGTTGACCATGAAAGGAGGAATCACCTCTCGATATCCATGTTGGGTTGTGTGCAGATCAAGCATGTAGTTGATCAGCGCTCGTTCCAGCCTGGCACCTGCCCCGGTCATGACGGAAAACCTGGCCCCTGCAATCTTCGCGGCTCGATCGAAATCCAAGATCCCGAGGTTCTCGCCGACTTCCCAATGAGGTTTGGGGGGGGTCGAAAAAGACGGGAGGGTGCCCCATCGACGGACCTCGACGTTTTCTGATGCATCAGCCCCTACCGGAACCAAGGCATGGGGGAGATTGGGGATGCGAAGCGCAAGGTCAGTGAGCGCCTCCTCGACCTTTCGGAGTGTTCCCTCGGCGTCCTTAATGCGATCCCCCAACTGCTTCATCGCCGCCATGGCTTCTTCAGCCGGTTCTTTGGCTCGACGCAGCCGAGCAACCTCTTCCGAGCCCTTATTGAGTGCGTGCCTGAACTGCTCGACCTGCGTCGTAATGGCTCGTCGTTCTTCGCTCAATTTCTGGATATCAGCCCACGAGACGTCGTTCCCGCGTCGTCCGAGAGAGGTGCGGATATGGTCGAGGTGTTCGCGGAGATATTTCAGATCGTACAAGGGTCACACTTCACGAAGGCGGTTGGAATTTAGCACCTGGGTCGAGGAGAGTCAATGAAACGACCGGTGACAACTCGAGGCAGCCGGACGTGGACGAAGCATCTCGATCCGTTCGCGTGATCCTTCGGATGATTGGATCTACTAATGGTGGATCACAAGAGCCGGCACCCTCGTACTCAGACGAGTCAAGCAAAGCCATCCATGTTCTCTCGTTCCTTGCGTCTATCGCATTTCCCACTGATTGCCCATCAAGCCCACGCGAACGCGACGTCGGGTGGGATCGTCGTGTGGTTTGCCATCAATGCTCATGCGGATATCGGCATTGATGTTTCCCACCAGATAATAACTGTGTTCCACGAGACCTTTGACGATCGGTGTGCAATCGATCTGATGGACCTTGTTATGGATATGAGTCGGTCGCGCCGGCCCGTTGGAGCCCAGACGATCGGGATTGCCTTTGGTGTAATCCGACACGACCAAGGCGACATCGCCACGATTATGGTAGACGCTGACACTTCTGGCCAATTCATGCGCTCGCCACAAGGGTTGGCCCTCTTCCAATGCCGTGTCGTCCACGTCGGGCGCGCACAGAAATATATGCTCGAACAGTCTGGGTAAGGCGTTCCCCGGGGTGAAGGCGTCGCACCGCTCAAGGGCGTTCTGCAACAAATAGTTGCCCATGGAATGACACAGTAGGTGAAGGTCCTGTTCGCAGAGCTGTTCATCCGAGCGGCGCAGGCTTGCGAGAAAATCTCGTACCTTGAGAATGCCGCGGCCGACAGCGTTGCCGGATCCGGCCGCTTCCGAGCGATCCGATTTGTAGGAGGTGAAGGGCAACGCCATTCCGTCCGACGGCCACGTGAAGAGCACCACTTGCACGTGCTGTTCGGCATCCCTTTCGGGACTGTGGTTCAGCATTTCCTGGAGCGACAGGGCCGTGCCGACGGCGTCGGTCCAGGAGACATTGAAGCCATGGATAAAAATCACGACATCCGTGTTTTTGCGCATGATCGTTTGCAAATCTGAAAAGGCTGCTTGGGAGCCGAGCTTGATGTTGTCCTGTTGTTGTTCGGCGACCGACCGATTGATCTTTTCCCGATAGGCGACGATGTCGGCGGACTCGGCGCACTTGGAGAGGTATGTGATCAGCCCCTCGCCGTCCCCCCGTCCCATGGGTTCGCAGTCCGTCTCAAGATACTTGGTGAGTTTGGCTTCATCGACCTTGACGATCACACGACCGAAGCGGAGATTCTCGATCCCGTCATCACTGAATTTCTTGCCGTAGCCCTTGGGGCGCCAGCGATCGTCACCGAGGTAGTTGCGGTTGGTTGCGTAAAAGAGTCGTAGCTCGGCCATCGGGAGGGCTCCTTTCCTGACAAGGTGAGGTGCGACCGCCGCTCTCGGGCAGCGCCGGGCGTGATGTGCTTAGCTGCTTCGACAGGGAAAGTCAAGAATGGACCGTAGGTTCTTCTCGGTGAGCGCGGATGCTTGATCTCAACGAGAGGAGGGTCTTTTCTCAAAGTGAAGGGAGGCAGTATTTCTTTTCCGGCCGGACGAACCTCACTGAGTCCTTTGAGGAGAAAAGCTCGAACCTTTTCGCGCGCGTCTCGCGATGGCCGTCCCGCCTCGCCATGCTCGCTCCACGAACCGATCAATGTGCTGTGAGCCTTGGCTGGCTTTCCTTTCATCCGGTACTCGATTTCTCCATCGAATTGAAAACGGTCAGGAAAACGCTCCCGCAACGTGTTCATTTTATCTGGATGCGAGATGCAGTCAGTTTGGAACCTCAATCCGAAAATCTTGGCCGTGCTGCGTTCGGCGTGAACGATATCTTCTGAGGAAATGCCTAGAGACTTGTGGTCGGCATCCGTGTACCACCAGAAGAAACGGAGGGGCAAGGCAGGCTGCGCCACCACCACCGCAGCGACCTGTGGGTGATCAAGCAGCGCAACAGGGATCGAACCGGTCATGCAGTTGCCGATGATGCCGATGGACTGTTGACGGTGCCGCTCTCCGACCTTCTGCACTACGCCTCGCAGCCAGTTCACAATAGGAGCGCTTCCTTGAGACGGGACGCCCCATTCACCGCCGGGGAAAAACTCCATTGATCCCCGGAACCAATAGGCCCACAATCCCTTCGTAAGTGAAAACTTGCCTTTCTCGCCGAATAGCAGCGGCACATACACGGTGAAGTCCTTCGAGAGCTCCTCGGCATAGGCAAGTGTCCCCGGAGACAGGCCAGTCAACTCATGGAGCAACAGCACCGGAGGCTTGTCGGTGCCGTCGTGCAGGCAGAGCACCGAATGGGTCATTCCCCCGCCTGAAAAGGGTTGGCCGAAACACTCGACCCAATTCCGAGTAGGCGTACCTTCTTCTTTCGTATGCGGCGCGCACATCCCGAGCTGCGCGGCTCCACAACCTGCCTGAAATATAAGTAGCACGGTGAGGAGGGCTTGTACGAGAGAGAGGCGTGGTTTGCCGGTCTCGCATTTCCGACGCAATGTGTTGCAGCTCCTGACGTGCATACCGTGAAGCAAATCAGCGGAAGATTGCCGGCGTCCGAGGACCGGCGCAAGACCCTCGTATGTCCTTACGCACATTGGTAGGGCTACGGGGCAGTCGCGGCCTCGGCTAACACCTCCTGGGCATGGTACAGGTCTGCCGCCCCGACAGGTTTGTGGCCTTTGTACAGCGTCACCGTCATGGCCGTCCGACGCGAGAAGCCAAGCACGTCGGCGCGCTGAGCCAGGTGAAAAAAGTCATACCCCTCGCGGAGGGTCAGCTCAGCACAGCGTCGACGCAGATAGCGGTCCAGCTGTTCCTGCGAGGTGAAGGCGCTCACGCGATATTCCACTCGGTAGACGTTCTCTTGGAGCTGCTCAATCTCTGTCTGTTCCGCCTCACCCAGCGACGTATAGCGTCCGGTCGCACAACCGGCAAGAGACGCGGCCAGCATCACCACCGTGACTCCTGTCTTCCAAATCTTGGGCCACATGGAAGGTGGTCATCGTAACGAGACGAGTCCACGAGATCAACAGCAGCCGTACTCTTTCGTCTTTGCTTCAACGGGAGCCGCGCGAGTCCGGATGGAAAGCGATGAATAAGACTGTCAGGAACAAGGGGAAAAATCGGCAATCCGCTCGTCTACCCGTCACCGTAGAGTTTTACTCAATCCCGCTAAGTTTCGGTGATATGAGCGGCCCGCTCCTTCTGCACAGCGCCCAAACGCGCAATAGGGTCACACCTTGTCATTTGCTTCGAATACCCGCGGTTTCATAATGTTGTGAGGGGCCAAACAAGTCCTGACCCTCATTTCAGGTGCTCAGAGTTCTGGGTGATGCACGGTCCAAGATCTGACCCCATCCACATTGTAACGCCTCGCTGCGGTAACATCAACGCGCCGACCTTGGAGAATACCAGCAGAAGGAGCCGTTCGTTGCACCGATCTTCTCCCGACCGCTCAGAGACCAGTCTGGTGCCTGGCTCTGGCGCCTCTCCACGCTTCATACCGTCAGATATGCGTATGACGCCAGAGGTGTGCCGTGCGGGAGAACACTTACAAACGTGATTGGACGGAGGACGACCGGATAAACGATAAGGTCGGGGTCGACCAACCAAGACTGGCACCCTCGTGCAAGCTCTGATACTGGCAAAATCTAACGAGAACGTACCCGGGTTCCCCGATGTCTAGATGTCTATAGGGGTAAGGCAAGGTGTTCGGACCGGCTCCCGGGAGCCGGTCCGGCTGATGCTGAGAGTACTAGGGGCCAAAGGAATTGTAATTTTGGCCACTGTCCACGGCGGTGTCTTTGATGCTCTTGGGGACGGAGACCTTGACCGTGCCGGTACAGCTGTCCCCATCAGGATCCGTCGCCCTAAATTGCACCGTATAGACACGCCCGTTCCCAGAGCCCGCCCGCTCGGCACGCAGCAGGATATTGTTTCCTGACTCGAAGGCGTCCGGACCCGTGTCCCCATCGCCCAAACCGTTGATCGGCTCATCCTGGGTCACCCGGAGATAGGAGATGGTGACGGTGCTGTTGCTCGGATCAGTGATGCCCAGGATGCTTACTTCTGCCATCGTGTGGTTCGGCGGCCAGAGCACTGCAACACTGGGCTGTGCCAAAGTACAGACGGGTGGATCGTTGACATCTTGAACCGCGACCTGCACGGTGTCGGCACCGCCGCTCGCCTGCCCATCGTTGACCACGAGTTGGAAGGTCAACAGCCCGCCACCAGGACCGACATTCGGTGCAGTGAAGGTCGGATTCGGAGTGTTCGCTCCCGTGAGTACCACGCTTGGCCCACCGGTCTGGCTCCAACTGAAGTGGAGGGTATCCAGATCAGGGTCGGTGCTGTTGCTCCCATCCAACGTCACGAGCGTATTCTCATTTCGGGCTTGATCCAGTCCGGCGTTACTGACCGGCGGCTGATTCACGTTCGAAATGAAGACGGAGACGTAATCGGCATGATTCGAGCCCCGCGCATCGGTGACAATGAGTTCGAAGTCCACCTGCCCCCCACTGGCCCCGACCGGCGGTGCCGTGAAACTCGGGGTGGCGCTATTCGGATAGGCCACCGTCACCGTAGGCCCAAAGATCTGGAGCCAGGTATAGGTGATGGATTCGACATCCGGATCGTAACTGGCACTTCCATTGAGCAAGACCGGACTGCCTTCTTGCACCGTTTGGTCCAGCCCCGCCTCAGCCACTGGGGGACGATTGACGTTCATGATATGGACATTGACCGTATCGGGATCACTGCAATTGCTGGTGGTCCCTTCGCACACGATCAGCTGAAAGGTGACGGTCGCTCCGGCAACGGGCACGTTCGGTGCCGTGAATGTCGGATGGGCTGTGGTGGGCCCAGTGAGTGCCACGGTCGGTCCTCCAGGAACCTGGGTCCAGCTGTAGGTCAGTGAGCTACCGGTAGAAGCGCTCCCATCCAATGTCACCAGTGTACCCATCAGCACTGGCGGTGCAGGTGGCGTCGGCGGGACGGTCACCACCGGTTGATCTGGTCCGGCGTCGGCGATGGGCTTGTCCACGAGCTTGGTGATAAAGGCATCACCAAGTCCTGCGTGTCCCCCTTGGCTCGCGGACAGCACGGGAAAATTCGGGGAAGCTGTCTGCCCTGTGACGTAGGCCCCTCCGGCGCCGTCCACCGCGATGCCATATCCCTCATCCATTTGGCTGCCACCCAAGTAGGTGCTGTAGACCCGAGCCCCCATGGTATCGAGCTTCGTCACAAAAACATCTTCAAATCCTCCGAACAGCCCTTGGCTCGCCGACAGCACGGGAAAATTCGTGGAGGATGTCCACCCCGTGACATAGGCCGATCCTGCGCCGTTCACCGCGATGCCACGTCCCTCCTCGGTATTGCTGCCACCCAGATAGGTGTTGTAAACGCGAGCCCCCGTGGCATCGAGCTTGGTGACAAAGGCATCAATATTTCCTGCGTATACTCCTTGACTCGCAGACAGCACGGGAAAGTTCAAGGACGATGTCCGCCCCGTGACGTAGGCCGCCCCGGCGCCATCCACCGCGATGCCACGGCCTTCATCATTATTGCTCCCCCCTAAGTAGGTGCTGTAGACCCGAGCCCCCGTAACATCGAGCTTGGTGACAAAGGCATCTTCAATTCCTCCGACCACCCCTTGGCTCGCCGACAGCACGGGAAAATTCGTGGAGGATGTCCACCCCGTGACATAGGCCGATCCTGCGCCGTCCACCGCAATGCCACGTCCAAAGTCGGAACTGCTGCCACCCAGGAAGGTGCTGTAGACTCGCGCTCCTGCGGCATTGAACTTGGTGACGAAGGCGTCAGACAATCCTGCGAATACGCCTTGGCTCGCAGACAGCACGGGAAAGTTCAAGGACGATGTCCGCCCCGTGACGTAGGCTGCCCCGGTGCCATCCACCGCAATGCCATATCCCTCATCGATATCGCTGCCACCCAAATAGGTGCTGTAGA
Source organism: Nitrospira sp. (assembly GCA_029194675.1). NCBI lineage: Bacteria > Pseudomonadati > Nitrospirota > Nitrospiria > Nitrospirales > Nitrospiraceae > Nitrospira > Nitrospira sp. Next base: position 194,914 of record JARFXP010000001.1, on the reverse strand, counting down.
CCCGCGCTCCCGTGGCATCGAGCTTGGTGACAAAGGCATCAAAACCTCCTGCGAATACCCCTTGGCTCGCGGACAGCAGGGGAAAATTCGAGGAAGCTGTCTGCCCCGTGACGTAGGCCGTTCCGGCGCCATCCACCGCGATACCATGTCCAATGTCGGAACCGCTGCCACCCAGGTAGGTGCTGTAGATCCGAGTCCCCGTGGCATCGAGCTTAGTGACAAAAGCATCAACAATTCCAGCAAATGCTCCTTGGCTGGACGACAGCAGGGGAAAATTCGGAGAGATTGTGTCCCCCGTGACGTAGGTCGCCCCGACGCCGTCCACCGCGATGCCACGTCCAATGTCGGAACTGCTGCCACCCAGGTAAGTGCTGTAGATGACCACCGGATCGATCACCAGCGGTTTCTCACGGTCATATGCGGCAAGCTGAATCTGCACATGAGACAGATTCCCTGAAGAGGGTACATAGTCCCCCGCCACCAGAGTCTTGTGCCCATCCTTGTCAAGTTGATACACGATCGGCTTCTGGACACATACGTCACCGAGGGCGGTTGCCAGCAACAAGTCGCCGCTTTCAGCCACCGTGATGTCTGACGCGCCCTCGAAGGCCAGCTTGATCTGGTTTGGATCTGCCCCTGGTGAGACGATAAAGTCATATTCCAACTTGCCCTGGTTGCCATAGTAGGCCAGATCGATTCCCGGATAGGCGTCTTTGTAGTGGACCTTTGCGTAGGTCGGGATGTTAGTCCGCCATTTGGCCGGATCGTTGCCGATGAAGTAGTTCACGATCCCTGGGAGTTGATCCATTCCATCAATGGTCGGCGAGGGGTTGGCTCCTTCGAGCTTCATCCGGACCACGGCCTGGTGGATTGGAGTGGGCTTGGCCATAGCCAGCGGATCGCGTCCCTGTTGATCAGGCCCCCGCGCCGTTGTATTCCGCTGCAGGAGCACCATGACTGATTCAGTGGGCGTCAAGAACAGGGTATAGCCCTTTCCTCGTGCAAGGAACTTGACCTGGTCATTGAGCTGGCTCTGATTAGCCTCAAACTGGAGCGGTATGCCCAGCATCTGAGATACGCTTGGGAGATATTCGGATGTTGGGGTAGTCGGAGGCGACACAGACGCCGCTGCAAACCCCGACGTGGCGGTCATGAAGACGGTGCACAATAAAACAGCCATGATTCTACTGCATAACATCATGAGTTTCCCTCCTGGTGGTTACTCGGTACGCAGGACCTAGCTCTTGTAGTGAAATAACTCCCATATGGCACGACTGATTCAGATATGGTTCTCCCTATCAATGCCTAGAATTCGCTCATCCCTCCCGGCTCGTATTGCCATTAATGCAAGTCTTTACGTATAGGAATCTAATATGCAAGTAGGGGGCCGCAATGAACCGTGCAGGAATAGCTTGTATTTTGAGGAATGGACCGGCTGTTCCCGTCGACAAACCTGAGGTGAATCTATTTCGATACTGAATCCAATTAGGTTCAGTGGCCGTTGTCGGTGAAAAACGTGTATTCGATGCCGTAGCTATTGATGCCGTCCCGAGGCTTCAATCACGATTATGACGGAACGGTTGTCGCTCTCCTTCGGAAGTCTCAAAGGTGATCATAACTGAAGAAACTCCCCCCGGTGGGGGTTGGAAAATTTCAGAGGGGGTCCCCCGAATTTGCACTCACCGCCTGACATATACAGCAGAAAGAAAACCGGAGTGGCCCAAATACGATCCACGCGACACCGACCACCCAGTCCGAGGCACGAAAACCACGGTGCGCAATACGTAGTACGTGTTACGTCTCACGGATGGCCGCACCCGGGCTTAGGAAGGATAGAAGCAATACCTAAGGTACTGTAAAGGCTTGATTGGCGCTGGATACAGCGGACAGGAAGGGGAACAAGTAGTTCATCTGTGAAGCAGAATGTGCCCCTGACGCAACTAACCTTAGACTAGGGCGTGTTAACACTATCAGTCGTTGTTATGAGATACTGCGTCCATGGAAATCACCGACACCCAGTAGCGTCAAATCGAGCGATGTTTGCCGACACAACGCGGCAATGTGACGCTCGACAATCTGCACGTCCTGAACGCCATCTTGTACGTCGCCGAGCAAGGGTGCAAATGGCGCGGTCTGCCCAAGCGGTTCGGCAACTGGCACACCATCTATACTCGCATGAATCGTTGGTCGAAGAGCGGGGTGCTGGATCGCGTCTTTGCACAGTTACAGCATGCACAGATCATCCGCGTGAAAATCGAAGCCGTCGCCTTGGACAGTCCCATCGTGAAGGTCCATCCGGATGGCACGGGGGCGTTAAAAAAAACGGCCCGCAAGCCATTGGTCAGTCCCGCGGCGGATGGACGACCAAGATTCATCTGGTTGCCGCGGATGCTTGAACGGCCATAGCGTTTGGTCTGTTCCCGGGGCAAGCCCACGATGCGCCCGAGGGACGAAAGTTGCTGCAACGCTTGGGGAGAATGCCGCGTCCGATCCACCTGGTGATGGATCGAGCGTATGAAGGCAATGAGACGCGGCAAGGCGCCTTGGATTTAGGATATGTTCCTGTGGTGCCGCCCAAGCACAATCGACGCGCCCCCTGGGAATACGATCGAGTCCGATATAAGCGACGCAATGAGATCGAACGGCTGTTCCGCCGGCTTAAGGGATTTCGGCGCATCTTCTCGCGGTTTGAAAAACTCGATGTCATGTTCATCGCGTTCATCAATTTTGCATTGATCGTCGAAGGCTTGCGTTTGTGTTAACAGGCCCTAGAAAGAAGAGCTACACGAAGTGAATCTCTTTCGATTCAGGGAGTATCTGAAAGGATTCATTCTGAACGACCGGCCGACCGAACCACCATTTTCCTACACCGTACTTGGGAGCACATTGATGAAAACCTTGAGTTCTAACTCCAAGTGCAGCACTGCAAGCCCGGATCGGCATTGGTGTTGCGCGAAAGGAAGCTGCCGAGAAGCGATGTCGGCGGATTCTGTGAGAAGGGCTGACCGGAGCTGGCGCACTCGGCCGCTGGCTCTGATTCCAGCCAGCGAGAGTAGGGCCTTTTTTGACGAACAATCCGCTCCTGCTCAGCTAGCCCACATTATGCCTGAGCACTTCTGCTGCAATTGTGGTGAGCTACCTGCCTTCGACCACGATGATGTGGGTTGGTTGCAGATTCATCTCGCGATGTATGCCCGGGCGATGCCTATGCCTGCTGATTCAATCTCGTTTCGGACGAGCCGAACGAATTCGACTGCCTGCGGTGTGTCGGCGTGAATGCACAGACTATCGGCATGCAGGGCGACGCGCCGCCCATCGATGCTTGTGACGTAGCCACTTAGTATCTCACAAAGTTGCCGACGAACTTGCTGTTCGGTCTTCAGGAGAGCGCCTGGTTGAGAGCGCGGTACTAATGAACCGTCCGACCGGTATGCTCGATCGGCAAAGGCTTCCTGAACCATGGTCAGACCGGCGTTCTTTCCGCTCTCAACCAAGACTGATCCAGCAAGGGCGAAGAGGAGCAGGTGTCGGTTGAACGATGCGACGGTTCGGGCGACGGCATCCGCCACTGTCCGATCTCTAGCCGCCAAGTTATAGAGCGCGCCATGAAGTTTCACGTGGGTGAGTGTCAGATGATCCAATGCCAGCACCTCGGCAAGAGCCGTCAGTTGTGTCGTCACCAGTGACTCGACTTCCAGCGGAGAGGCCTGACGGTCATGTCGCCCGAAACCTTCGGCGTCAGGAAAACCGGGATGTGCCCCGATTGCAGTTCTGTGTTGTGCGGCTAACCGGGCGGTCCGGCGCATGAGCGTGGGATTGCCGGCATGTATGCCACAAGCGATATTCACCGAGGTGATCAGCGGCGTAAGTTTGGCCTCGAGTGCCAGGAACTCTTCGCTCTCGTACTCACCCATGTCGCTGTTCAAATCAATAGCCGTCATGCTGTGCCTCGCGGCTCAGGCGATCGAACTCGTTCCGGTCGATGGGTCTGAATTGGACCAGGTCGCCTGGCTTCAGCAGAAAGGGGATTGGGTTGGTCTTGCAATATATGGGCATGGGTGTTCGGCCGATCAGCTGCCATCCGCCAGGCGTGGTGATGGGATAAATCCCGGTCTGACGATCAGCGATGCCGACGGATCCGGCTGGGACTTTCGTCCGTGGGGTCGAACGGCGAGGCATCGTCAATTGTTTAGGGACCAGGCCCAGATAGGGAAATCCTGGGCTGAACCCGAGCATATAGATTCGGTAGCGAATCGATGCGTGTAATTCGATGGCTTGAGCTGGTGTCAGGCCGGCGAATGCTGCGACCTCCTCCAAGTCAGGTCCCCATTCGCCGCCATACAAAACGGGAATCTCATGGATGGTGCCATTCGATCTCGTTTCGTTTGGACTGGGTCGAGGCAGCCTGCGTAGGTTCTTGATCAGTATAGGAAAACTCCACTGAAGCGGGTCGAAAAAAACGGTGACTGATCGGTACGTGGGTACAATATCCAGGATGCCACCCCACCCTTGATCGCCGACTATCTTCGCAAATGCGATGGTCCGTGCATTGATCAGCGGATCGATCTTGTCGCCGAACTCGATCGTGATCGCTGAATCGCCAAGCGGCAAGATGCGGAACATCCCTTTGGAGGTTCGACTTCGACCTTTTGCCTGATTGGATGGAGGCATGAGTTAGGACACCAACCCACGGAATCACGGAACCGGCATCAACGAGTTTTGGTTGTGGCTAGGATGGATTGGGCGGCGGCAATACCGGAAAGAGCCGCGCCTTCCATGAACCCCTGCCATTCATAAAACGAGTTCGTGTGTTCACCGGCGAAGAGGAGATTGCCGACCGCCAGTCCCTCCAATCCTGCCATGGTCGTGAACTGTCCCGGTTTGTAGCAGGTATAGCTGCCTCTCATCAGCGGATTCGAAGGCCAATGTTCGAGGTGCGCAAGATACTGTCCCTGCATGAGTGTGGCAGCGCCGAGTGTGTTTGGGTATACGATATTCAAACCGGTCAAAAACCGTTGCGCTTCTGTCTGGACCATATGCGGGTTCAAACCTGCACCTCGCGCACCGCCGGAATAGTCAGTCAGTACGCCTCTGGTCTCTGTGCCCCGTGAGGGATTGGTTTCCCATGTCGTCTGTACATTCGCGAGATCTGCATAGACGGTTCCGTTCGATCCCAACACGCGCCAGGGTCGGCTGGAGAAGCCGATCATCAGCTTGGCATTGGTGCCGTAGCCGAGTCCTTGAATGGTCGTCAGCTGATTTGGAGGGATCGCGAGGCTGGGATCGAGCTCCACTTCACGCAGCAGAGTAAAGGGGATGGCCAACACGGCGACATCGTGTGTTTTGGCAACGGTGCGGCTGCCCATCTGGAACGTTAGTTCGATTCGCCCGTCGCTCAGGCGGCGGACTCGTACAAGCCGGCTGTCATGAGTGAGCTGTCCGGCGAGGTGCTGCGTCAATCCTTCGACGATGCGGTCGTTACCGTCCACCAGATGGTATCGTTCGTCGCTGGCACCGAACGGGGTGAACGTGGAACGGCTGTCGGCGTGAATGAATAAGAGAAAATTTAGACAGCTCTGTTCTGTGGCGGCAAGTCCATATTCCGCCTCATAGGCCGCCACAATGGCGGCCTTGGCCACGGGTCCAGCTGGGACGCCGGCTCCGTTCCGCCCTTCCAGATAGGCCAGCAGATCCGTACGGTCCAGCGCCACATCATCGGGTGTGTGTGAACGGGCCGTGACTTCTCGGGAGAGGCGATTGAGGTCCCTCCGCATCACCGACACGAAGTCACGAAATTCCGCCACAATCGCGGCTTCTGAATACCGTTGTCCGAAGAAATGATAGAAGCTCTCGCCCGGCTGTTTATTGACATCCTCCAGGGCTAGACCGAATCGTTTGGCGTAGCCCAGCATAGTCTTGTGCAAGTTGTCGATCAGCTCGCCTCCGCGTTCCGCCACCTGACCGGGGAAGAAGCCTCGTAACGACCAACAGCGGCCGCCGGTACGAGTGGCTGCGTCATAGATGGAAGTCTGGATGCCGCGGGTCTTGAGTGTATCGGCACAAGCCAATCCGGCGAGCCCTGCACCGACGATACCGATGGAGAGGGAGGAAGGGAGTGGCTTGGCATCGGCGATGCGGAGCGGAAAACCCGTGATCGTCCCGAGAGCGAATGTTGCGCCGGTCGCCCCCGCGCCGAGCAGAAACTGGCGGCGGGAAATCGTGGGAGAAGCCTTGGCCTGAGGGGATGCTTGGAGCGTTCCGACGGCATCGACGTCCGAACACCCTCGCTTGTCGGCCAGCAAGGCGGCCGTCATCAATTGTGCGAATGAACGGAATGCAGCGCTTCGAGCCATCGAACCATCTCCCGGTTGGTGGCCAATCGAGGGTGGGTATCTTACAGAAGGGCGGGGGAGGTGAAAAGAGGAGAGATGGAGGTGGCCGTTACCGATGGCTGCCGCTGGGCTACCGTCGCGAAGCCATTGATCGATCGCCTAATCAGAAGCTTCCATCAGACCCTTTCCAACGCATCGACATAATCCGGAAACGCAATTCGATTCAAGGAAAAATGATCCCATCTGTGACGCCGTAGGCGAGAGCGTAACAGATGAAGATTCCGGAACCACCGGCCGTGCCCGCTATGAGAGTGGCTGTCCAGGTATCTTGTGAGACTCGCTGAGCCAAGATGGTCAGGAGGATGGCGATACCGAACTCGCCTAGGATGATGTAGTAGGGGGTGTAGGAGAGCATCCGGCAATTGCTGTACTGCCACCAGTTGATGTACCGGGCCATTTCTTCGTAGTACGGGATGTTGATCGCGCCCAGAAGGCCGATGCCCAGCAATCCCCAACCGCCGAATCGATTCCAGAGCCATAGTCCGACATATCCGAATTGCACCGCCACGATTTCCCAAGCAAACGGCATCCAGATGGGCGAGCGCCAGAGCATCGGGCCGCCGCCGATGGAATAGTCCAAGGTCTTGGTGTAATCGACCAGCCAGGCATCTGCAGCCAGCTCCGTGAAGCCCACGGCCAGCCCAAAGACCATGAGTCGCGCAAGGAAGAGGTCGCGATGTTTGGCAATGAACCGGAGCAAGATGGCATTATCGATGAGATTCAGTGCGACTCCGGTCTTCCAATTCGACCAGGGTGCGAACGTCAGCAACCATACAGCGATAATATTGAGGGCAATTGTGAAAATAACAATGAGCAAACGTCTCCGCGCAAGTGAGCCTTGAGTCTCATGAACGAAGCAGGTTTTTGATGAAAGGTTGAACGGTCGCCGGAACAGCGCTTCTACCCGGGATGAAATCATGACCTCCCTTATGTGATGAAGGCTCATGACCTGATATACGAGGACAAAATGAATCCGGATGTCTTATGAGACAAGCCAATCGGGTTAAAGCTATTGTGGAAGGATAAATGGCAACCAGAGCGGGGACCGGCGCGAAAAAGCTCGGCAACGAGGGAGCGTCAGCTCCCTCGTTCACTTTCAATCAGCACAGGCCGCGATGAACTGAGGCGGTGTGAAAAATCGGGGAGGACCATGGTCGATTGTTGCAGTTCATCGACCACCGGATGAGAACCCATGTCGATCGAACCCTTGAAGAACGCACCTTCTTCCATCGAAAACGAAGGGGAAGAAATATCGCCGAGCAGGACCGCCGGCTTGAGCAGCTGAATCTTGCTGGTGGCACTCACGTTGCCATGAATCTTTCCTCTGCTCACAATGGTCTCGGCGATAATCGAACCTCGGATGACCGCATTTTCGCCGATGACCAGCATTCCTTTGGCGTGGATTTCTCCTTCGATGGCACTATCGAGTTGAACGGTACTGTGAAAGTGGACGATGCCTTTAAATGTGACGTCCTTCCCTAAAACAGTAAAGTTTCCGTTATCCGATTCCATCTCCCCTCGCTTTTTGTCCCACATGATGATCCTCTTTCGGAGTGGTTTCAAGAAAAATAGAGGCCCACCATACAGGAGTCAGAAGCAAGAATCAAAGGCAGATTTTTGGAATGCGGCATAGGGAGAGCGGAAAGATTTTCCTGGTAGAGAATGGATCCTGAGTTCCTGTGCTGTCCGAACGAAGTCCTGCGATGGAGTATTCGGTGAGGATCGCGTATGATCCAACCGGTCCGCAACCGGTGGGGCAGGGAGTCAGACAGGATGGATGGCGATGCATCATCTCGGTGGTTAGTCGGTATCGGCTGTATCAGCGCCGGATTTGGAGTGGCAGCCGGGGCCTTCGGGGCTCATATGCTGAAAGACTTGTTGGATCAGTCGATGCTGGCCGTCTACGAGACGGCTACTCGTTACCAGATGTATCACGCCTTCGGCATGGTCCTGAGCGGCTTTGCTGCTCGCATCGGGCGCGATGCCGGAGCAGTCAAAGCCGGGTGGATGTTTCTGGCCGGGACGCTCTTGTTCTCCGGGAGTCTCTATGGAGTGTCGTTGTTGGGAGTGCGCTGGCTTGGTGCGGTGACTCCGGTTGGAGGCGCGTTATTCATTGTCGGCTGGGGCTGGTTGGCTTGGCGCGCGTGGCGTGGGGCAGCAAGCTGACTACCGCTGACAGGGGGCTGTACGCTTGCCGCTGATTGCTCCCCATCCTCCCATGTTGTTCACAAATGACCCTTCGATCTTCGTATTGTCCTTGATGAACAGTAAACTGTCTTCTTGTATCTGCCCGTTCTGCTCCCATCGCAGGTAAATGCCGTCGCCGAGAATGATCATTTCCGACAGTGCGGGAATAGTGCCCGGCACCTGTCCGTCAGGAGGAAAGACCATCGAGTGTTTCTGCTCTTCGTGGTGCTGGTGATTGTGAATGGTCCACTGCCAAGTCCCACATAGCCGAGCCCGACCTTTCGCCTGCCTGATGCGGTCCTTCCAGCCATAGACTTCCCACCAAGCGGCGATGGCCTGCTGGCTGGATTCAAATGCCGTGCGTTCGGCTGCCAACAGAAGTTCTGTGTGTTGACGACCGGGTGTTGGTTGAGAGGTTCGAAGGGTTTGGTCCTCCTGGGTGATGCGGAGCAAATCTGAAAGCGATGCGCTTCGGCTGCGAGCGCGCAACCACTCTTGTCGTGCAGCAGAAGGGGGAAGCACGGCAGAGGATGGTTCTGTCTCATGACCGATTGAATCGGCCAACTGCCATGCAGCCAGCGCTGCCATCAACTCATAGACCGTCTGGGATAGTTCGGCCAACTTCAGCTCATTGACCATTTTACTTGGGAGTCGTTTTGCCCCCAGCGCTCCTGCCGCATCTCTCAGGCCGAGAGCAGGGCCGACGGCCGTGGTGAATAGTGTCATGGCTTTCTCGTCCGAATCGATCGGAACGAACTGGTCGGGGTGCTGACCGACCTGTTGGGCCAGGAATGTCGGTGACGCTCGTTCCTCAGCGAGTCCGGGCGACAGCGTGAGAATTGACAGCCCCATGAGGAGAAAGAAACCGGTCATGGTAGGGCGACGCCGGCTGCGACCTCGTCGATGGCCGAGGGTTTTCGAGCCATCAACCTCTGTGCGAGTCTGAAAACGAAGCGGCGGTCTATTTCGGGTCATGTTCCTTGAAGGCAAGATTTCAAGAAGCTCGCAGTCCGCTCCCAGGCGAGGGCCGAACTGTCGGGATCATAGGCCTGTGGCTTCATGTCATTACAGAAGGCGTGAGCTGCATCGGGGTAGAGATGAATCTCAACTCGCTTGGCATATTCGGCGGCTGCGCCGCGCAATTGCTCGACGTCGTCCTGCGTGGCCCAGGTGTCCTTTCCTGCTTGGTGATACAGCACCGGTGAAAAAAGATCTTTCATCAATGCGTTGGGAGTGACCGCCTTGCCGTAGTAAGAGACGGCCGCGCGCAGCCGTTTCCGATGGCAGGCGAAACGGAGCGCGTAGGATCCCCCCATTCCATAGCCCACGACTCCATGCATATTCCCCTTCGCGAAGTGGCGTGTATTGAGATATTCACAGCAGGAATTGATATCCGTCATGATATGCGCGTCGTTCTGACGTTCCAGCAGAGCGGCCGCGACGTCATCGTCGGCGGTGACCATTCCTCCCAACCGCCCATAGAGATTCGGAATGATGACCGCATAACCTTCACAGGCCAGACGGGCGCCGACATCCTTCATCTGTCCGGTCAATCCCCACCGATCATGCAGCAGGATGAGCCCTGGATAGGTCCCCGGTTGTTGCGGCCAGAACAAGAGACTATCGATTTGGTGTTCCTTCGGCACCTTGGTCTTGAAGTAGGGATCGACCATTTGATCGGTGCGCGTAGGGATCGGCACGCCGCTTGAGAAACGCGCGGTTCCTGTTCCGATCTGTTCTAACGAAAAAAGGGCGCGGTGTGTCGTAGGCATGGCGGGAATGTCTTATCGGAGCGGAATTGCACTCAACATGCGTTACTATATGAAGCTGCTTGCGGGAATGTCAAATGAGCGGCGTTGACTGATCGAGGCTTCCGTTTTACTCTGAATCAGTCGTGAGGGACTCGTGAATCAGGGTCGCATTGGTGTAGGGTTGATCGGGGTGGGCAGGCATGGGCTTCGGTATGCGCAGCACATCGTGCGCGACCTCCCGGCTGCTTTTCTGAGTGCGGTCTGCCGTCGACATCCTGAGCAAGGGTTCGATGTTCCCGGAGCCCCACCGGTCAAGATCTATGGGGAGGCCCTGTCGCTGATCGCCGACCCCATGGTCGACGTGGTCATCGTTGTCACTCCTCCCATATTCTCTCTGGAGATCTGTCGGTTGGCGGTCCAGGCCCGCAAACCCATCCTGATTGAAAAACCGTTGGGGACCACTTCGTCCGATGCTTATGCGATGGTTGCCTTAGCTCGTGAAGCTGCTGTGCCGTTGATGACGGCGCAGACCCTCCGATACGACAATACGATTCAGCACATGAAGCTGCTCCAACCTTGTATCGGGCGTTCGCAACAACTGAACTTACTGTTCCACATTGAGGTACGACAAACAGCTCCCGACCATGTCGCGGGTTATGGGGGGCGGGGTGCGCTGCTGGAAATCGGTGTTCACATGCTCGACCTGGTTCGGTTCATGATCGGTGGAGAGGTACAAGACGTGCGGTGCACGATGGACCAGCACCCCCCACATGCGCCGGAAACGAGAGCCTCGGTTGATCTCACCACGATCGGGGGGACGACCTGCCGGATAGAAGTCGCACGAGTCTTAGGGGCGCGTGCCGGTCGAGCGATATGGATTGGTTCACAGGGGTGCGTGGAAGCCGACTGGATGCAACGTCGAATTCGCTGTGTGGATGATGCCGGTGTTGAGACGATGAATGCCACCCCTCCTCCGTCCCAGACCGTTCTTGCCACTCTCACGGCCTTTTTGCAGGCGGTGGCAAACAATGGCTCAATGCCCATCACGGGGGAGGATGGGTGTCGTGCCGTGGAAATCGCCGATGCCTGTTACCTGTCGGCGCAGGCGGGAGGCAAGCCGGTCACCCTTCCTCTTTCACACTAAGGTTCCGCGCACACTAAGGTTCCGCGACGATGTGGGTATCCGTCTCTTCCACGCCGTCGATCGCATGGATCTTCGTGATGACGACATCGGAGAGTGCCCGTTCATCCTGGACGCTGATAAAGACAAAAATATCCGGACGGCCGAAGCAGGAGTGAGCCTGTTCCACGCCGGGTATTTGTTTCAGCGCGCCGACCACCTCCTTGGTCTTTCCCGTTTTCACTTTAATGAGAATGTAGGCTCTTGTCGCCATGTGTCCCTCCTTGTAGGTTCGGTCGTTCGTAAAATCCGCTTCGTCGCGAGGCGAGCGTGATACGTAGTGTGTAGTTGGGAATACGTAAGATGTAGAACATTCATATCTTTGTCGTGGTTGCGGGATGCAAGATACGCTTCACGAGATACACGATTCACCGTCCCGCCGCCCCCGGCATCGTCTTTCGATGGTGATCAAAGACCTCTTCAAAACGTTGCCCTCGCGCGGTGAGCGCCGACCGGCCCTCTCGTACGAGCTGCATGAATCGCTTGAAATCGTCGACCGATAGGTTGAATTGTCCAAAACCGGTTGCCAGCCGCTCCAGCTCTTCCGCAGAAGTACGCTGGTCCGCGTCCGCGAGCGCTTCCAATATTTCCGCGGTCCATCCGCTTGCACGAAATCGTTCGAGAAGGAGAGTGGCTTCCTCGCCGTACTTGCCGCCAACGGCATCGCGCAGAAAACCCTGTACCGACGCATCGGTGCTCTTACTAAACGCGGATTGGAACTGGATCACGGACTTGATGACGCGATCGGCTTCTTTGGTGCCCTCCGGTGGAAGCACCTGTGCTTGTTCGAGCGTCGCGAGAACTGCCATGGCCGACCCGACAACAGGGGATGCGCTTCTTGCGTGTTGCGCCGGAATCCCGGGGATTCGGCTCGCCGCGGAGGATGGAGAAATGCTGGCCACGACGGAAAAAATCAGTATAGATAGCGGAATGAAAGCGATGAGCAGGCAAGGCGACCGGTTGGATCGTAACCGATTCGAAGCGATGGCTCCCTCCGGGCGAAACCAGAGGCACATGGGCGGATTATACAGAGTCGGTGAGAATGGTGCTAGAGAAGATCCCGCAGCCGGTTGCTCTATTGAAATCCCCTAAGAGACTTCCTATAATCACCCGGTTTGGCCGCGGTCTAGAGTAGAAAGGCAGTATTTTCATGCTTGCCAAGGTTGCGAGCGCGGCACTCGTCGGGCTGGATGCCCATCTCGTCGATGTCGAAGTCGATATCGCCGGCGGCCTGCCGCAGTTCTCGGTTGTCGGGTTGCCTGACGCGACCGTCAAGGAAAGTCGCGACCGTGTGCGCTCCGCGCTGAAAAACACCGGGTTTCACTTTCCTGCCAAGCGAATTACCGTGAATCTGGCTCCCGCCGGGGTCAAAAAAGAGGGCTCGGGGCTCGATCTCGCCATCGCTGTCGGGATTCTCGTCGCCGAAGATGTCATCCCTCAGGCCATGCTGGAAAAGCGTGTCTTGATCGGAGAACTGTCTTTAGACGGTCGGGTGAAATCGATCACCGGGGCCCTATCGTTTGCGCTCGCTTGCCGGTCCGGATACGAGTTGTTACTGCCCGCCGATAACGGCCCCGAAGCCGCGCTGGTGGAAGGAGTGAGCGCCTACCCGATCCGCAGTCTTCCGGAAGCTGTGGAGTTTCTCAAGGGAAGTCAACGCATTGTTCCAACTTGCTCAAACCAAGATTTGCTGGAATCAGCCAGGACGGCGGAGGATGAAGACTATTCAGACGTTCGAGGGCAGGAGCATGCGAAGCGCGCACTCGAAGTCGCGGCAGCCGGCGGGCATAACGTGCTGATGGTCGGTCCGCCTGGTTCCGGCAAGACGATGTTGGCACGGAGGCTTCCCTCGATCCTTCCGTTGTTGGAATTGCAAGAGGCGATTGAAACGACGCGCGTCCATAGCGTGGCCGGGCAACTGACTCCGGATCGGCCCTTGCTGGCGGTACGCCCGTTCCGAGCTCCTCATCACAGTATCTCGGATGCCGGGCTGGTGGGAGGGGGCACCGTTCCAAAGCCTGGGGAGGTCTCACTGGCGCATAACGGCGTGCTGTTTCTGGATGAGTCACCCGAGTTCAAACGGGGCGTGCTTGAGGGATTGCGGCAACCGTTGGAAGATGGACATGTGATCTTGACCAGAGCGAGCGGAACCCTGAAATATCCTGCTCGCTTCATGTTGATTGCCGCGATGAATCCTTGTCCTTGCGGATATTATGGGGATCGAACCAGGCCCTGTATTTGTACCGGCACTCAGATTCGTCGGTATCGCTCGAAACTCTCCGGGCCGCTGCTCGATCGGCTGGATATTCACCTGGACGTGCCGCCTGTTCCGGTGCGCGAACTACGCACCGAACTCCCTGCTCCCGAAGGATCGACCTCGATCAGATCACGTGTCATGGCGGCCCGCGAGCGCCAACGGCGGCGGTACCGAAGCGACGGCATCTACACGAATGCCCAGTTGAAGCCGCGGATGGTAAAGCGGTATTGTGGCCTGGGTCAACCAGCCCAAGACTTGCTTGAACAAGCGATGGCCAGGCTCCGACTGTCGGCGCGGGCGCATGGTCGCATCCTGCGCGTCGCTCGCACCATTGCCGACTTAGCTGACGCTGATAAGATTGAGGCCGTCCACATCGCGGAGGCTATTCAATATCGTTCATTCGACCGCAATCCTGACGTGTGAGGCTTCAGTGGCATCGGTAAAAGTGTTTCTCTGGTGGTTTGTCGTGGGAGCGACGATGGCCCTGGCCGTTATCATGGTGCAAGGCGGCATCAGAGAAGTCATGCAGGCTCAAGGGTCCGTCTGGGAACTGAAACTCGTCGAGGTGCTGACCACCATCATGGGCGGAGGATTGCTGGGAGGCTGTGTCGCGTTGATTCTGAATCGGATTAAAAAGTCTTAGCAGGATGCTGAAAAAGTCCGCCAGCGGCGTTCTCGTATCGCTCAGAGGCTCAACGTACCGAAGCGTACGCCTCGCTTCTTCGCTCGCTGCGGCCTTGCTGGACAGCCTTTTTGAGCATCCTGAAGGTATTCTGGCGTTGGCACCGAACGGACACTTCCGGCTATATTTTCGGCATCAACCGAGTTTTCCACCTGTTAAGACATAAGCGCTCCTTAACTCACCTCCGTACAGATTCTTCATGATCCGTTCCCTGCCATCCACTCGCAAATCAAAGCATTCCTTCATTCTTATCGCCTTATCGTGATACGAAGGAGAGGCAATCTCCACTGAGTGCTGTGTAGTTCCTGCTGGTCGAGAGAGTAACCGATGCCGCGCAATGATCAAGTGACCAGGCAGTGGCATGTGCTTCGATTGCTGGAATCGCCGCGCGGCGTGACGCTGGATGAACTGCGCAAGCGGCTGCCCGCCGACTATAGTCGCCATGCCCGGACGGTCAGGCGCGATCTGGAGGCGCTCGAGTCAGCCGGATTTCCTCTCATCAGTGAACAGATCGACGGCTCTGTACGATGGCGCCTTATGGATGGAGTGCGTCAGGCTCCGGCCTTGTCGTTGTCGCCGACTGAACTGATGGCGCTGGTGATGAGCCGGGCGCTCCTCAAGCCGTTGGCAGGCACGCACATTCAGGCAGCCCTGGATTCGGCCATGGCGAAAGCTTCGAGCCTTCTGCCTCCAGTATCGCTCGACTATATGCAACGAGTCCAGAATGTGTTTGCAGTCGGCCTTGGCCCGCACAAGACCTACAAGCAACATCGAGAGACCATTGATCGGCTCACCCAAGCGGTCGACAAGCACCGGACCGTGCAAGTGCGCTATTTCTCGGCCTCTCGTACCCGCATGACCAGGCGCGAGATCGATCCCTACCGGCTCTGGTACGCGTCAGGCGGACTCTACCTGATCGGCTACTGCCACCTCCGCAAAGAACCGCGCATGTTCGCCGTCGAGCGGATCACATCCGTCACGCTGACCGATCATCCCTATCAATTACCGCTCGGCTTCGATTTGGATGCGTTCGTGCAGGATGCGTTGACCGTCATGCGCGGCCCGCGGATCGAGGTGGAACTTCTGTTCGATAAACCGACTGCTGCCTGGGTGAAGGACCGTGTCTGGCATCCCAGCCAGCGGCTCCTGCATCTGAGCCGAGGGCGGCTGCGAATGACCTTGTCCCTTGCCGAGACCCGGGAACTGCTCGGCTGGATTCTGAGTTTCGGCAGCGGTGTGACGGTAATCCGGCCTGAGACCCTGCGGAAAGCCGTGAGGGAGGAAGCGAAAAGGATCTGGACCGATGAGTGATCTCCCAACTTGTTTCACCAAACAGACCAGAGAGACCAGATAGACGAGACAGACCAGACCGACCTTCTTCGAGGAGTGACCTCGGATGTCACAGTCCTGTGTGACAATGCGGCATGATCACGTTGCACAGGGAGGTGGCCATGCGATATGCGACAGGATTCACAGCGGTGATCACGATGCTCCTGTGGACGGCTGTCAGCCACGGCGAGCCAGGCTTCGATCCACGCTACGAGCGGGACTATAACATCTTCAACCCTGTCACAAAGTACCAGCCGGACAATCCGCTCAATCCCGTCAACGCTTACGCGCCGGATAACCCGTTCAATCCCGTAAACCGGTACGATCCCGGCAATCCGACCAACCCGATCAACCAATACAACCCAAATAATCCGTTCAATCCAGTGAATCGCTATCGACCGGACAACCCATTGAACCCGGTGAACAAATTTAATCCCGCCGTGCCGTTCGCACCGTTGGGCGGCGGGGGAATGGAGAAATGAAGGCGAGCTATTTCTTCAGCCACCGGACGGTGATGAGGTGCTCGACCTTAGAATCGTGCGCCGAGCGCATGATTGGCCTCCACAAGAAATCCAGCCTTTTAGCGCTAGCCCTATTGGAAACGGTTGGTCTTTGCGCTACAAAGCATGCGCCGCCTATATGTGGCTGAAGGAAAGGAAGTTGCATCGTGAGATTGGCTAGTTTTGAAACCATTGTTCGCGCGCTAAACGAGGCCGGGGTGCGGTATCTCGTCGCCGGTGGGCTTGCGGTGAACGCCCATGGGTATCTGCGCTTTACGAAGGACGCCGATTTTGTTGTCCAATTGATACCGGACAATATCAAACGAACGTTTGCCGCTCTGGCGTCACTTGGCTACAAACCACTGGTACCGGTCACGGCGGAGCAATTTGCCGATCGAGCCACGCGCGAGGGCTGGATACGCGAGAAGAACATGCAAGTGTTGCAACTTTGGAGCGATCGTCACCGGGAGACATCGATCGATATATTCGTGCAGGAACCCTTCCCGTTTGAGGAGGAGTATGCCAACGCGCTGATCAAACCTCTGTATGGGGCCATTGATGTGCGTTTTGTCAGCATCCCCACGCTGATCAAGATGAAGGAGGTCGCGGGCCGGGAGCAGGATAGGATAGATATCGAACACTTGCGCATGAGGTTGGAAGACGATGCCGGACAATGAATCACACACACCAGAATTCGACTGGCGCCTGACCACCTTCGAAGGCGCGCGCCGTGAACAACTACGCCGCTGGGCGCAATTGCCGCTGGAACAGATTCTACTGGCCATCGAGGAAATGGAGGACATTACTCAATTGCTCGCCTCGACTCCTAGTCGAGACGGCGAATCTCCGGATGAAAAACATAGGCTGTGAATGAGCAAGGGGCGTCAGGAAGCGGGAGATGATGAAGTCCAAAGCATAGGACAATCCACATGAACAATCGAGACGCATTTGTACGCTGGTTCGAGCAAGCGACAGGCCATGAGCCTTACCCATTCCAGATTCGTTTCGCCTGTGCCCCGACACTGCCTGAATTGGTAGATGTGCCGACGGGAGAACTCGAATGATCAAATTTGAAGAAGCTTTCAAGATTCTGACGGACACGGGGGGGTCGTTTCCTTGGCAGAGAGAGCTGTACGAGAAGTGGTTTAGTGATGGAAAGTTTCCCTCTTCGTGCAACTTGCCGACCGGCTTAGGCAAGACATCAGTCATCGCCATATGGCTCATTGCCCTGATGAACCAGCCTGAGAAAATGCCACGCCGCCTGGTCTATGTCGTAAACCGGCGGACTGTGGTTGATCAGACGACCAGTGAAGTCGAGAAAATCCGCAGAAACTTGCCGAAGCTGAAGAATGTACCGGTTCATGCTCAGCAGCTGGCGATCAGTACCTTGCGCGGTCAGTTTGCTGACAACCGGGAATGGTCGGCTGATCCTTCTCGACCAGCGGTGATCTGCGGCACGGTGGACATGATCGGAAGCCGGCTGCTCTTCAACGGCTATGGGATTGGATTCAAGTCAAAGCCGCTGCATGCTGGGTTTCTTGGACAGGATGTACTGCTCGTGCATGACGAGGCCCATTTGGAACCTGCCTTTCAGAGTTTGCTCGTCGCGATTGAAAAGGAACAAAGGGAAGGCGAGCGATCGGAACAAATGCCTTGGGCCAAGCTCAGTGTGATGGAGATGACTGCAACATTACGTGAAGATGAAACGGATGAGCAGCGAAAGAAATCGTTTGAACTAACCGTTGATGAAAAGAATCCACCAGGCGTTATTCCTGATCCGCCGACTAAATCGATCCATCATGTGTGGCGTCGGCAGAAGGCGAAGAAAGCGCTTAAGCTGCATCCGGAAAGAAGTAAAGGGGTCGGATACCTTTGTCTGGGAAGCAACACTCGATTCAGTAATGCTATCCAAATCTACTTTTACTTCTCGTGGGGCCTGCGCCTGTTCTGTCAATCCCTCCGCACATCCGCTACAATGCCGGCATCAGAAAGGCTGGCCTCGATGCGTCCGGTGTTGTTCTGAGGCGCCACGTTGACCTTTGGCACTCCCGTGAATGGTCCTACCGCGTTGAGCTGGTCGAGCCACTTCGGCTTCGGCGAGTTTGTGGCGGTCGATGAGGGAGCATGGCTACACCGGTATCTGCAGGAGTAGACGGAAGCCGACTGAAGACCATTGTCGATCGGTTGCGTCAGGACTATGGAGCAGAGCGGGTCATTCTTTTTGGATCGACGGCACGCCGGCTCCAGCCGCCGCCGCGTTGCCGACACCGTCGTCACCGGCGTAAGGGGGAGGAGCGTTTCACAGAAAGATTATCCCACTGCGTCGGCAGAAAACATTGCACAGGATCATCGTCATTGTTAAGGAGGTGTCCGATGGTTGCATTGTCCCGTGTCGCATTGCTCATCATGGTGGCCCTGCTGGTCGGGTGTGCGTCGACCAAGCAAGGGAGGTCGATGGAAAGATCCGGCTTTCTTGGCGATCTGTACCCACTGATGCAGAAAGGCAAGGAGGGAGAGGCGCTCCTGGTGTACAAGAGTCCGCGCGTGGCCCTCATCCCACGCGGCACATACAAGAAGCTGCTCTTGGAACCGGTTACCATGTGGGGGCCGCCGGCTGCGGAGCATAAGACCGCTCCACAGAAGGAGCTCCAGGCGGTGGCCGACATGTTGTACGGCCTGATGTACGAGAGTTTGTCGAAAGATTACGAGATGGTTTCGGTGCCGGGGCCGAATACTCTGCGTATTCAAGCGGCCATCACGCGGGCTGATCAGTCCTATGTCGTCCTGCGCGCCGTCTCCACGATCCCCGCTCCGATGAATTACGTCGCCCTTGCCTCGTTCCTGAAGGACCTCGGGACCGGAAAGCCTCTCTTTGTCGGAGAAGCCAGCATCGAGGGGAAGATTGTGGATGCTCAAACGGGTGAAGTCCTTGGCGCTTCCGCCGACCGCCGGGTCGGCAAGAGGCATCTGGATGCTCATTCCTTCGACTCTTGGGACGATGTGCATCAGACCTTAGCATTCTGGGCGGAGCAGGTGCGGTATCGACTGTGCCAGGAGCGAGGCGGATCCAACTGTACGCCGCCGAAGGAGTGAGGGATGGTACCGCCCTCGGGTGAATTCTGCTTATGAGACGGCGTTGATTCCGTTTTGCGAAGGAGGTTTTCCCTTGCTGCGGTTCAAGATCATGTTGCGAAGAGTGTCCCTTGCGTAGGGGTGGAGGTGACGAACGGATGTCAAATGATTGAAACGATCAGGTTCAAAAAACCTGCAAGCCTATCGCTTGACCTTACGGGAGCAAATCCGCGACGGCGACTGTGGTTGTGGTGGCGGCCAGTGGAGCAATGCTGTCGGAAAGAGTGAGCTGCTGGGATGAGCGGTACACACTTGCTTGACCGGGAACAGCCACCGGATCTCGGTACACTTCCAGACAACGCTCGGCGAGGTTGACGATCCAGTAGTCTGGGATACTTGCGCGTGCGTAGATGGCGCGCTTGCGGTCTCGGTCCAATGAAATGGTGGTATCGGACACTTCGACGACAAGCAACGCCGACCGTGGGTGTTCGTCGCGGTAGTCGTCAGGCGTTCCAGGAACGACCGCCAGGTCCGGCTCCGGTTCTGAATCAGGGTCGACGATGAGCGGCATTTGCACTCGCACCCAAACGTTCGATCCGAAGAGACGTTCGAGTGCCCGTTCTGTTTTTCCGATGGCTGATGCATGTGGACTGTTTTGGGGAGTCATCGTGAGGATATCACCCTCAATTAATTGGACGCGATCATCCTGACTGAAAATCCCCACCTCGGCCATACGGTCGTATTCCCGGCGGGTCCAGCGCTTTATGTGTACGGCGGGAGCAGCCATAGTTTGCCTCGCTTCGGCTGAGGGCGAGTCTAACAAAGCACCACTCTGATCACAAGCTACCGACTCCGTCTAGCGGGCTGCGGAAAACCCCTCCGTTCATCCTTCGAGAGCCTCAGGACGAACGGAGCGGTCATTGAATATACTGAGCTTTCCGTTCGTGCTGAGCCTGTCGAAGCACGCAAATCGAGTTTTTCCGCAGTCTGCTAGAAAGATTGTTGTGGGATAGGATTGAAAATGAGGGAGCTTCAGGGATACAAAGGACGGCTGAAGGACTACTACATTGAGGCGCAAGGAACATGGATATCGAAATCGGCTCCAATCTCTACCGCAATTCTAACGGCACCATCGAAGTCGAAGGTGTGCCGCAAGTCCAACTGGCCCGACATCCTTCAACCGGGGATCTCCTGGTGACTTTTGCGCTGTTTGACGCGAACGGCCGAATGCTGGCGAAGGTGGTGGACAGCACCATGATGTTCAATGAACGGCGCGCCTATGAATTGACGAAGACGAACCAAAGCGTGGCAATGAAAGAAACCGAGTCCGGTAAAATTCTTCTCCATGTCGAAGTGAAGGCCTCCGACGTAATTTCTTTGTCGCGAGGAGAGTTTCACACGATGAAAGGCCGCCTGCTGCACGTCTCGCCGACGGAGTGGAAGCTTGAGAAGCAGCAGAAGAGCGGGCTTACTCAAGACACCGACGGAGGCGCTGTGTCTATCGGTTAGGCGAAGCCGCCGGCTCGGTCGTCGTCGGCACCACGATCAGGTCTCCGTTTTTCATATCCACCGACGCCGTCTCACCATCCCGCAACTCTCCCTTCACCAGCAACCTCGCGATCGGTGTTTCCAATTCCTGCTGAATGAGGCGCTTGAGCGGTCGTGCGCCGTAGACCGGGTCATAGCCGCGTTCGCCCAGGTGACTGATCGCGTCAGGGGTGAGTGTCAGGGTAATCCGCCGTTCGGCCAATCGATTGCGGAGACGCTCCAGCTGAATTTCCACGATCTTGATCAAGTGCTCGGTGCCGAGGGGGTGAAACACCACGAGTTCATCGACCCGGTTCAAGAACTCTGGGCGAAAATGTTGACGCAGTTCGCCCATGACGACCGTTCTGACCTGCTCATACGATGCGCCTCGTTGTTGCGCTTCGAGAATGTGCGGGCTGCCGATATTGGAGGTCATGATCAACACGGTGTTCTTGAAATCGACCGTGCGGCCTTGTGAATCGGTCAGTCGCCCATCGTCCAGCACTTGCAACAAGACATTGAAGACATCGTGGTGCGCCTTTTCGATCTCATCGAACAGGATCACCGAGAATGGGCGCCGTCGAACGGCTTCGGTGAGTTGACCGCCTTCTTCGTAGCCGATGTAGCCGGGAGGCGCGCCGATGAGGCGGGCGACCGTGTGCTTTTCCATATATTCAGACATGTCGATTCTGATCAGATTTCCTTCGTCGTCGAACAGAATTGCGGCCAGCGCACGGGCCAATTCTGTTTTCCCGACCCCGGTTGGGCCGAGGAACAGAAATGAACCGATCGGACGATTGGGATCTTTGATACCAGACCGGGCACGAAGCACGGCGTCTGCGACGGCTCGAACGGCTTCATCTTGTCCTACGACACGTTGATGCAACAGTTCCTCGAGTTTCAACAGTTTGTCGGTTTCCCCTTCGAGCAAACGAGAGACGGGAATACCGGTCCACCGACTGACCACGGCGGCAATCTCGTCTTCATCAACCTCTTCCTTCAGCAGTTTTGTCTCGTCCTGTTTCTTCCCTAACTGCTGTTGTTCCAGCTCCAATTCCCGCTCAAGCCGAGGCAGCTCTCCGTACCGCAGTTCAGCCACCCGATTGAGGTCATAGGCCCGCTCGGCTTGATCGATCTTCAGTTTGACGTCTTCGATCGCCTCACGGGTTTTGCGAAGGCGTGAGACCGAGGTCTTTTCAGATTCCCATCTGGTTTTCAGGGTCTGCAGGTCGCGTTGCTTTTCGTTCAGCTCGGTCTCGATAGCGGCCAAGCGGGCGGTGCTCGCCGGATCCGTTTCTTTTTTCAAGGCTTCCCGCTCAATTTCCAGCTGGAGCACCTTGCGTGAAACTTCATCCAGCTCAGCCGGAAGGCTGTCGATTTCGGTCCTGAGCCGCGCGGCGGCCTCATCGACCAAGTCGATGGCTTTATCCGGAAGAAACCGATCGGAAATGTATCGATGCGACAATTTCGCCGCCGCGACCAGTGCGCTGTCCTTGATCCGCACGCCATGGTGGACCTCATACCGCTCTTTGAGGCCGCGCAAAATGGAAATGGTGTTCTCCACGGACGGCTGGTCGACCAGGACCGTCTGGAAGCGACGTTCCAAAGCGGCATCTTTTTCGATGTGTTTCCGGTACTCGTCGAGCGTCGTGGCGCCGATGAGGTGCAATTCGCCCCTCGCCAGCATCGGTTTCAACAGATTGGCCGCGTCCATCGCGCCTTCAGCCGCTCCGGCACCGACCACCGTATGCAATTCATCGATGAACAGCAGAATTTGACCTTGGGAGGATTGAATCTCCTTGAGCACGGCTTTGAGTCGCTCCTCGAACTCGCCTCGAAATTTGGCCCCAGCGACAAGTGAGCCCATGTCCAACGCGAAGAGCTTCTTCTGTTTGAGACCTTCGGGAACATCCCCTTTGACGATACGAATCGCCAGTCCTTCCACGATCGCGGTTTTTCCGACCCCCGGTTCGCCGATGAGCACAGGGTTGTTCTTCGTTCGACGGGAGAGAATCTGAATCACACGCCTAATTTCGTCGTCGCGACCAATGACGGGGTCGAGCTTGCCTTGTCCCGCCAATTGGGTCAGATCACGTCCGTATTTCACCAGCGACTGATAGGTACTTTCTGGATCCTGACTGGTGACACGCTGATTGCCGCGCACCTGTTGCAATCCGGACAAGAGACGGTCCCTGGTGAGTCCCAGTTTCTTGAGCACTCCTCCTTCCTGAACCATGGCCAACAGCACATGCTCGACGCTGAGAAAATCGTCCTTGAGGGATTTCTGTTCGTCCTCTGCACGATTGAGGGCCTGGGTCAGGCGGGTGGCGATGTGCATTTGGCCGGGAGCAGCCCCGGAGCCTTGCACTTGCGGCAGCTTTGCCAAGGCTTGTTCGACCGCTTGCCGAACCGCAGGCAGGGCAAGACCGGCCCCTTCGAGCAGCGCAGGAGTCGTTCCACCTTCTTGGTCGAGCAGCGCCAACAGGAGGTGCTCGACATCGATGCCCTGATGGCTTCTTCGCTGCGCATGCGCAGAGGCGGACTGGAGTGCCTCTTGCAACTTGATCGTCATTCGGTTCACATCCATGATGACTCACTCCTGAAAAGAGTATGTGTTGATGCAGCATGTGATAATCATCAGGTCGGGGCAAGTCAACCAAGAATCCATAGAATCCGTTTTTCCGTTTCCATGCGCGACTAGTTCTTGACCTCTTGCTCAATCCCGATTAGGGTACGCACCGGCATGGGCAACCTTGTTTCAGCCACGCTTCAGCTGTATCGGCATGTCCTGTATGCGACATGGCGTTCGTTCGCTCGAAGTTGGGTGACCATAGTGGCTCTCATCGCATTCGCCTTCCTGTTTTTGGGAACGTCACGGATCGCCGCTCCATTGGGAATAGGAGGCGGGTTCATACTCGGCATCGTCAACGCATTGTTGGTGGGCGCGACTCTCCGGCTGATCGAGCAGTCTCTCAGTGGGGCGAGGTCCATTCAATTCAGGGATGTGACCGAGAGTTTTGGGCATTATTTCTGGGACGTGATCGGCGTGGGATTCGTGCTGTGGCTGCCGACGATGCTGCTCGATATGGGGATGCAAGCGAATCCATATGGACAGTTTCTCTTGTCGGCGTTTCTGCTTCTGGTCTTCATTCTCTTGAATCCGGCGCCGGAGGTGATTTATCAAGTCCGCCATGATTCAACGCTGAACGTGTTCAAGACCTCCTATGAGTTTGTGTTGGAGCATTGGGTCGAGTGGTTCCTCCCGTTCGCGATTCTCATCTTGCCGGTGGTGCTTTCACCGAGCGGGTTGCAGGAATTTTTTGTGCTTTCCGGCCGTGTGGGTCGGGGAGCGGGCCTCGACTTTTTCCAAATCCTCATGCTGCCGCTCACGGCGATCGGGGGGTGGTTATCCTACGTGGGCTTGGATTCCGAAGGGCAAGGGTTTATTCTTCTACTCCTGACTCCGCCGATGGCCATGGCAATTTTGCTGTTCCGCGGCCACCTTTTTGCCTCGCTCCGTGGGTCGTCCAGACGGCAACGTCTATTTTCTCACCAGTTTGGCGCCAGGCAGTAGGGGTGAAGCGGGATAGGCTGGCACCGAGGCTCATGTCATTACATGCGTACCCGTGCCGGCTCGAGACACTTCTTGAGCTGTTGATGGTCCTTGGCTTGTGATCGGACCTGAAATAGTGTATGGGTTAGCCTACACCTGAGCTTGTTCCATCACGATGTGGTGCGGAGAAGGTGCAGACTCGTGGAACTTTCGATCTTTTGGCGGTTGGTGATGACCTCCCTCGTCATTATTACAGTCATGGGAGGAGTCAATATTTACGCCCTCCTTCAGCTTCGGCAGTTGACAGCAATGAGTACCCAGATGGCGTCCTACCATTATCCGGCTGCTGAATCCGCGAAGAGGCTGTTGGGTTCGCTCTATGCCCAATTGAATAGTGAAAAGAAATATCTTGCGACCAGAGATCACACCTTTCTGACGAACCTGACTGAAGAGGTCGATGAGTTTAAGCGCAGTCTTCAATTGCTACGAGATCAGGAAAGCTCTCCACAGGGGCTCAAACTGCTCCAAGAGACGGACGAACTGCTGAAGGAGCAGCTTCAGTTGTTTCAGAATGAATTGCAGATCGCCAAGGGGAAGATCCGTCAGCCTACTCCCGAGTATGAAACCCGACGCGATGGCCTGATGGATCGCATGTCCGCTTCGATCCAGGGCTATGTCGATCTACACGAGGCTCGAGTGAGTGTCGGGGTGACGGAATCCCGAGCAAGCGCCGCCCAAGCAGAGGCCGTCACAGAGCAACTTGTCTTGGTGGCGTTGGTGTTTGGCTTGGGGCTTGCCGGTATCGCCAGCTATACGATTTTGCGTCCGCTCCGGCAGCTGCAAGGGCACATCAAACAGATCGGGCAAGGAAACCTCGGGGCGTCCCTTCAAATCAAAGCTCCTGCGGAGTTACGCGAGTTAGTCGATACCGTAAATTGGATGGGCAAGAAGCTGCAGGACATAGACGATATGAAAACGGATTTCCTCGCGCACGTGTCTCACGAACTGCGTACCCCAATGGCCTCGATTCAAGAAGGCACGCACCTCCTGCTCGATGAGATTCCAGGTCCGCTGGTACAGGAGCAGCGAACAATCCTTCGGATCATGGCCGACAGCAGCAAGCGGCTGATCCATCTGATCTCCACGATTCTGGATTTATCGAAAATGGAAGCCGGGATGATGGAGTACCGCATTGTCCCGGTGGAACTCCACCGAATCGCTGAAATCTCCATGAATAAGGTTCGTCTGTTGGCGGACTCCAAACATGTGCAACTTATGCTGGATAGTATCGGGGAGCGGACGTGGGTCAAAGCGGACGCCACTCGTCTGGAACAAGTGCTCGACAATTTACTGTCAAACGCTCTGAAATTCAGCCCCGAGGGAGGTGTGGTAAAGGTTCAAATGAAGCCAGACTCACAAGCCGGAGTCCTTGAGGTGACTGTTTCCGATACGGGACCTGGGATCGCTGCGGAGGACCTCCCCCATGTGTTCGAGCGTTTTGTTCAAGGCCGCATGAAGGCGAAGCATACGGCGGGGAGTGGATTGGGCTTGGCGTTGGTGAAGAAGGTGGTTGAGGCTCACGGCGGAAGAATCTGGATCGAAAGTGAGAAAGGCAAGGGGGCGACTGTACGGTTTATCCTACGGTTGGCAAGGCCGGAGAAGGTAGGACAAGTGTGACCAAAAGAGCTCTGTCGATGACAAGAGCCTCCACTATCATCATCAGTTCTATCTACTTGTTGACAGGGTGTGCGGCCTGGACGACGCCACCACCCCGTTCTCATCCCTACTTTTCCGTGGAGTCTCGAGATCTCGAAGTTTTTCAGACGCTTGCAAAGAAACAAGAAAGTTTGGCCTCAAAATGTGGAGCATCGAGCTCCTGCGACCATGTGTACTTTACGCGGGCATTACTCGGGCTCTATGAAAGTCGTGAAGTGGCTGAAAAATATTTTAAAAAAATCGTGACTGTCGCTCCACAGAGCCAACTGGCGGAGTCGAGCAAGGCCTGGCTTCAATTGCTGCAAGAACCTTCTACTCCCGGACCTAAATCCTGGCCGGAGGCGGTGCTTACAGCACCAGCCCTCGCGAAGGCGAGTTCCTCCTCGGCGCTCGTTGCAGATCGTCTGGTGCGGGATTTGCTTGGTCAACAGACGGCGATTCAACAAATTCGTTCATCGAAGGACGGCGATTCTCAGACCGTTGAAGCGTTGCAACGTGAACTCGCCCAACGAGATCAAAAGATTGGGACGTTATCGTCGAAGAAAGATTCGGTCACGAAAGATTCGGCCGCTACGGTTCAAAATCTTCAAAAACAGCTTGCCGAGCGGGACAGAAAGATTGAGGAGCTGTCCACGCAACTTGAGGCGCTGAAACGAATTGATCAGGAGATGCGGGAGAAGGTGCGTCCGATACGTCCACCATTGACCACCGTTCCGGTTCCCGGCCACGAAACGACACCATGACGATCATTAGAAGGGATGGTGCTTTATGGAGCAAGAAAACATTCTCGTAATCGACGATGATGAGGGGCTGCTGCATTTGTTGAAAATGCGTCTGTCCGCGATGGGTTTTGGCGTCACATCTTGTACCACAGGGAAGGATGCGGTCGGAGAGGCGAAGAAAACGATGTTTAACTTAGCGATCACCGACCTGCGTCTTCGCGGGGAAGATGGGTTGGACGTGACCGAAGAGCTCCTCAGGAGTCATCCGGGACTTCCGGTCATCATCCTGACGGCCCATGGGAGTATTCCCAATGCCGTGGAGGCGATGCAACGGGGAGCTTTCGGGTACCTGACGAAGCCGTTTGATGACAAAGAGCTGAAAGCCACGATCGAGAAAGCGCTCGCGCAACAGCGAATGGGCCGAGAGATTCAGCGGCTCAAGTCGCTGGTCAAAGAGCTGTACGGACTCGAAAATGTCGTGGCGCGGAGTCCGGCGATGCAACGGCTCTTCCAGCAAATCGCGCAGGTGGCCGATTCGGATGCGACCATTTTGCTGTTCGGCGAAACCGGAACCGGCAAAGAGGTGATGGCGCGCGTCATCCATACCAACAGCCGGCGCGGGAAGGGGCCTTTCGTGGCAGTCAACTGCGCCGCCATACCCGAAACGCTGTTCGAGAGCGAGTTGTTCGGACATGTGAAGGGCGCCTTCACGAGCGCCCTTGGCGCGAAACGCGGATTGTTTCAATTGGCCAACGGCGGCACGTTGTTCCTCGACGAGATCGGGGAGATGCCGTTGTCCATGCAGGTCAAATTGTTGCGTGCCGTACAGGAGCGAGAGGTTCGAGAAGTGGGGTCGGAGACCTCGGTCAAGGTGGACGTTCGCATCATTGCGGCGACCAATAAGGACCTCGGCGAAGCGGTGAAGAACGGGACGTTCCGCAATGATCTCTACTATCGAATCTCAGTGGTTCCTCTGTTCATTCCACCCCTGCGGGAGCGTCGGGACGATATCCCGTTGTTGGCCCAACACTTCCTCAAACTCAGCGTGAAGCGGGCCAACAAGGAGGTGAAGGGATTCACGCCTGCCGCACTCCATCGGCTTATGGTCAATTCCTGGCCGGGTAACGTGCGCGAGTTGGAAAATGTGGTTGAAAAGGCCGTGGTGATGTCGCGGCAAGATATGCTCACGCCGGACTTGTTGCCGGCGGTCACTGTGTCCCCCGATTCGCCGCTCAAGCCGCTGACAGAGGCCAAAGAAGATTTCGAGCGGACCTATTTGAAAAATGTCCTCCAATTGACGAGCGGAAATATCTCTCGTGCTGCACAGTTTGCCGGGCGGTACCGAGCCGACTTCTACAAGATGTTAAGGAAATATGGTCTTCATCCGTCGACCACGAAAGGAAGGCCGGATTCGGAGATGGAGGAGCTCGAACGCGAAGCGAATATGACTGAAGCGGACCGATAGATCCTCGGCCCCTTTGAGCTGGAAAGAGGCATAGGTGGAATGAAGGAGCTGCGTCTCAGATGGTGCGGCTCTTTGTGTTTCAGGCAGCCCTGTGCCCCACCCCGTCGTATCCTAGAAGCCTGTGGTCCATGTCCGTCACGCCGTGCCTTTTCCATTGCGCTCCCCATCTTCGAACGCCTAGGATATCGATGACTGGTGCCGTCCTGCTGAGAAAGGAGAGGTGCTTATGACGCGAGAGAGGTCGTCCATGCTTGTGCCGGCGGGAGCGTTGATCATGGCCATAACTGCCGCACTATCACCGTCGTCGGTCCTCGGTGAAGGAGGGGCGCGCCGTGACGTAGTCCGTCAGGCAGCCGAATCGACGGGGGCTGAACGGGCCGCACCGTCGTCATTGTCCAAACACGCCACGATCATGAGCCGAGATGGGCAAGTCGTTCGCCAAGGCAGCAATGGATGGACGTGCATGCCCGACAATCCTGGGACGACGGGCACGGATTCGATATGCATGAACGAACCCTGGCTCACCTTCATGGATGCGATGAAGAACAAGAAGGATCCTGTCATCACCCAAGTCGGCATTGCCTATATGCTCCAGGGCGACCGGCCGGTGAGTAATACCGATCCGTATGCGACCGAACCGAAGCCGGGAGATGATTGGGTGGAAGGGGTAGGGGCGCACCTCATGATTCTGGTGCCCGACGCGGAGATGCTGAAAAATGTGCCGACCGATTCAACAAACGGCGGACCATGGGTCATGTGGGCCGGCACTCCCTATGCCCATTTAATGATTCCGATCGATAGTTATCCATCACGGTAGGTCGGGACGGGGGGGCTATTAGGTTTGTAGCATAGGAGTAGGATGCAGGCATCACTCGGCCCGCGGAGTGCCCGTTCCCTGAGTGGCCGGCATCGCTTTCAACATAGATGTACGTTTTCCCAGTGCGACGACATTGAGTATGACCAAGAGGGTGAAGGGCGGGTTAGAAAGAAGATCTTCCGTCTTGTCCAGCAGCGAACTGACGATCTGATACAGGCTGAACAGGACCAGGACTATGTTGAGGCGCCATGCGGTCTGCACAACCCTTAGCGTAGCTGTTGAACCTAATCCACGCCAGGCGTAAGACAGCGAAAGCACGTGAAGCGCAAACACGAGCAACGCGACGGTGAGGAAAGCAGTCAGCGGTACGAAACCTCCCTTCGATAGTCTGCTGATTTCTGCAGAAACTCGGATAGTAGTTCCTAGTACGTACAGCAACAGCATCGCGATGTTGGCAATGCGGAGCAGGCGAATCATCGTATCCATTGAGAAGGTCACAGACATCCTTTCAATTCTACGAACAGCTGATCGGCTGAGAACTTGAGGGCCTCTCCGAAGCCTAGCTCGCGGCTGTTGCTGGGAGGGCCAGACCTCTCACATGCTCCCCAGAATGGGACACATCCCGCAACCTAGTTGACGGTTCGAGACGGAGCTACCGGAGGTGGTTATCAGCCGGCGTCAATTGCGATACTACGATAAAGAGTCGACGGTAAGCATCAGAAAGATATTGAAGGTGCTTATCCAGCGACTCGATCCGATAAGACGATAAATGGCCGCTGGCCTAGCCGAAGGTTGGTAGGGAGCCGGCGAGAGGAATCGAACCGTCCAACCGTCGCCGCTCGGCTCTGAAGCCTGCCTCGCGGCTCCTGCTGAGGGGGCCAGCCCCCTCGCATGCTCCCCACGAAGGGGACACATCCCCTTCGGAACCCCCCGGTTGGAGGTTCGCTTCTTGTGGAGCTGGCGAGAGGAATCGAACCGCCAACCTGCGGTTTAAAAAACCGTCATGGTGGCTCACAATTTCATCGGTTGGAGCGGCTTCCGGCAATGTTTTCCCTGGGACGTGTCGACCGATTGCCGGCCATCCCGTTTTTGGTACTTCTCGACCACGGCACGGCCCGCCTCGACGAGATCCCGTTCTGAGATGATGTTGTAGTAATTCACGGCGTGCCGCTTCAACTCGGAAGTGGACCGGCGATGGTCCATGAAGCTCCTCCTCAGGGGTCTCGTGCCATCTTTTGGGGTGTCCGTCAAAACCGGACCAGGTCAACCTGACTCTGCTTAGGGTTTCCGTAGCGAGCGCGCGGGAAGGACCGTGGTACCAATTCGAGAAGCGCACGTAAAAATACTATTGACACCGGACCGCAGCGTGAGCATAATCCGCACGCCAGCGTAGTGCGGCTTCTCATGTGAGGGGCACCACGATGGGTCGTTACTTCCCCTGTCTCCGTGCGTACTCCCACGCCGCCACTCTCTCCGTCTGTGACCCGTGCCCTCGTCTTGATGATGACGCCTCCGTCACCACTCAACCACGGACCCATCCCGACGCGCCAGGCGGCCACCTCTTCGCGAGCGCTTGGGTTCTCTTGAACGTTCGAACAACGCGCTCAGATTCGCAACCAACGCAACGACTCCGGCCCCCTTGTCGGGGGCTGGCTGGAGCCCCACATGCGGCCCGTGGTGACCTCCATTGGAACCACGCGCGTAAGATTGATTACCTGACGTTCATGATAAGTGAGTCAGTGCTGCTGCCTTATGTGGCCGCGCCATTCACGTCGAACGACATCGAGGAGAGACGGGTTGAGCGGCAGCGTGAGGGCATCATGAACCCTGCATCACCATTCGGTGCGGACAGGAAGGCAGGTACTCGTAAACCGCAGCAGATTCGAAAATATCACTCAGAGCGTCTCACCACAGTAAGCACTCGTTTTTTTGGTTCCAGTTATTGAGGCTAATATGAGCAAATGGGACCCCAGTTACTGGTTTCTCGAAATAGCAGACGACACCGCAGGTGTGAATACGGTCAACCTGAACCAAGTACTTAAAAGTCGCCTTGAGAGCTGGAACCGGAAGAGAAAAGATTGGGGCTTTGAAAAGAATACAGAGTTAACACTCCCGTATACCTCCAACAATGAAGTTACGGCATTGGTCGATGGAACAGACTACATGGGTGACCTCAATAGAAATCTAGCCCTGCTCGGACAAAACGACTTCGTGTTACTAGCCGGATGGGAATTTTGGCAGTATCGGTCTCTTACCCAGCGCGTGTTGCAGCCTCTTGGCGAGCACGTGTTAGGCGTGTTAAAGCGCAACCCCCCGGCGAACGATGCAACGTCCCTGACGGCCGTTCTCAAGCAAGCCGTCGACCGTGGAGTGGAGATACGAGTGTTGGCCTTCGGGAAGGGCCCCCCCGGCTGTGATAAAAGGACGAAGCATTTTGTCGAAGAGGTTAATGGGAAATGTAACCACTCTGCGTGTCTTGCTGCGCCCAGCAACTTCGCAATGTCCCACCATCAGAAGGAAGTCCTGCTTGGTAGAGCCAGTTTCGATGATTCCCGTGCGTACGTCGGTGGGATAGATCTGGCAATTCATCGCATGGATGATCCCGCCCACAAGGCAAACTTCGCCGAGTGGGGTCTGCACACACGGAGAACAGGAAATTTCGGGTGGCACGACATTCAAGTTGTACTTCGGGGCGACGCCCTTATTCAATTGTGGACAAATTTCTCCGAGCGCTGGCGTTATGACGCGAGAACGGTGGACCAAAACCCGCTCCACTGCCCCATTCCTGAGTGGGCTGGACAGGGGCGTCAGAACTCATGGGACAAGCGCAACAGGAAAATCGGAAAGAAACATGTACAGGTGTTGCGAACCATTGGAGAGGCGAGTACGAGTGAAGGCAAGTTAGGACGCTTCATGCCGGAGGGAGAGCGCACTGTGCTGTGCGCTCTAAAAAAAGCCATCGATAAGGCGGAGTGTTACATCTACATCGAAGAGCAGTTCCTGTGGGACTGCGAGCTGGCTGATTTCATCGCTCAGAAGATGAACGCGCAAGGTTCACAACTCCACCTGATCATCGTCATGACGGCAGGCTGTGAGCTTCCCGGTCAATTTGGGGAGTATGGCCTTTTCCTGCGGGATGCGTTCTTTCGAAAAATATTATCAGTCGACAGGATGACAGGGAACGTTGTTTTTGGAGATACAACTAGGATCTATCCTTACGGGCTGTTTCAAAGGAGCGCTGATGGCCACAAGGAGATCTATGTTCACAGCAAACTGGTTATTATCGACGACCGCTACGTGGCAATTGGCAGCGCGAATGTAGATGCGCGAAGCATGCACATCGAGACCGAACTGACTTTGGGAATTGTGGATGGCGAGACCGTGAACAGCATCCTCGACAAGCAACCGACCACAGTCTGCAAGTTTGCCAAGGAGCTGCGCATGAAGCTGTGGATGGAGCATTCGGGCCAAGCCCAACCCATTGACGATCCTATCGCGGCATTGAAGAGCTGGTTTCCAGGTGTAGGTCAGGGCGCCTGGCCGGATAGCTCAAGAGAGGCGAAACAACATCAAAAGCATCATCTCCGATGCTACATCAACAAACCAGGAGCAAATCTCAGCAGGCCGTGGATGCGGCGCCTGATTGACCGCAACGATCGGAAGTTTTATTCATTCACGTAATCGAGCGGTAAGAAAGGACAGCAGCAGTGACGTTGGCTGACTTGCGTGTGGCGCTGACAAAAACGGGCGACACAGGGCAGATGAATGGCGCTCAACTGTCCAGCATCAAAACCTTCTTCGATAAGATCCTGCCCGTCAACTGGTCTATAACCATCGCTGCGGATCCAAAAGACTCGACGTTCAACGACGGCGATACGCAACGCTCTGCTTTAAAAGTGAATGGCACATTGCGCGGCAATTTCTTGAGCGTATTGAATCCCACATTCGAGGCTTGGTTTTTCGTGTCGGATAACGAGAGACCGGATGTTGTGATGACCTTCAGCGAAATATCCGATCTTTCCCGCAGTTTCCCCACTCTGTCCGAGGATCAAGCATTCTCGAAGTGTGTCTTTACGCTCGATTCGCGCCGGATTGACGAATTGGGTGGCGATTTCGACGGGCTCTTCAGTTCCGCCGACAATGTGAGACGGGGTCTGAGCCTCGAGGCAACTTTGAAGATCTCGACGATCGATGAGACTCTCGCCGACTTTAGGATTCCTGATTCCGTATCCGTCAAAGGACCAGTGGAGATCCACAACGGCTTTCCGCGGATGCGCCTCACGACAAAAGCCATGTCACTGCCGGACGTTCTTGAGAACCTTCCTCTAAAGGTTGAGTACCAATACCTGACGGCGGCAGTGAACGGTACGCAGAAAACAAAAGAGCGCCTGCGTTACACGCTGTGCGGGGATGGTGTGACGGTTCCGCTGGCGGTCACCTTTGAACCCAACATGCTCTCAGAGAGCATTCTCATTCGGAGCGACTGGAAGGCAGGTTCATCGCCGCTGGGCCTGAAGAGCCTGCTGAGTCTGTTGCCCAGTGACGTCAACGAGAGCCTCAACGCGTTGATTCCACAGAAGAGCGACACGATCCCCGACATACGATCGAAATTCGACACACGGCTCGCCGATTTGCTCGTAGAGATCAACGCCAATCCGCTATCCTTGTCCAGATTCGATGCCGGGGTTGAACTAGACCTGGATTGGTTAATCCTCAAGGGGCCGAATAACAACGACCTGGTTAAGCTCTGCAAGCTGAGACTGGATCTCAGCGTTTCGCACTTCGGCGCGGACTGGGAGGTATCACCATACCTCTCGGGTACGATGACCCTGTTCGGCGGTACGTTGTCCGGGGGGGTCGACCTCTCAACCGGCCAGTTCTGTTGCGTGCTGGACGATGATCCGGATAAAGACCACCCGAATCAGGTGGACCTCAAGCAATTTTTCACGCAGTCGCTTGGTCTTGCCGAGGATACGTTTCCGTTCACAAACTTCGCACTTACCCGCTTTGAAATCTGGGGCGACATAACGGGTGGGGCCTATGGTATTGACATCGGCACCACAGTCAGTTGGGAGCTCCTGAAGGTGGGCGAGCAAACCGTCACGATCAGGAATCTGTTCCTGCAACTTGAGTATGACAGGAGCCTCACGCTGGCGCTGGGAGGCTCGCTCGAAATCTTCGGGATGACCCTCGGGGCTTTAGCGACTTACCAACAGGGCGGGTGGACGTTCACTGTGGCTGTCTTGGACATCCGCCTCACGGATCTCTTAGTATCGATTTTGGGCAAGCAGGCTACAGCGAGCGAACTCCCCGACGTAACATTCCCAGCCCTCGATCTGACGATTACGCCGTCGACAAATGCATTCCGCTTCCACGGCAGCGCAGCTATCACCTGGCAGAATCCCTTTGGGGCTGACGCGACCTTCGACTGCACAATCAACCTGTGGCTCGATCGTCAGGGAAGAGCGAGCAATGAGGCTGCGAAACCAGTCACATGCAATATCCAGATCCGGGGAGCGGGCCGGATTACGATCAACGGCGTCGAAGTCGACGCGACCATCGACGTTGAGGCCAAGACAACCGCCGGCGCCTCGCTCCAGCTTACAGTCGATGGAACGCTCCTCGTCGCCCTGGATAAAGACAGCAAGCTATCGTTCGGACTCAAATTTGTCACCGGAAAGGATTCGCAGCGGATCACGGCGTGTTGGCCTAATCCAAAACAGCCAGGCCCACCTCTGGACTTCCCAAAATTGGCTGCCGCACTCGGGGCGAACATCAGCAACGTACCGGCCGAGTTGATCCCGACCCTGAACGCCCTGAAGTTCGATTACGAGTTCCGCAAGAATCACCTGGAGCTTACGGCTAAGACAGAGACCGCCACGCTCGCCTTGTTGACTGCGCCGACAGGCGTCGATCAGAAAAGGGTCGTCGCGTTCGGACTCAAACCCGGACCGATCTCGACAAAGGCGGCTCTTTCTGGAAGCGCGCTGGGCCACGCGCTGGACCCGTACGGTATCGCACTGGACGACCTGGTCATCGTGGCGGCAAACGCAATGGCGCCAGAAAATGTAACGCTCACGCTGAATGATCGCAAGGAGACGTTCACAAAGGGTCTTCTTCTGAAAGGTCTGCTGAAATTCGAGGGAACGTCGCTCAGTTACCCGTTCGAGTGCAACCTGGGAGGCGAGGAGCCGCGGGAAGCAGCGGCCCGCCGCGCTGGCGGGGCGGGCGCCGAGCCCGGTGTTCAGCCAGGAGCGGACGACAAGAAAGTGACTGAAGGCGGGAACAACGTCAAGGTCGGGCGCACGATCGGTCCGGTGACGTTCCGCAAGGTGCGTTTCGAGTCGCGCGAGGAATCCGGCCAGAAACGTGTCTATGTGCTGCTCGATGCGTCGCTCGGGAGCGGCGGGTTCGAGCTCGACCTGCAGGGATTCAACCTCAATTTTCCATTGACACTGCCTTTGGAACTGGTCAAGGACCCCGGCAAGCTCACGGAGATTCGCCCCGGCCTCGACGGGCTCAGCATCGCCTACTCGAATCCGCCGCTGACGGTCTGCGGCGGGTTCGTGAGAACGAAGGCTAATGAACCCTACGTCGACTACCTCTACGAGGGCAATCTCCTCATCAAGGCCGAGGTGTTTCAGATCGCCGTCGTGGGGTCGTATGGGACGATCCAAGTCGAGAAAGAGAAGAAGCCCTCCTTATTCCTGTACGGGGCCTTTGTCGGGGTGGTGGGCGGACCGCCCGCGTTTTTCGTGACCGGTCTGGCCCTGGGGGGGGGCTACAACACGCGGCTGGCCCTGCCGCCGGTCGACCAGGTTGCGAAGTTCCCACTGGTCACGGCAGTGACCGACCCGACCAAGTTCGACATGGCAACGCTCCGGAACGCCGTATTGCCGTCGTCCGGGGACTACTGGCTCTCGATCGGGGTGAAGTTCACCTCGTTCAAGATGGCCGACTCCTTTGCGCTGTTCTCGGTCGCCTTCGGCAACCGGTTGCAGTTCGCCCTGTTGGGGTTGACGAAGCTGACCTTGCCTACCGGGGCCGAGGGGGGCAACTGCGCTGTCTATGCCGAGTTGCAGATCCGTGCCGTGCTCGACCCGGATGCCGGGCTGTTCAGCATCGAAGGGCGGTTGACCGACAATTCCTTTGTCTTCGACACAAGGATCCGGCTCACCGGCGGCTTCGCGTTCTTTGTGTGGTTCGGCAAGGCCAAGGAAGCCGGCGATTTCGTCATCTCGCTGGGAGGCTATCACCCTGAGTTCCGGCTGCCATCGCACTATCCTGTGGTGCCGCGCGTGGGCATTCGCGCGCAAATCTCCAAGGAGCTGACGATCGTGGGCGAAGCCTATCTCGCCCTTACGCCCTCCTGTCTCATGGCCGGGCTCAAGCTGGCGGCGGTGTTCGAGAGCGGCAACCTCACGGCGGCGTTCGTCGCCTACGCGGATTTTCTCATTGCCTGGGCGCCGTTCCACTACGATGCCAGGGTGGGGATCGGGATCGCGGTGACCTATCGGAGCTTTCGCACCTTCAAACTGGAGATCGGTGCGAGTTTGCACATCTGGGGGCCGCCGTTTGCCGGCACGGCGACCGTGACCCTCTGGATCGTCTCATTTACGGTTGAATTCGGCGATCATAGTGGTGAGCAACTCAACAAGTCGTTGAAGTGGGACGAATTCCAGCAAGCCTTTCTGCCGCCGCCTGCGGGGAATGGGACAGGAGTCCCAGCGTCTGCCTATTACGCCATGTTGAATACCATCCGCATCACCGAGGGGCTGATGCGCGAGGTCACGAAGAAGGATGGGAAAGGCGTCGAGGTGACGTATCGGATCGCCAACCCCCACGAGTTGATGATCGAAACGGATTCGGTGGTGCCGTGCACAGAAGTCAACCTGGGCGGCAGGAAACGACCCGGCACATCCCCACCACTCGGCATCCGGCCGATGGCCGCAACCAGCCTCACGTCCGTTCATGCCGTCAGCCTGAAGACCAGCGCAGGGGGCAAGGTTGAGGAGAAATTCACGGCCGTGCAATGGTCGCGCAAGAATTTTCCGGAAGCCCTGTGGAGCCCCAAGGCGGCATCCGGCAAGCCCGAGGCGGAGATGCTTAAAGATGTGCCCTCGGGCGTTGTGCTTCGGGTGCAGCCGACGACGCCGGTCCATCGTCTGGGCCCCTTCGGAATCGCGCAATTCGCGTACGAAGACATTCCTCCAAAGTCTATTCCCTGGGGGACGCCTCCGACGAGGCCGGATGCGATCGCTCCCAAGTTCGAGAGGGTCGCGGTGACGAACGAGTTCCGCAACCAGATTCGCAATTCCCTCGTGCAACGAGTCGTAAGGCAGCGTATCACGAAGCCCGGACAATCTTGGTGGAACGAGATCGCCATAACGAAGCCGGGCGAACAGTTCCAAGCGCCGCCCACCTGTGCCGCGCTTGGACAAGGTCTCTAAGGATCCTGCCATGGGACTGAACAAGGCCATAGCCGAGCAGATCACGTTCTATAGCTACTGGCTTCCCGCCCTCGCGCCGGGAGAGTATACGGTGACGGTGACCCCGACGTTAAAGACCGGCGAAACCCCGCTCGCCACACAATCTGTTGCCGAGGCGTTCCATGTCGGCGGGCCGCGCTACGCACTGACCGGCTCAGAGACCTACTCCTGCTATCCGGCGCCGGGCCAGATCGGCCAGTTCTACGACACCCTGCCACACATCGTCTTCGACCGCTGCACGCTGCCCTGGGAGAGAACGGTTGACGGTTCGGACCCGACGTTGCCACACGATCCCTGGCTGGCGCTGATCCTGCTGACGGACGCCGATTTCACCCATGGGACTGAAAAACGTGTGCCGCCGATAGTCCCGAGGACGCTGGCGGAGGTTCTGAAGCACAACGAAGGAAGCATCATCGGCCCGTCAATTCATTTGGCCCCTTACGATGCGGAGACCGATCTCTGCCAGACCATCGACCTGTCGGCCGACCTGTTCAGCGCTGTCATGCCGCGCAAGGAGGATCTTCGGTATCTCGCCCATGTTCGCGAGGTCGAAACCGACAACAAAGAGACCTGGTCGCTGCTCAAGGAGGGAAAGTTCTCCGTGGTCGTCTGCAATCGGTTTCCCGAGACACAGCCCACGCCAAGCGGCGAGAAGGACTGGGGCATTGTCAACACGGTGTGCTTGGTGTCGCTCGAGGGCTGGGGTGACTATTTGAAGACGCATACGCTTCCACAGGGCATAAAGAGCTGTCGGCTGCTGGTGCTTGGATCCTGGCGCTTCACCTGCCAGGGAAGCAGCTTGTTCAAGAGCCTGATGGTAAGGCTCGATGATAAGCGCCTGCTCAACCGGGAGCCGCTACCCGGCGACGATGGCAAGGCGATCACCTACATCAACAGCGCTTTCCAGATGGGCTTTACTCCGGTCAACCACGACCTGCGTAACGAAGACAAAACGATCAGCTGGTATCGAGGACCGCTGGCCCCCATGTCGTATGAACGATCGATGAGCTATCTGGACATCTCCTGCGCGGATGCGGCGCTGCGCTACAACCCCGAGACCGGGATGTTCGACGCCAGTTACGCCGCTGCCTGGCAACTGGGGCGGCTCTTGGCGCTGCAGGACCAGGCGTTTGCCCAGGCCTTGTTTCGCTTTCGCACAGAGTACCAGCGCTGGATCCGGCGGACCAATACGGACGCGCTAGGCACCATGGCGAAAAAGGGAAAGGAACTTCAGGACAAGCTTGGCAGCACACGTGAGCACATCCAAGACTGGTACGCCAGGGCACTAGGAGGCGCCGGATACTTGGCCCTAAACGGCAACGCTGCGTCTGCCCAGAACCAGCTCGACGCGCCGCCCATTCCGGCGACGGTCCAGAACTGGCTCGGCCAGGCCATGCTGCTCTATGGCGTGCCGTTCCAGTACCTGGTGCCCGACGAGGCCATGTTGCCGGCGGAGTCGATCCGGTTCTTCTACCTCAATCCAGAGTGGCTTAACTGCCTGTTGCAAGGCGCCTGCAGCGTCGGCCGCACCAGCCAGACGGACGAGCTGGCGGACCAGTTGCTGCGTGCGCACTTCTTCAAGGTCTCGGAGAAATTGGCGTCCGAACTCCGGTCGAACGCGAAGCAGGCGGCCGACCAACGCAGGGATGGAGCCAAGCAAACAGATAGACTAGCTCCGGCGCTGAATGAGCAGCCCAACCAACAAGCGGAAGCCGTTCTGCACTGGCCCTTGTCCGGCTATCTGCTGCGCTCCGACGCGGTGGAGGCTTGGATCGGCCTGGAGGTCAAGGCCACCGGTGTGGACTCGGTCGACAAAGTGCTCGATCCTCTACAGATTCTGCGCATGGACCGCCTGGCTCCCGACATCCTGCTGTGCATTTATAACGGCAAGGTGACCGAGATCGAGATCAAGCAGCCGCCGGAGGCGATCCATTTCGGCGCTGCGAGCA
Source organism: Nitrospira sp. (assembly GCA_029194675.1). Taxonomy (NCBI): domain Bacteria; kingdom Pseudomonadati; phylum Nitrospirota; class Nitrospiria; order Nitrospirales; family Nitrospiraceae; genus Nitrospira; species Nitrospira sp. The sequence goes on along the minus strand of JARFXP010000001.1, from coordinate 155,326 downwards.
AGCCGGGCGGAGGACATGAGAAAACCGGGCTGCGGATAATCAAGGGCGAGGCACAGTCGCTCGGTGCTAGATGCGAGGGAACGGTTCAGGTGCCGATGGATAATAGAGGCACGCGTGTCGTCAAGATGAGCGAGTTGGCAGCAACCATTAAAACGGAACTGGTCAACAAGCAACAGATGGGGAAGACGGATGTCTTCACTTCCGCAGAATTCGCCGTCGAGATGATCGAGTCGCCCGCGAGAGTGACCTTCACGGCCCGCGATAAGCAGGGCACTCGGTTGCCAGTGGGGAAGGGGCCGACATGAACGACTACCTCTTGGTGCCGACCAACGTGCAGGTGTTCGTGGTCGGGGAGCCTGTAGACGAACCACTCTACGACCTTGCGCCAGTGCCCAGAACGCAGGACGATATCACGGATTGGTACGGGAACGCGAAATATGCGTTTTCTTTCCAAGCCAGCCAGCTGAGTTCAGGACTCGAACCGGGCGTCCACCTGCATTGGGCGCTGCCGACCGCGCTTGCGAACGCGCGGCATGAAGGCAACAAGCAACCCGTGCAGCCGTGCATCCCCAATCGCTGGCTTGTGCTGCGCCTGTGGCATGCGGAGGGCAATACAACTATCTCCTCGAAGGCCTGGGTCGTCGAGAGCGACTACGTGACTGATAACGCGCAATCCGGCGGCACACCCTTCCTCTTTTTCAGTCCGTCTCTTGAAGTCAAATATGTCGGTCGCACCGTGCCGCTGGAACAGTGGCAGGAAACACAGAGCTCCTACCGCTTCGAGCTCACATCGTCCGGGTGGGGCGATCCCTCCTTCGCCGCCTATTATCCGGCCTGCAAGGGCCTGCTCGGGTTCCACGACAAGATGGAAGGCGTCGCGCAAGGAAATCGGCTTACCTACCTCGTCATGGGCTGGTATTCGGATCCTGCGAAGGATCCGTTTTACCCAGGGGGCGGACCGAATACCCCGGATGACTGCAAGGCGCGCTTGGCAGGTTTGGGGTGGTCGTGCCCCAACCTTGAAGAGGCGGCGTTGCCGCAGCGGACACTCTGTCACGGGGCCGTCGTCGGCATCACCTGGCAAGGGGCGGCGCAGTTCTATCCGTCGGCACCCGCCGGCTCAACGCCGCCAACCATCGTCATCGGCGGCAGCGCGGCCGAGGCGCTGGCTGCACTGGTGACGCGCAACGCGCCCAAGAATAACGACGCCCCCGATAAGAAAGTCCTCGAGCAAGTCCTCTGCGCCTTTCAGCATGGGCAGGCCACGCAAGTGGTGGATCAATACCAACTCGGCGAGTTGCTGCACCGGCACAGCTTCAACGCGGTGGCGGGCGGCACGCACTGGTCCATCGAGCCGATCGCCCGCTCCGCTGAGGCGCAGAAGACACTCCCGGCGCTGTCCGAGCAGGTTCAGAAGCTCCTCGCTGAGCTGAACCAGGCGCAGCAGAGATACGACCGGCATGCGAGGAAGATCGAGTCGTTGCGCTGGCAGCTGTTTTCTTGCTGGGCGACCTGGGCAAACGGCATCAGTGAGCGGACGGTGGTCAATCCAGCAGGCATGGCCATGCAAACGGCTGCTGGCGAACTACCCCGATATAGGAACGCCGCTGACGTCTGCCGTAACAGCGTGAGTGAAGTTCTCAGGGCGGAAAATACCGGCATGCAGCTCGCGGAGTCGACGATGCCGCCGTTCCTGCACCCGAAGGATCCGTTCGTGGTCCTGAAAGGAGAGAACTTAGTCGGCCCCGACCGCGCGCGTGCGCAACGACCCGATAAGGACGCAGGCGGCGCGCTGCGCTGCCGGCTGGCGATGGGTGTGGTTACCGGCGTGAGCCAGAGCGGGACAATTAGTCGGACATGGTCGGCGGACAAATGCTTCCCTGTGCCGGGTTTTCCCAATGTGGCGGGGGTGGGACCTGGCGACCTCGCTCGGAAGCTTGCGCTCGAGACGCTGCTCTTCGATCCGAATTGCGCGGGTGTGATACAAACGGCAGACGACGAACTCTTCAAGATGCTCCAGCAGAGTCTCGACCAGTCGAGGCGGCGCGGGGTCAATACGTTGACCTGGGTCGGCCAGCCTCCGGACCCGCTGGGGGTCACCTGGTGGGGCGGGACCAACCGGGACGGGACCAACCCCTGGTTACCCGTGTATTTGATGTGGCAGGCACGATGGGCGCCGTCTTACACGCCTGCACAAGGTTCCACCAACAGCCATAGCCAAGCATTACAAGGCTGGCGGCTGGATTTGGGACCGCTTGCCGGGGACCTCATCCCGCAGCAGATCGCATTGGTCCAGAGCGAGTCTCTACTCGAAGGCGCGACGATTATCTCGGCGCTCTCCGGTGCTCAGATGGTGGAGAATCTGAACAGGTTCGCTGAGATAGCGGGGCGCAAGGCCGACAACCTCGCGGGCATCAAACAGACGGAGGTTCTTGGCCAGTCCCTTGGCGGCTTCAATGATCAATTGCTTCGGCAAACACTGGGCCTGTGCCTGCCCCCGGTCGATCCGACGAGCAGGCAGGTGGATGCATCGATTTGGGAGGCCATGGGCAAAGGCCCACAGCCAACCATGCCGGTCACACGGACCTTCTTGCCGGTGCGCGCTGGCGCGTTAGCGCTCGTCAACCTGTATCTTGTCGATACCTTCGGCCAGACGCGCAAGCTGATTGACTCCATCCATGTAGGGGCTGCGCAGGCCAACATGATCGCTACGGCGCTGTTGGCGCCTTCGCCCAACGGTTATCATGCGAGCTTCAGCCCAAGGCTGGCCCAGCCCGCTCGGCTGAATTTCGACTGGCAGTCGGCCGAGGCCTCCGCATCGGGGCCGGTCTGCGGATGGATGGTCCCGAACTTTTTGGAAAAGAGCTTCGCCATCTTCAGCGCGAAGGGGGAGCCGCTCGGGGCGCTGGAGAGCATGCTGCCGGCGCAGGGTGAAAAAACCATCAACTCACCGGTGACATTCGAGTGGCGCCCGGTACCCGGTTCGACCCTCAAAAAAAGTGGCATCGCCAACGAGCGCTTGAAGCGCTTTGTTCAGCTCGCTACCGATTTCAGCGCGGACGAAGGGCAGGCCTTCCTGGAGCTGGTCGATCTGGTGCTGCGCAAGACAGAGGCGCGACTTCCCTCCGAGGACCCTGCCATGGCGGTCCTGCTCGGCCGCCCGCTGGCCCTCGTCCAGGCCTCGCTGAGCCTCGAACTGCAGGGGCTTCCCGCCGGCTATTGGAAGACCGATGGGGCATGGACGTTCGAGACCGAGGACTTCGAGAAACTGCGCGTGCCGGTCCGGCTGGGCGGCATGGCCCTGCCAGCCGACGGCCTTGTCGGCTACCTGCTTGACGAGGCGCCCTGTCTCTTTGCGAGTGAAGGCGCCACTCGACGTCTCGGTGAAAACACCCATATCAAATATGATCAGAGCCTGTCGGTTGCCTGTGCAGGCGACCCGCTGAAACTGACCCTGCTGATGGATGCGAGCGCCCGAGTGCACGCGTCCACCGGCATTCTTCCGCGCCACTTCATCCAGCTTCCGGAGGAGGTGGGCAAGCAGGTCAGCCTCATCGAGGCGGTCTACATCGCCGTGGCGCCCGTGTTGGGAGCCAGGTCAGAGGAGAGCGCGGCGCAGCCCACGATGCCGCGGCCATCGGACGCCTTTGGCCAGTGGTCCTGGGCGACCAGACCTTCCATGGTCTGGCACGCAATCAAGCCGGCCGACGACCGGGCGCGCTTCGCGGAGGGCCTGACGCTCAGCGAGGGATGGCTGAAGCTACGGCTGAAGCGGGATCAAGGTAATGCGGCGCCGGGCAAACAGACGTAACGGGTGAGACCATGGCGATGACAATCAAACTCGTGCCCAGGGCGACATCTCTGACGATCGGGGATGACTATCCGAAAAAAAATACGATCGAGTTCACGATCCAGCTCTCAGGGGACCCGAAGTTTAAACTGCTCGTTCTGGAAATCCCCGTTGGTGACGAAGGTATACTGCGGCGACCAGAAGACGCCAACAACATTGAATTCTTCATTAATAACGTTCCTACGAAGCTCACTCGAACAAGCCTGTCTCCCACGCTCATGTGGGTCATCGCTAAAAGCAGAGATGGCATTACTGCCGATACGCTGACCGTCAAGATTCAGAATATCCTCTGTAATGCAAACTCAGGGTCTTCAGGCCTGACAATTATTGGGAAGACAGGGGACAATGACCCGAATCCCGTCAAGGAACCGCTTACGATCGAGAAAAAGAAACCGGAGAAGCCGGAGACGCCGATCCTCTATTTCATTGCCGAACCTACGTATCTGATCGGCGGTGGCGAAGTGAAGCTCACGTGGGACGTGGTGGGCGACCAGAATGCCACATTGGACACGCAGCAGCAGACGGGGAAAAAGGTTACGTCTCCAACAACGGACAGACTCACCGATACCTGGACCTACACTCTAAAGGTAGGGGACAAACAACGGCAGGTCACAGTAAACGTTCTGAAGAAGGGCTGGCATCCGATACAACCGTTGGGCAATAACGCATTCCCTTCTGTGATATTCGACCCAGGAGGCCGGACCGTCGACGCTCTGTACACGATCTTCGTGCGCGGGACTGAGAGAAAGGCTGTGTTGTGCAAGTCGACAGACGGCATCACGGGCTGGCAAATTGTGAACGACGCGGTGCCCGACGGGATGGAATCGAGCCCTGGCGTGCGGTTAGGAAACCGCCTGTGGCTGATCGGTGGCAGTACCGTCGATTGGGACCAGAAATCGAAGGGGAGCTGCTATTACGACCTCGACCATGCCGACCAAGGATGGCAGGACGCTACCGTCACGGGGGCCGATGGTTTCGAAGAGCGCATGGGCCATGCCTGCGTGATTGTGGACGACAACACCATCTGGGTGATGGGCGGCCTCGGGAAATACCAATGTTTGAATGACGTCTGGAAACTCGCGATTGATAAAACAGACCGAAACAAGCTGCATGCTACCAGATTGATGACGTCGTCCTCCGCATGGAAGCCTCGTTGCATGTTCAGCGCTGTGAATTTCAACGATGAGATCTGGGTGTGCGGCGGCGTGACTTCCCCAAACGGCAATCCGCTGGGCGATCTGTGGGCCAGCCCATCAAGCCCTATGTCCTGGAAGGAACGACCGACAAGCACCTCGGGTTCTGTGGTTGATGCGATTGGTACAGGGGCGGCCTTTTGTGGCGACACGCTTTTCACGGTTCTCACAAACCGAACGGGTGGCCCCTCTTGGAAGTTCAAGAAGGAGATGTGGACGCTACAGAAGTCAGAAATCACGAGCACATCCGATGCCTGGAGCGATTCGAGCGCACCCGAGTTGCCGGCTGGCTGGACTTCCAAGCCACACAGTATCGCCGTGGTCGGCTTTAAAAACAGGCTCTATCTCAGGTGCTTGCACAGAAACGCGATGTATGGCGAGGTCGTTGGCGCGCCCCTGTTTGTGTACGTGGGAGCGACTTAGAGCGAGGAGTCCCTCCATGAAAAAAGCCCTTTTAACGGTACTCGCTGTCATCGCCGCGCTCCTTTGGTCCGGCGCGCTGAGAGCCGAGATCACGAGCGTCACGCTTTCGAACGATACGGCGGGGTCATTGACCATAGCGGCCGCTACAACTCCGACTAAGGCGACGCTCACGTTCGATATCCCGGACTTTCCACCTCACCCTACGGTGATGACGTGCAGGTTGCGCGTTGTCCCCACGCCGCAACCTAAGCCACCTCGCGCTGATCAGGATGTCTCGGTATTGTGGAAAGACAAGCAAGGGAAAGAGGGGCAAGTCGGGCAGTGGTCGGCATACAGTCAGACGACCAAGCCCTATGTTGCCGAGTTGAAGCCGGAGGCCTGCGCTCCGGGATCACGCGTCACCCTTACGCTCCAGACCGAATCCCAACACACCAGTTGGGAGTACTACGGCGGCGCTGCAAGCCCCGCTGCAAACCGGCCGCGCCTGATCGTGACCTACAACTCACCGAATCCCCCGCGCTTGGGAGACTCCATCGACTGGAACTACGCAGAGCCTACGGGATTTTTCGCCACTCCTTTGTGGCAAGGCGCGATGCTCGCGAATCCGGTCTCGTACGATGGCGCGGTGTATGTGGTCGCCGCCTGCGCCTCCCCCAACAATGGACGCTGCCTCTACCGAGTCGCCGGCGCAGGGAACGTGAGAAACTGGCCCTTAGGGTTTCAGGTTACCGCCCATTCCTTCGCCTTTGTCACGGCCTGGGGCCGCCTGCAGCTCATCACCGAAAACGGGATCCGCAGTTGCGATCTGACAACTCTGGTAGCGCTGAGAAGCGAAGACAAGTTGGTTTGCGATGCCACCAAGGACGGCGAACAGATCACTGTGCAGGCCAAAGAGACTCCGTCGATGGGGCCGGACGGCAGCCTGTACTTCAAGAACGTCAAAGCGGAAGGCCGCATTGTCGCCCGCAATCCCAAGTTCCAGGAAATCTGGCGCACGGAGCTCAAATTCACCACGGTCAGTCCCATCGCGCTCAGCGCGAACGGCCGGAATGCCTACCTGCTCGCTGACATCCCAATCGAAGGAAAGACCGCAGAAAAAATGATCGCCCTGCTTCGCGTTGATACCGCGACGGGCGAGACCGTGATGCACGAGATATTCCACTGTGGCTCGAAACCGGTTCCCTGTGGTGAGAATGACAAGGTGAAGCCAGATCTTAAAACATTGCTTCAGCCCGCTGTCGCCAGCAAGGTGATCAAGGTCCAGGGCGGGGAGTCAATCGTGGATTACACGTTTGTCGCGGGGAATACGAGCGACACGGGCGTCTTGCAGCTCATCATCTACGAACCCTGTGTCCCATCAAGCAAGCCCTGTCCTCCACCATCCATGCTGTGGAATCAAACGGGAACGGTCTCGACGGCCCCCGTCCTCAGTGTGGATGGCAATTCACTGTTTGTGGCTCAGGGCCAGGACGGTACCCTGACAAGCTACGACTGGTACAACGCGACGCCGCAATCCACAGGCGCAGTTTCAAATCCGGTTGGGCAAGCACTGAAGAGTCTGTCGGCTGTATCCTCTTTGTTCGTCGATGGAAGCAAGAGGGTCTACCCCTGCCCCAAGAGTAACCACTGCGAGTTCACGGTCGATGGGGCGCTTATTGGGTACTCCGACAATGCCATCTACGATCTCAGTCCGAAATACGTTCCCAGTCCGAAAGGCGCCACGGAGGTATGGCCGTCATCACTCAAGACGGGGATGATCTACAGCGCCGACCGCGTCACTGCTCCAGCCGCCCCAGGGGTGAAGGCCGGCGACCGAGTGATCCTCAAGGGACAGCGTATCGGCCTGCCGAACAATTTCCGCTGGCCGCTTGGCGCGACGTTAACGGTGCAGAGTGTGGGACCAGCGAGCCAATAAGGTCTTGTCCTGAACGAACGAGACACTGATGCGACGAAAGGAATGGCCATGAACGAGCAGCCCGACAGTGAACTGTACGCGGAACTCGCCGCACTGCGGCAAAGACTCAGCCACCTGGAAGCCGAGCATGAAGAGGTACAGCGCCAAGCCGCCCGCGCGCACCGGCCGGCCTTTTTGCGCAAGTTTCTTCTCGGCCCCCTTCCCGTGGCGCTCCTCGTCGTGGGTGGGGGCCTGCTCTATGCGCAAGGCGATGCGTTATTCATTGACCAGGCTGGCGACGTCAGTATCGTAAAGAAGTTGAATGTGACCGGAGATGTGACCACCAAAGGCAAGCTGGAGGCCGCGTCTGCCAAGGTGACCGGGCCGTTGACCACCGGCTCGCTTATCACGACCGGCGACGTCGGCATCGGGGCGACACCCCCGAGCCATAAGTTTCACGTGGTTGCAGCGGACGCGGTCGGTTTGTTTGAGTCATCGGGTGGGCAAGCCTACTTACGGCTTTCGACGAACGAAGGGTTGGGGAATCGGGTGGAGATTACCAATCGTCCAGGAGGACGATTGAGTTTGTGGACGGCCGGAGGAGGCGATGTCTTTAATATCACCAAAGACGGCAAGGTCGGCATCGGGACGGACAAACCTAACGCCAAATTGGAGGTCAAGGGGAACGCGCGGATCGATGGAGGCGTCTCTTCCATGGCTGTGTATCAGATAGACCAGGACGACCCACCGAAGACGTACGAGATTTCCCCAAGGTACCATCTGTCAGTGATGGCAGAGAGATTCGACGGCACCACAATACCAATTCCCAAGCAGACCTTGACAGACCTTTGCGGCGATCAAGACGGCTGCCAGGTTCGACTGGGGATGACCCGATGGGATTCCAATAGCAAGACTGAGACTGCATCTCGAACCTTTCAGTTCTACTACTCGCCCAACGATGGCCATTGGCGTTCCAATCATGTGCATGATGATTGGGCGGGGGTTATCGGGAACGGGAAAAGAGAGGATGCGATGAATATCTGGAATACTTGCTATTTCACGGACGGCACGTTCGTTAATAAAGGGGACAAAGGCGATACAAAAGCAGGCATGGCTCTGCTTGTCTGGGACGGTAACAAGAATCCGAAGCGCACCTGTGAGCTCACCCTGATCGACTGAGCCCTATCCGATTCCGCTGCTGATCGAAGCGAACAAAGAGCAAGAGCAGACGGGGCATGTGGACGATTCGCCGCTCGGCTCTGATGCCTGCCTCGCCGCTCCTGCGGAGGGGGCCAGCCCCCTCGCATGCTCCCCACGAAGGGGACACATCCCCTTCAAAACCCCTGGTTGGAGGTTCGAGATGGAGACTTCACCAAAGGTGTTTATCCGGCGGCGACAATGGGGAGAGGCTTTGCCTGAAGAGCCGCCGGTACGCACGAAGTGCGGTTTGGAGCCGGCGAGAAGAATCGAACCCTTTCACCGTTGTCGAATCAACATTTTAAAGGTATTGATTCTATTTTGTCATGAGAGGAGAGGAAGTCGTGTTGAAGGTTGTGAAGGGAACCATCCTCGACCTGAGAGGCTCGGTGCAGCCATCGGTCAGCCCGGAAGATTTTGAAAAGGTTCGGCGGTCGGTGAGGCAGGCCGTTGCCAAGCGGGAGGCCGGACATGGCTAGTCTCTTCGTGGACACCAATGTTTTTCTGAGGTTTCTGACGAACGACGACGTTGCCAAGGCCAAGCGAGCCGAGACGCTGTTTCGCGACGCCCTTCGGGGTAAGATCAGGTTGGCAACCAGCCTGGTTGTCATCGCCGAAATTATCTGGACGCTCGAGTCTTTTTACAAACTGGAGAAGTCGGATATCGCCACGAAGGTTGAGATGATCCTGAATACGCCTAATCTGCACTGTCCCGAAGCCTCGCTGCTATTCATGGCGCTCGATCTCTACGTTCATGCAAACGTCGATTTCGTAGACGCCTACAATGCCTTTTACATGAAAGAACAAGGGCTCACGCAGATTCTTACCTACGATCGCAAGCATTTTCCAGAGTCCCGTGGGTCCAGGTTGGGGATTTGTGAGCAAATCATTTGAGGTTATCTATCAGTTTTGAGACCTCTTAGACGAACACTTGGCTTCCACACTCAAGAGCTGATCGATGTCCGACAATCGTCTGGTCTTGTCCCTTACTTGAACGAATGATCCCTCCAGTACGTGGCGTCCAATGAGAAGGCCTGCCAAACGATTTCCCTTCACATTAGGATGATCATCGTAGGCCCAATACAAGTCATCGGGAGTCCTCGGCATTGATCTGCCGCTGCAGTTTACATACTGTCTGAACTCTGGCAACAGATCTACAAAGGCGATCTGGTCTTGCTGCAAGAACTCCGTCAGTCGTTGATTTGGATACTCCCACTGGAAGCTACCTTTCTGAGGTCGTAATGAGTCATACAGCTGACGACGGTCTGGAAATATCACCACAATCATGGTGGCATCCAATGCAGCGACCGCCGCCTTCAGCTGTCGCAGATTCTCAAGATGCTCTTCCCATGCTTGTCCCAACCAAGGAAACTCCCCTATGGGTTGAAAGGCTTCTAACTCACTCCGCCGATTCGACGACACTTTGAAGCCGAGCCATGACCCCACACGCTGGAGTAGTTCGGAATTCTCCAGCCGGTCATACAGGATGGAATAGTTGGCAAGCAATTGTTGGGTGTAGCCAAGGGGACCAAACTTGGGTTCCAGACGGTTTTTCAACAGTCTTTGTAAGAATTCATCGGAGCGGACTAGACGACCACCACTCATGGCATCGGCCGGCATCACCTTGTCAAGCATGTAGCCGTCGATGACCGTTCGACCAGGATAAAGGTAATCATCAAGGATGTCGTTCCATACGTGCCCGACAATAACGAAACGCGGCCGTCCAGCATGTGCCGTTACGTCGTCCAACTTGTGCCGCTCATGGCGGGCTCCATATCCTGAAACACCACACTTCAGGACTCTTACGTCAAGGAGCTGTTCAAGGATGGCTCCCCAGGTTTCTTCCAGGGCAACATATCCGTGAGTGACACTGTCTCCGATCAGCAAAACATAGCCGTCCTGAGGATCAAATGATCGGTCACGACAACCAAAACTGTTTGAAGAGACTGTGAACGGAGCTTTGTAGGTACGGATGTACTCGGGAAGCAAAAAGTCACCACTGGAAAAGTTTTTGGCAATATCATGACCATTGACCGAATCGGCTGCATAGTAGAATTGCGGGGTCATACTTCTGCCTGGAATGTGGAAGGCGCCGGGATGCTCAAAACCGACCAGTCGCAACACTACCTCGCACAATACAATGCCAACAATCACGCTCGCGACGACAAGAGTGGTATTCGTACATGCTCGAATGAAGCCTGTCATCTCTCTAGGGGATCCGTATTGATTTAGGGGAATCTGGGCAAGTGCATGTGCTTACGTGGGTGTGGAGCTGGCGAGAGGAATCGAACCGTCCAACCGTCGCCGCTCGGCTCTGAAACCTGCCTCGCCGCTCCTGCGGAGGGGGCCAGCCCCCTCGCATGCTCCCCACGAAGGGGCCACATCCCCTTCGGATCCCCTGGTTGGAGGTTCGCTTCTTGTGGAGCTGGCGAGAGGAATCGAACCTCCAACCTGCGGTTTACAAAACCGCTGCTCTGCCGATTGAGCTACGCCAGCATCATAACGATATTAAGGAGTTCCAGTTCTACAGACTCTCAGCCTTGGGGTCAAGTGTTCTGGGCGTGTTCTCCTGGAGAGATTTCCCAAGCTTGCTTGCGGCCTGTGTAAGGTCCTCCTCTCTGATCTGATTGTATTGTTTCCACATCTGCGGGGACGTATGGGCTACAATCTGCATGGCTGTAGTTGTATCAATTCCAGCTCGCCGTAGGTTTGTTGCAGCACAATGTCGAAGGTCATGGAAGCGAAAGTCACTTAAGCCTGCCTCTGTCAGGGCTGTTCTAAAGGCCGTGCGAAAATCCCGCAATGGTTCCCGATTGTACAAAAACACGTGTCTCGTTGAGAGACTTCGTACTTTTGCTAACCGGTGCAATGTTGCTTTGACGTCTGGGGTCATAGGAACTTGTCGCGGCTTCTTTGTCTTGGTGTCTTGGCTCTGCAGGGTGATAAAGCCTCTCTTCAGATCTATGCGGTCCCACGTTAAGCCGACTATTTCACTGAGACGTTGCCCAAGTTGGTAAGCTGTCAACGGCACTGGACGAAGGTGAGGCTTTGCCACGTGATAGAGCCTGCTCCATTCCTCCTCGGTCAGTACTCTGTCTCGTGCGTTCTGCGGATCGGGTAGAGGAACCCTCGAAGCTGGGTTAGCCTGCAATAACCCTCTTCGAATAGCCCCGTTGAGACAGTGCTTGAGCACAATATGGTCATTGTTCACCGTCTGAATGCTGGGCTTGCTTCCGTCTTTCTTCGTTCGTTGTGCTCGGAAGGCTTCGACATCACAAGGCCGGATCTCCGTTAAGACCTTGCCACCGAAGAAGGGGATCAGCTGCCGCTCCATGATTTCGAGTCGATCTTGATAGCTGCGGAGCGTCTTGACTGATTCGAGCTCCAGGTAGGCCGTTGCCTATTCCTTGAAGAGAATCGGCTTGGCCTGTTCGGTTTTCTCGTGGCCTAAGAGCAAACGGGTTTTGATCGCGGCTTCCATCTCGCGAGCGATCGTCTTGTTCAGACACCCCACTTTCCATCGCTTTTTTCTGGCACCGGGGACGCCACTCGAGAGGCTCCACGACTTGCCGTCCGCACTTTCAATCACGCGGAATTCGACATAGTAGCTATCGCGCCGCTTGGTGAGTCCCATGGTTGTCTCTCCGTGGTGTGACCGTGTGTTGATCGATCCAGGCGTCCAGCTGAGCCTGCTTGAATTTCACAAGCCGCCCGATTTTGACGTACCCCAGTTTCCTCGCGGAGACCCATCCGCACAGGGTCAATTTGGATATGCCTAAATACTTCGCGGCCTCATCCATTGTCAAAAGGTTATGCATGGCATTTCAGACAGACGTTTCCTTCATGTTCTACCATTGAGGTCGGATGCGGCGACGACACCTTCGCACACCTCTCGCGAGTGGAATTTATGAGAGGGTTCAGAATTTATGACCATACCGAATAAGTAGGGGAGGGCGAATAAAGGCGAAGTGTCGGACGAGTTTCTATTGAGTGGTCTCTGACTTGCGTTGGGGGAGGGGCTTCGGAAAACATGCCTCTGAGGCACCGCGTCCGGAGACGCCGTGCCATCTGGAGTTGGGCACCGTCGTGTCGCGCAACGCGGCCCGACCGTGCGGATGCGTTTGTCGACGACGGAGACGTTTCTTGAGTCAATCAACCGGGGGACAGTGAGTGGCACACCGTTCACCCGAACGCTCAGATAGCGTGGGCGCGTGGTTACGAGGCCTGTTTCATGCTCTCCAACCCACGGAGAATGAAGACGCGCATCAGGACCTGATAGGGAATGCCTTGATGGGCCGCTAGCGCCTTTAGCTCTTTGAGGGTGCGCTCGTCGAGGGCCACACTTGTCGGCTTCTTCTTCGCCGTCTTGTACCGTCGCATGGCCGCGAGCACATGCTCGGGCGCGAGGTCAAACGGGCCCTTATAGGTCGGGGAAGATTTCACGCGCCATCGTGTCATATTGGCTTCGCTCCTTTCGATGCGCCGGGCGGGCGCTGATCACGCGGATCTTGCTTCCTCGTAAGGTAAAGGCGATCTGCAGCACGCGTCCACGATCCGACTGACCCACCAGTCCCAGGCGCAGTTCGTTGACAACGGGGCTGGTTTGTACGCCGAGTGGGACGGCTCGTTTTCGCCGAAACACGCTCTCCACCTCGTCCGTGGTCACATCGTGCTTGGTCGTATTCTTGGTGCGGTTGCCCTGGTCCCATTCGAACACGAACGTCGTCGTGTCCAAGATCCAGATCAACAACCATTCGACAAACAGCCATGTCGCCATACGCCACTATCAATGCACTATCATAACACTATTCTATGAAACATACCAGGGATTCCGCACACGCGTCGTGCCAACTCGGTGCACCGTCGTGTCGCGCAACGCGACTGGACCGTGCGGAGACAAGAGCCGTCGCCCATTAGGGGGTGTGGCACGCCCAAAGCAACCGCGCCACCGTGGACGGTGTCACGGGTGCAGTCGTGCATGGCCACAGATTCAGAAGATGTGTTGCGCCCCCGCGTCGGTGAGGGGCGCAACAATGTGTTGAGAAGAGGTCGGTGCGCGAGTCCGGTGTCTGAGTCCGTTCATGACCGGTTTGGCTCTTCCGCGGAAGATCGAAGAAGAGAACGGAAACTCTCTCATAGGCCTCTTGTGTTGGACCCATCGTTACGCGTGAGGGTGTATGATCCGGTGTGTTCGGTGTGCGTATGCGTGTGGCGCCTGGACACATCGCCTGCTGCATTGACTGATCATGTTCATGCCTGATAGGATTATGTACATTCTCGAAGAGCCGGGGAGGAACCATGAGACACAGCGCCGCGATCCGACACAAACATCTCCAACTCGATCAAGCGAAGCTCACGCGCGCGAAGACCGTGCTGGGTGCCAAAACGGAGACCGAAGCCATCGAACGTGCCCTCGCGCTCGTGGTAGAGGAGCACATGCTCGACCAACCGTTGAAGCGGGCGAAGGGGCGCATGCAGCTACGAAAAGTCTATCGGTGAGATGCGGCGCCTCATTCTTGACACCAACCTCTACATCGACTGGTTTAACACTGGTGCGCACGAGCCGCTCCTGTTTCAATCCGACGCGGTCAAAATGATGAGTGCCGTGGTCATGATGGAGCTGTTAGCCGGTGCGCACGCCGTCCGAGATCGGACCCGTCTGCACGACCTGTTTAGAACCTTTCGGAAACTTGATCGGCTGCTCGTCCCGTCTGCCGAAGTCTACGAAGAAGCCGGAGGAGTCTTACGGGAACTTCAAGCCGCCCATGGATACCGTCTCCGACAGGCTCATTCACTCACCAACGACGTCCTCATTGCGCTGTCGGCCCGTACCGTTGGGGGAACCGTCGTCACGCAGAATCAACGGGACTTTCTCGCCATCCAGTCCATCCGTCCCTTCAAACTCAGTCTGGTCTAACAGTTGCCGGGATCGTCCGATCGTTTCGTCCGGCGCGGCGTGAGGCGGCTTCGTTCCCGAGAGGCGTGATGGGGAGAGCCTCTTCCTTGGGCGGCCTGTCCATGCCCATCACCGGAGGATCGCTGGACGCGTGAGCTCGCTGCGACGTGCTTGATCCACCAGAGTGTGACGGGTGGACCGGTCTTTCCTGGTGGCCTGGGACGGCATGCGACACAACGGGCCGCTTCCCTCACCATCTCCGACCTCGATAGACGAGACCTATGTCTTGCAACCCAGTCAGCCGTTCGGCATTCCACTGCGTTCAACGACAATCTGGATGGGTGCGTCGTCGCCTGCTGGCCGACAACCGCGTCAAGCTCAAGTCCGCCTCGAAGCCGACCCGTTGACCCTCTTCCGCCTGGACGAGCGTGCCCCATTCTTGTTGTCCTATGAGCACAGGACCTTCTCGCCTCGTGTCATCCCTCTGATCGCCTGTGCTCTCGATGCGTGAGGCCCGGCTGGTGGTTCGGTGCCTGTGCGCATCCGGCCGCCGCCCTGGCTTTTCACCGGCGGGCTGCGTCGATCATGCCCACGCGCCGCCAGAACCCGCGTCGTCTTCCGCGGGCATTCCTCCGCATCGTGCCCGCCGGCCCGCCAGGGTGCGACGTCCTCCCCATCTCCTTTGTCGTTGCTGTGTGGCCTCCACGCCTGGTGAGAGGCCAACACATCAACTCTAACCAAAGGAGACAACACATGGCACCTCAAGACAACAAACCTAAGCCGGTCACCACGCTGCGATGCAGCAGCATCAAGGCGAGCATTTGGAAGAACGAAGGCGTGAAAGGCCCGTTCTACAACGTGACCGTGGCCCGCGCGTACAAGGCGTCCGATGGGACCGTGAAGGATGCGGAGTCCTTCGGCCTGGCGGACCTTGACGCACTCGTCGTCGCCCAACAGGCGAAGGTCTGGGTCACGGAGCGGTCGGGTCGCTGACCGCAGTGCGGAAGCCTCAGGCCCTCCCGCCGGGGGCTTCCTTCGCTCGAAGAAAGGAAACAAGACAATGAAGAGCTATCAGGAATTTGCGAAGCACCTCGATCACCTGCTTGGCGGTGCGACTGCCGTCCGCATCACCGTACCCGACTACATGCCGCTATCGGTCGAGAAGATCGGATCAAGCGAGGACGGCAAGCGACTGGTCTCGCTGTGTCACTACGGCGAGCAAAACGGCGATCTCATGCGTGATCCCGATCTCGTGTTTCTGTTCCACGACCTGCCCGACGGCGCGGCGGCCGAACCGGTGTCATTCCGAAACGATTACCTGGGGATCTCTCAAGAAGTCTATCGGTATGACGAGGCGGGTAGGCGCATCCACGTGTTTCCCACGCTGAAACAGGACTTGAAGGAGTTTGCCCAGACCTGGTTTGCCAATCTTCAAGAGCAGGGATTCTTTGCACCCACCGCGGTTCGAGAGATCTTGTCTCCATGACCATTCAAGGGGCTCGATGCCTACGGGGTTCTTGCGGGGACGGGAACGCGAAGCTGACTGGAACAGGAAGGGGACGGCACCGCGCACGCGCCGTGCGGGGACAGGACCGTGTCGGACGAGTCAGGAATGTGGCCCGCTCTTGGGCAACCGCGCCACCTCGGAAAGTGTCATGCTCGCATTCGTTTGTGGCCACACACTCGGAAGTTCGATTGTCCTGTTTGCACCCCTTCCTTCTTCTTGACGGAGTGTCCTCCTCCGATCGACCAAGGGGGCGAGGAGGCACCACGTTCGACGATGACTCGCTTACCAGGCCTCCAGGCGGCACCAGGGATAATCCTATCCCGGCCGGTTCGTAGCGAGTTGGGCGGGTTTTCAACGGATGTCTGCGGCCTTGATCCGAGTGTGAGGATTCAAGGAGAGAGGTCGATTTTAAGAGGTTGCAGGATATGGCTTTTGCCCGTAGTTGTCTTACATTATGGGTTTATTGTATTGATGTGCCCATGTTCTTTGACCCTCCGATGACCAGAATCAGACGCAGGTCGGTGAGGGGCGTAGAGTGTCTCGACTTGGGTTGGTGCGGGTGAGTTAATGGGGCAGACGGTAAAACGGACGACTACGATCACGGTGGATCTTGGTGAGCTGAACGGGCCCTGGCGGGCTTGGTGTGACGAGCGCAAGCTAACGCCGAGCCATGCCCTGCGGAACGCCCTCCGGCAGGCCATGGACCGGGGAGCCACGCGGGCTTCTGTACCTCGGCTGCGCGTCACGCCGAAGCGAGAACGAGCGACCGCTCGCATCGAACTGAACCTGACGACCTCAGAGCTCGCCGCCCTGAAGAAAATGGCCGGACACGAAGGCTATGTGCCGACCAAATGGGTGGTAGCGATGGTGCGCACCAAGTTGACCGGGCAGCCGCAGGTCGGACAGCCGGAATTGGAGACATTGGCCCGGTCGAACCAACAGCTGCTTGCCTTGGGGAGGAACCTCAACCAGATTGCGAAAGTCTTGAATACCGCTCCTCAAAACCGGACAGCCTTTCGGGTCGAGGTCATCACCGAACTCTCTCGCGTGATCCAGGCCCATACGAAGAAGGTGTCCGATGTCTTACGCGGGACCGTGGAGCGATGGCAGCTCCAATGACTCCACCAAGCAACCAGATCGACAAGAAGCTCGATGAGTGGGGGAGTCGGCTCTTCAACGTCTCAACGGAGACCCTCCCACGGCCGCGTCGCAGCTCGCGCATGCCTCTTGGTTCAGCCAAGCCTGTGAGAGCCAGCAGAGGGCTCAGCACGCCGCAGGCTCGGGCAACCTACGTGCGGCAGAAACTGCAGGCCATGGTCCGCCGCGCGCCGCAAGTCGTGGTGAAGCTCGTCAGGGCGCCGAAGGGATGAAGGGCATCTCGAACAACCTCTCCTACATTTCGCGGGATGGCCAACTCGTGATTGAGGATCAGGACGGCTAGGTAATCCGGGGAAAAGAAGCGGTGGCCGATCTGAAAGCCGAATGGCGCGATGGCGGGATGCCGATCGCGGCGGACTCCACCATGCGCGATGCCTTTCCTCTCGTCCTCTCCATGCCGATACGCACCGATCCACTGTCGGTCCAACGGGCGGCGCGTGACTTTGCGAAGCGGGAGTTCTCAGGGTTTCAATACGCCATGGTCCTCCACACGTTCGAGACCGATCCAGATCCGCACCCCTCTCCGCATCCGCATGTCCATCTGACGGTCAAAGCTGCGGGCCTCGATGGGATGCGCTTGAATCCGAGAAAGGCGGCTGGCCGCTGTGAGGCGACAGCGAAAGTCCTGTCGCACCTTCACTCAATTATCCTTCTAAGTAGATGACATATGTCGACACAGTCGGAAGATTCAAGGTCACTACCACAAGTGGTGGCCTGCTTCTGCCACAGCGGACGCCTAAGAAATAGGCAACATGCTGAATGGGCCTGTGCTTCGCGGTGACGCTTGCGCATCACTCGACTTGCTCACAAAGTTATCCCCAGAAGATGTGGACGCAGAGCTGAGCGTGATGGCCTCGCTCTCGTGCTGCTGAGTGTTGTATAGGCGATGGGTTGAACATATTTCGCAGCATCAAGAGTCTTATCGACATCTGCTGTCCGATATTTTGATAGCCCTGAATCTTTTTCGATTCAGGTAGACCACAATTCGATACACCCTGGGTCATCGCATTCCCCGCGCTCGCTCGAAAACGAATTCCAGATCAGTCGGTTACGTACGTACTAGCCACAGCACGAATTTTGCTGTTCTGATCGCGATATTGTGCCGACCAATTCAGAAATATTTTTCTGGAAATGGTGATGGGATTGCGGTAAGGAGTTCGTCATCTTTCTCATCAAGATTTCTTGTCTCGTGAAGATCCAGTTGATGCTGGTTGGAAGGAGTGGATGATCGTGCAGGTAGGGAAGCAGCCGGTCCCGCCAAACCACTCCTCAGGTTCTGGTCAGTTAGCAACGTCATCCACTCAAGCATCTCAAGAAAAGCCTTTCCATATATCTGCTCCCACAATTTCACTTCCCAAAGGCGGCGGAGCTATCCGTGGCATGGGCGAAAAGTTCGCGGCAAACCCCGTCACCGGAACCGGCTCGATGACCGTGCCCATCGCCACCTCTCCCGGTCGCTCAGGCTTCGCTCCGCAGCTCTCGCTGTCTTATGATTCCGGCGCAGGCAACGGCCCATTCGGTTTCGGCTGGAGCCTGTCGCTGCCGGCTATCACACGTAAGACAGATAAGGGATTGCCTAAGTATCTGGATGCGGATGCGGAAGACTCGGATGCCTTTTTGCTCTCCGGATCCGAAGATCTCGTTCCAACCCTGGTCAAGACTGCGGCTGGCAAATGGGAGCCGGAAGATATCCCTGACAGAACTGTCGGCGGTCAGGTCTACCAGATTCGTTGCTACCGTCCCCGTATTGAAGGTCTGTTCGCCCGTATAGAACGATGGAACAATCAATCAGATCCCACAGATGTTTTCTGGCGGTCAATTTCAAAAGACAACATCACCACATGGTACGGGAAAACGGATGAAAGCCGCATTGCCGATCCGAACGATAAATCCCGCATCTTCAGTTGGTTTATCTGCCAGAGCTATGACGACAAGGGCAACGTCATCGTCTATCACTGCAAGTCTGAAAATTCCGACCAGGTTGATCTGACGCAGGCGCATGAGAAAAACCGGACGAATAACAATACGGTTAAAGGAGATGAATACAAGGCAAATCGCACTGCGAATCGGTATCCAAAGCGGATTTGCTACGGTAATCGGGAACCCTACTTGCCCAAATTAACCGCAACCGAATGGCCGCAGCCACCCGATCTGAATTCAGCAGGCGTCCAACCCAATTATTATTTTGAAGTGGTGTTCGACTATGAAGACGGCCATTGCAGCGAAGCTGCCCCTGATGCCGAAGGCCGTGTCTTTGCCCAGGCGGAATGTAACCCACCTGCCGGCGAAAAGTGGTCGACGCGCCTCGATCCCTTTTCAACCTATCGCGCCGGCTTTGAAGTCCGGACCTACCGTCTCTGCCAGCGTGTGCTGATGTTTCATCATTTCCCTGACGAACTGGGCACCCCAGACTATCTGGTCCGATCTACCGACTTGACCTATTCCTACGAAGACCATCCGACGGACGTCCGCAATCCCATCTATTCCTTTCTGAATTCAGTCAGCCAATCGGGCTACCTGCGTCAGGGAGCCACCTATCTGAAGAAATCTCTACCGCCCGTTGAATTTACGTATAGCAAGCCAGAAGTCCAGGATCTCATTGAAGAGGTTGACCCCGAAAGTGTTGAGAATCTTCCCGTCGGCCTCGACGGCTCGGTCTACCAATGGACCGATCTTCATGGAGAAGGCATTCCCGGCATTCTCACGGAGCAGGCTGGCGCCTGGTACTACAAGCGTAACTGGAGCCCTATCCCCGACAAGTTGCTGGACGGCAGCGAAGTCGTGAAGGCGAAGTTCTCAGCCCTCGAAACGGTTGCGTTGAAGCCCAACATCCCCCTCAGCAGCGGCGCGCAGTTCATGGACTTGGCCGGAGATGGCCAACCTGACCTTGTCACGCTGGATGGCCCAACGCCTGGCTTCTACGAACACGATGACGCCGAGGGATGGGAGACGTTTCGACCATTCGCAGCTCGCCTGAACCGTGATACTCGCGACCCGAATCTCAAGTTCGTGGATCTCGACGGCGATGGCCATGCCGACGTGCTGATCACCGAAGACGACACGTTCGTCTGGCATCCATCGTTAGCGGAGGAAGGCTTCGAGGAAGCCTGCCGAGTGTCGCAAGCCTGGGATGAGGAAAAGGGGCCTCGGCTCGTTTTTGCCGATGGCACGCAATCAATTTACCTCGCTGATCTCTCAGGCGACGGCCTCATGGATCTTGTCCGCATCAGAAACGGCGAGGTCTGTTACTGGCCCAACCTCGGCTATGGACGCTTTGGTGCTAAGGTGACGATGGACAATGCGCCCTGGTTTGATCAGCCGGATCTCTTCGACCAAAAGCGAGTTCGCCTGGCCGACATCGATGGCAGCGGCACCACCGACATCATCTATCTGCACGTGGATGGCGTGCGCCTCTACTTCAATCAATCAGGCAATAGCTGGAGCCAACCACAGACGCTGAATGTCTTCCCGCACATCCATGATCTCCTGAGCCTCGTTCCCATTGATCTGCTCGGCAATGGCACCGCCTGTTTGGTCTGGTCTTCCTCATTCCCGCAAGACTCCGGACAGCCCATGCGATATGTGAATCTGATGGGAGGACAGAAGCCGCATCTGCTCATCAAGACGCTCAACAACCTCGGTGCCGAAACTCGCGTTGACTACGCGCCCTCGACCAAGTTCTACCTCCAGGACAAGCGCGACGACAAACCCTGGATCACCCGGCTCCCGTTTCCCGTCCATGTCGTCGAGCGGGTGGAGACCTGGGATTGGATCAGCCGCAACCGCTTCGCCACGCGTTATGCCTACCACCATGGCTATTTCGACGGCGAAGAGCGTGAATTCCGAGGCTTTGGAATGGTCGAACAGTTCGACACTGAAGAGCTGGCTGCCTTCACGGAGAGCGGCGATTTTTCTAACGCGACGAACAGCGATCCCATCTCGCATGTGCCACCAGTCAAAACCAAGACCTGGTTCCATACGGGAGCGTATCTCGAAGGCGAGAAGATTTCCCGCCACTTCGAAGAGGAGTACTACCGGGAGGGTGATGTCAGTGACAAGGTTGCTGGACTCACCGATCTGCAACTCGAAGCCATGCTGCTGCCTGATACGGTCATACCAACCACGGTGAAGCAGAAAGATGGCACGTTGACTCCGTGGTCTCTCACAGCTGACGAAATCCGAGAAGCCTGCCGCTCGCTCAAAGGTTCCGTGCTCCGTCGCGAGATCTATGCGCTCGACGGCACTGATGCGGAGGATCGTCCCTATAGCGCGACAGAGCAGAATTACACGATCGAGCTGCTCCAGCCCCGAGGCAATAATCAGCATGCCGTCTTTTTTACTCATGCCCGTGAATCTATCGATGTTTACTATGAGCGAAAACTAGTCGATGTAGGCGGAAAACTCATTGCGGACCCTCGTGTCACACACGCCATGACGTTGGAGGTGGATAGTCATGGCAATGTTCTCAAGGCCGTTGCGATCGGGTATGGGCGGCGGCCAGGTCTCAGTCCGCTCGTTGGGGACGACAAGGGCAAACAAGAACAGATCCACATCACGTCGACAGAGAACGAATTCACGAACCCTATCGATGAGGCGAATGCCTATCGAGCGCCGCAGCCAGCCCAGGCACGGACATACGAGATCCTCAAGACTGTACCGGACAGCAATGAGCCTTCGATCACAAATCTATTCCGTTTCGATGAACTGCGCAACAAACTGGATCAGGCGGCTGACGGTATCCATGATCTGCCGTACGAAGATGTGGACGCCGCCGGAGCGATAACGGCTCATCCATACAGGCGCCTCATCGAACACATCCGATCACTCTATCGCAAGGATGATCTGACCGGGTTGCTCGCCCTGGGGAAGCTGGAGTCTCTTGCTCTGCCAGGAGAGAGCTACAAGCTTGCCTTGACTCCAAGTCTCGTGACCCAGGTGTACGGAGCGCGGGTGACGAATACGATGCTGGCGGACGAAGGGAAGTATGTCCATAGCGAAGGCGACAGCAATTGGTGGATACCCTCAGGCCGAGTATTCTTCTCAAATAACCCGGCAAATGTGGGTGCCCTGGAATTGGCCGAGGCGCGAGCGCATTTTTTCCTTCCATGCCGCTATCGCGATCCTTTCCATACGACTGCGGTCCCGACAGAAACCATTGTGACCTATGACCCGTACGATCTGTTGGTTCATCGTACGAACGATGCGGTCGGGAATATCGTTTCTGCGGAACACGACTATCGGGTTCTTCAACCGAGATTGCTGATTGATCCCAATGGAAATCGGACCGCAGCCGCATTCGATACGCTGGGCTTAGTCTTCGCGACTGCTGTGATGGGGAAGCCAACACCAGCGACGGTAGAAGGAGACTCATTGACCGGCGTTGTCGCCGATCTGACGAGAGCGCAGGTCGACGGTTTCTTCAATGCCGGCGATCCGCATGGACCGGCGCCAGGACTTCTGGGAGATGCCACGACTCGTGTTGTCTACGATCTTGATCGATTCCTCCGGACACAACAAGACTTTCCCACAGGTCGCGACAAATGGCTGCCTGCGTTTGCCGCCACCCTCGCCCGCGAAACACATGTGCGTGACCTTGACCCTGGACAACAGACGAAGATCCAAGTCAGTTTCAGCTACTCGGATGGATTCGGCCGCGAGGTCCAAAAGAAAATTCAGGCCGAGCCGGGCCCAGTCATCGATGGAGGACCGGTCTCCACACCTCGATGGGTCGGCAGCGGCTGGACCATCTTCAACAATAAGGGCAAGCCGGTAAGGCAATATGAGCCTTTCTTTACCGCCACACACCACTTTGAGTTTGCCGTGAAGGTGGGGGTGAGTCCGGTTCTCTTCTACGATCCCGTCGAGCGGGTCATTGCCACGCTGCATCCTAACCAGACCTACGAAAAAGTCCGGTTCGATCCATGGCAGCAAGAGACCTTCGATGTGAACGATACGGTCGCTTTGAAAGGCGATGTGACAGGCGATCCACGAACCGATCCGGACGTGAAAGGTCTTACCGAAAAATATTTCCTGACACAACTGCCAGGCTGGCAGACGTGGTATCAGCAACGCATCGCCGGTGCCAAGGGAACAGCGGAAAAAGATGCGGCGACGAAAGCGGAAAAACATGCCAATACACCGACCATCGTGCATCTCGATGCGTTGGGCCGCCCGTTCCTCAGTGTCGCAGACAATGGACCCGCAGGCCTGTATCAGACTCGCACTATTGTAGACATCGAAGGCAACCAGCGAAAGGTCATCGATGCCAAGGGCCGCGTCGTCATGGAGTATGACTATGATGTGCTCGGAACGCGCATTCATCAGGCGAGTATGGAGGCAGGCGAGCGATGGATGCTTAATGATGTGTCGGGAAAGCCGATCCGTTCATGGAATAGTCGTGGCCACAGTTATCGGATGGAATATGACCAGCTTCGACGCCCGGTGCGGACGTTCGTGACTGGCACCGATCCCATGAGTCCAACGAAAGAGATCCTGCTCCAGCGGACGGTCTACGGGGAGGGGCAGGCTGGCGATCTCGCCAACAATCTTCGGACAAGAGCTGTTTGGCAATTCGACAGTGGCGGGATGATCAAGAGCGAGCGCTATGACTTCAAGGGCAATCTGCTCCAAGGCACTCGCCGAATTGCCAAGGAATATAAAAGCCAACAGGACTGGTCGGTAATTGAACCGTTGCTGGCCGTCTCTTCAGTCAATGAACCGGCCTTGAATGGTGCCTTGGCAGGGCTCCTCGAAGCAGACCAATTCATTTCCACTACCACAGTCGATGCGCTCAATCGTCCCGTCACCATGACGACGCCAGATCTCAGCGTCTATCGACCGATGTTTAACGAAGCCAATCTGCTTGAGAAGGTCACGGTGAACCTGCGTGGCGCCGTGACTCAGACACTGTTCGTCACAAACATCGACTACAACGCCAAAGGTCAGCGCACAAATATCAAATATGGCAACAGCACGAAGACTGAATATGTCTACGATCCGGATACATTCCGACTCGTCAATCTCAAGACCACGCGGTTGTCAGACAACGCGCGATTCCAAGACCTCAGCTACGCCTACGATCCAGCCGGTAACATCACGCATATCGGAGACGCAGCCCAACCGCCTATCTATTTCAATGGCGCGGTCGCTTTACCGCAGAACGATTATACCTATGACGCGATCTATCGGCTGATTCATGCGACGGGGCGTGAGCACATCGGGCAGGTGGTCCAGCCGGAAACGACGTGGAATGACGAGTGGCGTGTCAAGCTCGCCCATCCGCAAGACGGAAACAAAATGCGTAGCTACACCGAAAGGTATGAATACGATGCTGTCGGGAACTTCGAACAAATGTTTCATCAAGCGGCTGGTGGCAATTGGACGAGAACATACACCTATAACGAAATGAGCTTTTTAGATTCCTCCATGAAGACTAACCAGCTCACGAGCACCACAATCGGACCCACAACCGAAAGCTACTCGTACGATGCCCATGGCAACATGTTGAAGATGAATCATCTCGCCAAGATGCAGTGGGACTGTCACGACCAATTGGCGCAGGTCGACCTCGGCGGCGGCGGAACTGGGTACTACGTCTACGATGCGACAGGACAACGCACAAGAAAAGTGATCGAACGACTAAGTGGCGAAATAGAAGAACGATTTTACCTGGGCGGATATGAACTCTATCGCGAACGCACCGGCGCAGCCATTTCACTCGAGCGCGAAACAGTACACGTCATGGACGACAAGCAGCGCATCACGCTCGTCGAAACTCGCACGAAGGGGGAAGATGGGTCGCCTGCCCAACTGGTGCGTTATCAGTTCAGTAATCATCTCGGTTCAGCATCCTTGGAACTGGATTTGTCGGCACAGGTGATCTCTTACGAAGAGTATTATCCTTACGGCTGTACATCGTACCAGGCGATGAATTTGACTATCAATGCTGCGGCAAAGCGGTATCGGTATACGGGGAAGGAGCGGGATGAGGAAACAGGGTTCACCTATCACGGTGCTCGGTACTACGCACCGTGGTTGGAACGCTGGGCGAGTTGTGACCCAACGGGAATTGCGACCGGCCTGAACTTATATGCATACGTAGCCGAATCGCCAATCTCCAAGGTCGATCCAAGCGGACTTGCGGATACGCCACCCGCGCAACTGCACCTCATCGAGCAGACTAACATCGACACACATGCGACCAACAGTGGGTATTCCCAGGAAAAAACGATCCAACGCTATACCCGGAATATGGCTGCGTGGTTTCACGAAAACCCGGATGACTACCAAGCTGGCCATCACAAGGATACGCCACAATGGAGTTCGCCTCCGGGCGCTGCGCAGAAAATCGGACCCCAGCACACCCTTGCAAATAATCAGCAGTCCCAACAGGAAGCGGCAGATCGCGCTGCCGCAGCTAATGCAGATCAGTATGTGCGCACGGCGAGAAAGCACACTGGTCCGCCGGTCGCCAATCCACCGGCCACTCAGTTGCCCAGTGCCGTCAAGGACATCGCCGCGCAAGATCGGGCGCAGCTTTTGGCCAATGGTCGGCGCAGTCCGATGGCGCCCGCACCTGCAGTGCCTGCGCCGACCGCGCCACCATCAGCTCAGTTGGAACTTCGTCCCGCAAATTCGTCGGCTGCAGCAACTGCCACGCAGGATGCCGCTCCCACGCCAAGCGTCTCCGCAGTGTCCTCGCCGAAACCGACAGCGCCTCCTGCCGCATCTGCACCGGCTTCTACTTTTGCACCGAAGAGTCCCACTCAGGCAGCTGGTGGATGGCGGGCCGGTGCAGTGGGGGTGGTTCGCAACTTTGCGCGCAATCCGCGACCCGTCGTCGTTGGCACCGCGACCGCGGCAGGTGGAGTCCTGGTGCGTACATTTGTGCCCGGCGCCGCCGAAGTCACCGAAACAGTTGGGGCGGTGGGTGTGCGAGGGGCAGCGCGTCTGGCGGTTGCGGCTGGCGCCGAAGGTGGGTTAGTGGCGGCTTCCGCAGTCGGGGGTGCCGCGGTCGGCTATGGCATTGAAAAGGCGTACCCCGGGTATACGCAGCACGCGGCGAATGTCGGAAGCCGTGTAGAAGCAGCCACCGGAAGCACAGTTGCGGGCGGAATCGCTACAGTTGTCACTGTTGTACCTGGCTATTGGTTAGCGACGAAGGCGTACGACTGGGTTACGCACTAATGACAATAACGATAACAAAGTGCTGATTAAGGCAAGAGAAGAAAAGGGGACAGGTGGCTTAAAATTGGAAGAACCTCAATTAGCTAACGATAGCGATCAGCTGCTCGAAGGAGAACTCCTTTCATGACGCCAATTGTCGCTCCGCTCCAACAGAACGACCATAAGCAGGAAGTGGCGAATCTCGAAAGAGGGCTGAGCTTCCTAGTCGAACGGCAAGTCATTGCTTTCCCCTCTGGGCAGGTTGTCGCGAATATCACGGGCCTGAAGAACGAATAACAAAGGCAACTACCATGGATCGGATCACGGCGGTCATCCTGAAAAACGATAGAGGTAAGGCGGTCCAAAATCTGCAGTCCGCATTGCTCCTGCTACTTGCCCACGAAGGAGGAGATGCCAACAGACAGGCTCTGCTGGAGCAACTGCTCTTGGAGCGCCGGGATGCACGTTATGGAGAAGCGACAGTTAAGTCTGTCGCTGAATTTCAATCCACCCATCATCTTGATCTGACGAGCGGCCAACAGGTCGACACAGCGACCGCAGACGCACTGAATCGTGAATTGAGCCGTCTTTCCGCATTCGAGCCGACTCTCTCCGAGGATTACATCGTCACAGGGCGCGTCGAGTTTGAAGATGGTTCACCCGCTGCCGGGATGCGCGTGGAAGTCTTCGATCGCGATCTCGGCGCTGCGCGAACGCCACTCGGAAACCGCGACAATCAGGTCGTCACTGGTCCTGACGGAGCCTTTAGTGCAATTCGCTATCACAAGCGCGACTTTGCGGAGAAAGAGGGAAATCGCAATCCAAACCCCGATCTTGTTTTCACCGTTTCCTCCCAGCGAGATGCGCACGAAATTGTCGCGATTTATCGCCAAAGGAACACGGGCAGCACAACGACGGAGCTTGATTCCGGCGATCTCGTGCTGGGATTTTCCGCCGGACTCGTAGAGGAGATCCGTATCGTCTTAAGGGGTTCACGGAACCAAGAGGGGACGGAGTACACAGAGCTGCTTGGCGATCTAGCTCCCTTACTCACCAGCACTCCGGCGCAATTAGATCAGGACCAGCATCGCGATTTCGACTTCGCGGCACGGGAAACCGGCTGGGATGCGCACTTGATCGGCCTGATGTACTTGTCTTGGACCCTCGCGGAACAGGCATCACGTGAGCCACAATCGCTCGCGGAAACGTTCTATGGGCTGTTACGCGACGGCCCACCGGTGGAAGTCGCTCCACTTCCGGCTGTGCTCGGCGAGCTGCTGGATCGAGATGGCGACTGGAGTGTGAAGCTGACCGATTCACTCAAGCATCGTGTCATCAGTGGAGCACTCGACGACCACCTCTCGCGTCTTTTTGAATTGCAAAGCAGGAGCGGCGCCCAAGCGGGAAACAGGCGCAGAGGAACGGTGGGCGATCTGTTGTCGCGCGCGGGAATACCGGAAGAAGACCGCGTCACTCTTCTCAATGAATACGGAAAGCACGACGGCACCCCTGAAGCGTTCTGGAGGGACGTTGTTGAACGACGGATGGGCTGGGACCGGAACCGCATCCGTGCCCTGCAGTCTCTGCTCCAGCTCGCTGATCTCACGGCCTATGACATGGCGCTGCTTGACGCGCTTCATGAACATGGTGTCCATACGCCCCGCGATCTTGTGCAATTGGACGAACGTCAGTTGGCGGAGATCGTCCGGGGTGTGGGGCCATCTGACGACGTGGCCGGCCATGACATGGAAGAACGTGTGTCGCGAACGGTCGACAGTATCCTTTCGGTGGCTGAAGCGATGTATCCCACGGCCGTCATGGCGCAGATCGTGCGAAGCTCATCGGATCCACAGCTCAGCGCGGCTCGCGATCACCTGGATCGATTTTTTCAGAACGAAAGCGACTTTGATATAGCGTCCTCTCCCGTCACAGCATACCTTGAAGAGCATGGCGACCGTATTGGTAGAGGGATGCACGAAGAGGACAAGGCGCTCCTCACTCGGCAGTTACAACGCCTGCAACGCGTGTTCCGCCTGGGAGTGGACCGCAAACAAACCGAGGCGCTGCTGGCGTCCAATCTCGATTCCGCGTTCAGAATTACACGTTTTTCTCCGGAACATTTTGTGACTGAGTTCGGCGACCGGCTCGGCGGTGAGGAGCGAGCGCGCACGACTTACCGAAGAGCTGAAAGCGTCGTGGGCACGATTCTTTACCTCTATACAGATCTTTGGACCGGCGGTGTGGCTGTTTCACCGATGGCGATCAAGTCTGCTGTCCCACCCCACGTACTACCGTCCATAAAGAACGTGCCAGCGTTTCACGATCTGTTTGGCAGTTTGCAGATGTGTGAGTGCGGACACTGTCGGTCATTCTATAGTCCCTCCGCTTATTTCGTAGATCTTCTGCACATGATTGACCGGCCCTCGCTTGCCCCAGATAACCCGGCAGATGTGCTTTTCGAGCGGCGACCAGACCTTGCCCATATCCAACTGACTTGCGAAAACACAAACACACTGATCCCCTACGTCGACTTGGTCACAGAGGTTTTAGAAAGCTTCGTGGCCAATAAAGTACCCGTGGCCTTCAACATGCCGCCCGCACCGCCGAATCAGAATCTGCCTTCACCCTCGGCTGAGGAATTGAGAGTCAATCCGGTCTATCTGACCGAGGCTTCTTCAAAGTTTTCCGACCAAGCATATGCGACCGTACAAGAGGCGGTCTTCCCGCTTGGTCTTCCGCTGAACCTGCCACTGGAAACCACTCGCTTGTATCTAGGGCACCTGGGCATAAGCCGCGCAGAACTCATGCCTTTATTGGATCGCGATCCCGGACTAGAACCACTGATGGCGCAGGCTGCGGAGATTCTATCACTCTCGCCGGAAGAGTTTGAAATCGTGTCGTTCTCGACGTTCGGTGGCGCCAGCTCGCTCCGACCTGAAACAGTTCCGGAATTCTTCGGATTTTCCACAGGCCCAACGCCAGCAGCCCTATTCAATCACGTCGAGCCGGAGTTCGTTCGCAATCCGGCGAACCCAGATCGGCGAACCAGCCTGATTCGTTCGCTACAAAACATCCTCAGTGTTTATGCGCCACCTCCGATCCCCAGTACTGAGTTCGGCAACTACGAAGCCGCAACCGAAGCTGCCGTGAATGCGGTCTTGACGAAAGCCGGACTCCCGGCAACCGGCCGAACGGACGGAGCTTTCTGGGGGGCGATGGAAGCACAAGGCTGGCCTCCCGTATCGGTTCTTATGTGTCCCGTTCTCATGTTTTTGTCGCGTAGCGGCCTCACATACGAAGAACTGATTGCGCTGGTGCAAACACGATTCGTCAACCCCAGGCTACAGGGCGATGGTGATTTTGATTACTTATTTAGGCTTGGTATTCCCACCGAGGATGTGCGCGTATGGATCGAAGCGGGTTTCCCCCCCCTGCCCGCAGCCATCACTGCCCAACTCGCGGCTGTAGGGGAGAATCCCGTTACTTTCACGGATTGGGTGAAGCGCCGGGCAAATGCCGTCGTCATCAATACTGGATTTGAGCAGCCGTGTGACATGGATCGTGCGACGTTAATGCATCTTGATGGGACGCTGCTCAGTCCGAAGGAACTGATGACGCTCTTTCGCTTTATCCGGCTTTGGAAGAAACTTGGCTGGACGCTGGATGAGATGGATCTAGCCCTCGAACACGGCTCCCTCGAAAGCAGCACAGTATTTGAGACGATTCTGTTACTCGCCAATATCAAGCGGTTGCATGACCGGCTCAACATGCCTATTGCCGAAGTCATCAGCCTCTGGAACAAGATTCCTACGTTCGGAAGCTCGGCACTGTACGATCGCTTGTTCCGAAACAAAGCCGCTCAGTTGATCAATCCTATCTTCAGGCTTGATGATAGCCGGACCGAGTTGGCAGCGGCACTGAGCGGTACACCCCCATTTCTGTCTGAGCATAAGGAGTTGATCCTGGCAGCATTCCGTTTGAGTGCCCAGGAACTCGACGCGATTCGCGACGCTGTGGGGCTTAGTGACGATCCCACTTTGCCCCCTACCTCGCGCCCACAACTGAACCTCGAACACCTCTCAGCAATTTTCCGTCGCGTCTCGCTCGCCCGCGCGTTGCAGATCTCCGTGCGGGAATTGCTATCGCTGGAAGCCTTGTTCGATGGAGTACTGTTCGAACGTCCGGACCGGTTTCCACGCGGAAATGCGTTGGCCTTTACGGATGTAGTCGACAAGGTTCGCGCATCGGGAGTGAAGGTGCGCGATCTGGATTATTTGTGTCGCCATGTGCCACGCTTTCCTTCTCAGCCAGGCACACAACCCGATGATCGGATTCGAACGCTTGCGGCTCTGCTAAACGGTCTCAACGGTATCATAGCCGAGGAACCCCTAGTGCAAGATTCCGATGGCGTGGCGCTAACCGTCGCGCTCACGTCAATCCTTGGACCAGACGATGCTAAAGCCACTGCGGCCTTGATCTATGGGACCATTTCCTACACTGCGGCTCTCGCAGGTCTGTCTCCGACGTTTGTATTTCCAGTATCGCTCGGGAAGAAAGTGCGCTATGACGCAACCAGAAAACAGCTACAGAGCCGGGGCGCGCTCACTAGTACTGAGTGTGCAACACTTCTCGGAGCCGCTGGCGTACCGTCCGCCGTTCAGCCGGATTTCGACCGAGCCGCGAAGTCGCTCCAGACGCAGCCGCGCGCCTTTGTCGCCCGAGCACTCAAGCCGCTCTTTGCTCCCGCCGACGCCGAGGCCCTGTTGATCGACGTTTCGTCACTCAAGAGCGATGGAACTCCCGTCTCTTCCGCCATTGAGGGGAAGGTGGAGGAGATCCTATCCCGGCGCAGAGTTGTCATGAGCCGCACGCTGATCAAACAAGTAATAAGCGCAGCAACCGAACTTCCCACCGACATGTTGAGCGTTCTCCTTGAAAACAAGGATGTTCTCAAGTCAACAGCGGGAACAGGCCCAGCACAAGATGACTTTGAGCATCTTGATGGGGACGGACTGAGTGCCCATTACTTTACAAACTCGACTTTGTCGGGAGTTCCTGCGGTCCAGCGAATTGACGAGTCTCCGGCATTTGCCTGGCTCGGTGCAGCTCCAGCTCCCGGTGTGCCGCCAACTGGATTCAGTGTCCGCTGGACAGGACATATTTATGTTCCCGCAGCGGGTGACGTCTCTTTTCGGATACGCTGCACGGACGGTGTTCGGCTAGTCGTCAATGATCTGCTGGTGATCGACGAATGGCGCGATCAGCCTGAGAGCGAATTCTCCGGGACGTTGCGCCTTGTCGGCGCACAGTTCTACCCGATTACTCTGGAGTACTACAATAAAACCGGTGCCGCGCAAATTACCCTTAGCTGGGCGAGTCCTGCAATTCCAACGACGCTTGTTACACGGGCTGTTCTCTACACCGACACCCGCTTTGAAGCTCTTCTGCAGCGCGTCGAGCGGATGTACAAGATTGCGACGCTACTCACGCCGTTCAAACTCGCTTCGCGGGATCTCGAAGGCTTAGCACGGCGTGGAGATCTCGATCTAGCGTCCATACCCTTGAACACACCAGTTGCTGGCATCATCGCTCGCAAAACTTTCGCCCAGTGGCTTGTCCTGAAAGACTTCTCAGGCCTGCGTGACCAGTTTCAAGTCTCGGATGTGTTGCTGCTGGACGTGTTGGAAGCACCCGATCGCGCCGCTGCCATCAATGCATTCGTGAAGTTCAGCGGAGCGGATGAGGCGACAATCTCCTCCATCATTGACGTGTTCACGATCCCGCTCTTCGATCCGGTTTCTTCCACGTGGTCAGATAGCCCCCTAGACCTTACCAAGCTGTCGTCATGGGTGAGTATTGCGTCCGTCCTCACGCTGCTGATGAAGATCGGCGCCCCCCCTGCGCAATTACTCGCCTGGGCGAGAACCAGAGAAATCAAACAGCTTCCTACCGGTCCGGAGACGTCCTGGTTCTTCTGGAGAGCCCAGGACGAAGCTAAGGTGGCTCGCTCCACGGAGAACTCTGCAAGTGCTCAGGCCGCTAAAAATGTCGTTCGCGCACGCTACGATGAACAGCGCTGGAAGGCGGAGGCGAGCAAATTGAATGATCTGCTCAGGATGCGGCGCAGGTCTGCCCTCATAGGGTTCATGCTGGCGATGCCGGAAATGATGCAGGCCAACGTCATCGACAACAATCGCCTCTTCGAATACTTGTTGATCGATGTGGAAATGGATCCCTGCATGCAGACGTCGCGCATTAAACAAGGCATCTCGTCTGTGCAGTTATTCATACAGCGGGTGCTGCTCGATCTGGAATCTCCCCGCGTGCCACCGAGCCGCATTGATCGCCAGCGCTGGGATTGGACGAAAAACTATCGCGTGTGGGAGGCCAATCGGAAGGTTCTGCTCTACGCCGAATCCTATACAGAAGAAGCGCTACGTGACGACAAGACACCGATTTTCCGGGAGATGGAATCGGAGATGTTGCAGGATGAGCTTAATGAAGTGAATGCAGAAAAAACATTCCGACACTATCTTGAGAAGCTCGACGGCGTGAGTAAGTTGACGGTGTGCGGAGTCTGTGCGGATAGTGAGAAGGGAATCCTGCATGTCTTCGCGCGAACCTCGACTGCCCCCTATGTCTTCTACCATCGCCGCTTGGACAGTTCGAGCCGGCTTTCATGGGTTGAGGGGGTTTGGTCACCCTGGCAGAAACTGCCAGTGGATGTGTCGACGTTTGATGATGGAGAGTTCAGCGGCGCGCATCTCGCCCCAGTGATTTGGAATCGGCGGCTCTATCTGTTCTGGCCGATTTTCGAGCAACGGCAGGACGATGACCAGAATGCTTCGCAGCCTGACGGCTTCCCGCAAGTTAGCCTTTGGCGTATTAAGCTCGCGTGGGCAGAATATAAAGATGGACAGTGGTCCACCAAGAAGACGGGAACTCCATTCCTGATCTCGCGCTCCGCAACTATGAAAGTCCAGTCGGACTTAGAGTGGACAAAGAGATTTGGACCGAAGATCGTGCATCACGACGCCTGGGTGGAAGAACGCTTGGAAATTCCACCGGGCAGCTGGGAACCGCCGCCTGGTAATTCAAACTATGAACAGTGGAAAAAAGATCATACAGTTCACATACCCCACGATGCTTGGGACGAAGTGACACCCAACACCATCTCGGACGACCTCTTTCTGGACGGGACAACCCTAGGACAGTATGACTGGGCTACACATCAGCATGTGGAGAAGACCACCACGATTTGGACGCTGTTACCCAAGCCATGGCACCATTTCCTTGATTTGGCAATAAGCGGCGCCTCGCTTACGATAACTGTGTACTGCCGTTTCTCAGGCATGGCGGACGGGCAAACGCGCACAACTACGACAGATACGATCGCCGTGGTCCGTGACGGACGCCGTACAGATCGAAAGGAGACTGGTCAAACGGATCGAGCGGCAACAAAGGAGGCGGTCCGGTTCTCCTTCTCACTCGGAAACTTCAATTTTCCTGCGTGCAATGCCGATCTCGCGGCGAACTCGTCAGTGAAGCAACTTGACTACAATCTCCCAGAACGTCCGCCTGGTACCACCAATTGGTATCAGGGTTTCATCCGCGAACGACTTGCGTTCGGTAAGCCGTTTCATCCTTTATCGCTCACCGATGCTGATCCCCCAATTCTGCGAAGTGTCTCTATGCGTGCGAATCTCATCGATTCTGATAATCGTTGGGGTTTTAATCGGAGCATTCCTTTCTTTCTTCAGGATCAGAAGCGATGTTACCTGGTGATCCGGGAACGCGCAGGGTACAAGTTCAGTCGGGCAGCGATTGAGATTCGTCCCGAACCCCGCTTCCTGTTGCGTGAGAAGGCGGTCGGTCTCAGCGCTCTTGCTGACCGTCAGATGAGCCTTGTACCGAATGATGCACTTCATGTGCATCCTTGGGCAGCCTCCGCATTGGTAAAGTGGGCAGCCGGCCCAGCACTTACACCGTCGCTTAACGAGCCGGTTCCCACGCGGACTCTGTCAGGCTTCACGGGCATCTCCGAGATATTCAAACCAGGCCTCGACTCTTACAGCAAGATCGGAAGACCGGAATATCTTTTCTTCACCCATTGGCACCCGTTCACGTGTCCTTTTCTCGCGGCATTAAACAACGGTGGCTTGCCGGCGCTGTTCTCTGTGGATATTGAAAGCCAAAGCGATAAGCCGTTACCGCTCGGCGGCGGGGGAATGAGCAAGGCCATTTTTGAAACCGCCTACGATCCCGATCCTATCCAGGTGAAGCAGCCGTATCCCCTTGAAGACGTCGATTTCGGAAGAACCGGTGCCTATGCCAAATACAACAATGAGCTCTTTTTCCATGCACCAATGACCTTCGCGGCGGCCAATTGTGCTGCGGGAAAACATGAAGCGGCTTTGACATGGTTCCACTTCATCTTCGACCCCATGACGAATGATCCCACCGAAGGACCGAAGCGGTTTTGGCGCTACCTGCCGTTCCGTCAAAATGACGACCTCACTCGGATCGACGAAACTCTTGGCTTGCTAACTTATACTGGCTCCGACCCCGCTATGCTTAAACAGAAGGCTGAGCTTCAGGCATCCATCCAAGAATGGTTGGACTATCCGTTTAATCCTCACATGCTCGCGCGCCGCCGGCCGGTGATCTATATGAAATATGTGTTCATGAAATACCTGGATAATATTATTGCCTGGGGCGATGAACTCTTTCAACGGGACACGATGGAGTCCATCAATCAAGCAACCCAGCTGTATGTACTCGCGGCGAATTTGCTCGGCCCCCGGCTGGAAAAAGCCACGGTACCTGGAACTGTTGCCGCTAAAACATATAACGATCTCCGCGGGAAATTGGATGAACTGTCCAACGTGCAGGTGGAGATCGAAACGCGACTGCCGTTCACGGAGATGTTTGGCCCTCCATCCGGTGGGACGACCACATTGAGTAGCTTGCCGTCGACTGCGTACTTCTGTATTCCACAAAACGACAAGCTGCTCGCTTACTGGGATACCATTGCAGACCGTCTGTTCAAGATCCGTCACTGCATGAATTTCGACGGGACGGTTCGAGAGCTGCCCCTGTTTGAGCCTTTCATTGATCCGATGCTGCTTGTCGAGGCGGTGGCACACGGAGTGGACATCGGGAGCGTCCTCAATGATCTCTACGCACCGCTGCCGCGTTATCGATTTCCCTATATGATTCAACAGGCGCTCGGCATGTGTAATGAAGTTCGCTCGTTAGGTGGGCTCATGTTCTCTCTTCCGGAAAAACGGGATGCGGAGAAGCTCGCGGCAATTCGGGCGGGCAATGAATCGCAGGTCCTTGACCAGATTCGAACGAACAAGAAGCTGCAAATTGATGAGGCCGTTCAAGCATTGACGGCTCTTGATGAGACCATGCGTCTAACACAAGGAAAGATCGACTATTTTGAAAATCTTCTGGCCCAAGGATTGATCTCGGAAGAGAATGATCAGCTGGGAAGCTTGGACAGCTCGAACAGCCGCCAGGAAATGGGGAGTTGGCTGGAAGCTACTGCACAGGGCCTAAATCTCATTCCCAACGTAAGCACTAGCGGCGGCGCGACCTTCGGAGGCTCCAACCTCGGGGCGGCTGCGTCCGCTATGGGGAAGAGTTACTCAAGCGATGCTGCATCCGCTGCCTATCGTGCGAATCGAGCATCGATCACGGGTTCTCACAGGCGTCGCGCAGAGGATTGGAGATTCCAACGCGATCAGGCAAAACGCGAGCTGCGTCAGGTGGAGCGGCAACGAGCGGCCGCCGCTATCCGGAAGCAAGTCACGGAAAACGAACTTAGGAACCACGAATTGCAGTTAGAGCAGTCGCGCAGTATAGAAGAATTTTTAGGCGGAAAATTTACGAATGAAACTCTATATTCTTACCTCGAGGGAAATCTCCGGGCTATCTACTTCCAGTGCTACAAAGCCGCGTATGATTTAGCCAAGAGCGCCGAACGGATCTGGCAGTATGCCGTCGGCTCAACGACCACATTCATCAAATATGGGGCCTGGGATAGCTCCGTGCGTGGACTACTCGCCGGTGAGCAGCTCTATTTGCAACTTAAACAAATGGAGCGCGCGTACTTAGAGCAGCAGGCGCGCGAGTTCGAGATCACACGTCATGTCTCCCTCCTCCAACTGGACCCGTTGGCCCTGATCGCGTTGAAAGAATCCAGCGCGTGCGAGGTCGACATTCCTGAATGGTTATTCGATCTCGACTATCCAGGACACTACTTTCGTCGCTTGAAGACTGTCAGTCTTACGATACCAGCTGTTGTTGGTCCGTACACTATGTTGAATGCAACCCTGACACTTCTCAGCAGTAGCGTTCGTGAATCGGCCAGAGTGAATGGAAGCTACGGCGATGAACAGAATTATCGTCCAGATCATCTGCCTGTGGAAGCCGTGGCAGTCAGTGCAGGCCAAAATGAAAGCGGGCGCTTTCAACTGGATCTCCGGGATGAAAAGCTTCTGCCATTTGAAGGTTGCGGAGCGATCTCTCGCTGGAGGCTGGACCTCCCCCCTCAGTTCAGAGCTTTCGACTACGACACCATCTCGGATGTCATTCTGCACCTGCGGTACACGTCGCGTCGAGACGATACGCTACAAGCCCCAGCACTAGAGGCGGTCACCAAAACGCTCAAGAGCACTGCGGCAGGACCAGGAGTACTCTTCCGCATGATTAGCCTTCGGCATGAGTTCCCCATTGAATGGCAACTCCTGCGTACGTCGACAACTCACCAGGTGACAGTGATGATTTCCAAAGAACGTTTCCCTCTCTTGGTTCAAAGCGGTGTAGTCACAGTGCTGGATGTGTATGCAGCGCTGACTCTCAAGGAAGCCCGCCCGGCTCTAGCATACCATGCCACTCTGACGCCCCCAGGCGGCGCCCCGTCAATCGCGATCGACTGGCTAGCTCAACCCGGTCGCTATCGCAGCGCTGTGAACGCCGGCTCCACAAATGGCACTGTAACTCTTGTCCCAGCCGATAATGAATGGACATTCCGTATCAGTGCGCCGGCCGCGATTGAGGAAGTCGATAACATCAAGGACTTGTTTATTGTGTTGGGGTACACAGTTACAATTTAAGCCCCTCATGGAGAGTAGTAGGAGCCTGGAAGCTGGCTGTACATTCGAAAATATTTGCCGCGGTGACAAGGCCAAATGGTGAATATCTCCAAAAGGATGAAGTCACCGACTTGTTTGTGGTGTTGGGGAATCAATGGGAGTGACAGCCAGTATGATTTTGGACTATATGCCGTTATCCGTCCGGCCCTCAGAAACTGACACGCGTTGGATAACTTGCACTCACTCAAAACGAAAAGAAGAAATCCTATGCACCCGGTAGAAATGAACATACGACGGTTATATTTCTATCGTTTTTAAATCCAAGTATCGCGAAATCAGGCCCTCAACTCCCGCCCTCTGTGTTGCCTCCATCAAAACTTAGTAGTTGCAAAGCTCTTGAAAACGCTTTTCTACATGGAGTTGCGAGCGATGTGACTCTTGTCACGAATGACAGTAAGTCATTGGCTGTTACGTACCTCACGGGTCTACTGCAGACCAATCAGACCAGAACGGTCCTTACTGGAGATGTGAAGGAGTACATGAGCAGTAGAGCCCTGGTACTTAGCGATGGGGCCAGAGAATTGCAGCCATTTTCGGTACGAAATACCGAAGCATCGCATATTGAAATTGCGAAGCCAAACAAACTCACTATTGCATGGCCTGGAGGTGGGACCACGGTGAGTGACCTCACATGTACTTTTAGTAGAGCCTATGAGTGGAGCTATGGTAGCTACAGTGGCCTACTAACTATTCGAGAACAAGGAGTTCGATAGCGGAGACAATTCACGGCAAATAATCTTGAAGAGTTCGGGATTGAAACCCTGATCATGGATGGGAAGGCGCACACCCGTCTTTGTGACGAGATCCGAACGAGCACGATGGTCCTCTGAGCCGTGACCGGCCAGGTGTCACACGAGCCTCCCAGACAGGCGAGACGAGCGCTTCCCCCGACTGTTCAGGAGGCGTCGTGAGCATCCGACGTCTCTAGAGACTAACACTACGTGTTCCCGGCGTGTTCTCTTTACGGCGAAACTCGGCGAAACTCCCCTGAATTGCACTGAGCACAACTGAGCCCGCAAAACGACCAAACTCCGCTGCTGGAGCGCTGTTCCACTTCTCTGACAAGGACATGTGTGGGAGTGTCCGAAAGGTTTACAAAACCGCTGCTCTGCCGATTGAGCTACGCCAGCCCGGTTATGAGATCGTGTTCGAACTTCGTCTCGCACAGTACCAATAGGCCGAAGAACCTGTCAAGAAAGGGGCCCTCCTCCAAGGGAGATCGATTGCTGAGTTTATTGATACGGCTTGCATTGCCTGCCGCAGGTCATTATTCTAGGTTCGTTTTCTCAATTCGTATTCCAAAGGA
Organism: Nitrospira sp.; assembly: GCA_029194675.1. NCBI lineage: Bacteria > Pseudomonadati > Nitrospirota > Nitrospiria > Nitrospirales > Nitrospiraceae > Nitrospira > Nitrospira sp. The sequence continues at coordinate 116,575 of JARFXP010000001.1, read as the reverse complement.
CATTGAGCATGAGTCAACTCCACATACTGGTGGTCGATGACGATCCTGCCGTGCGTGATGTTCTGCAGGAAGCCCTGATCCAGGAGGAGTATCACGTCTCAACTGCCGAGGACGGCGCGGTGGCAATCCAGACGGTGAAGGACTCAGTGGTCCACATCGTGATCACGGATTTTCAGTTGCCCGATATCGATGGACTCGAGATCATCGATCGCCTTGCGAAGCTCGACGCGAAGATCATTCCCATCATGATGACCGGATTCGGCACCATTGAAACAGCGGTCCGTGCCATGAAGTCCGGCGCGTTCGACTTCATTACCAAGCCATTTGACCTTGAGGCCGTAGCCATGGTGGTTCGAAAGGCGGCTGAGCTCCTTCGGCTCCGGCAAGAAAACCACCTTTTGCGGAAGACCGTACGCGATCAATATCGGTTGGAACAGCTGGTGGGCACCAGCGAGCCGATCCAACAGGTGATGGAGTTCGTCCGAAAAGTCGCCGACAGCGACAGCACGGTCATGGTTCAAGGCGAGAGCGGCACCGGCAAGGAGTTGGTGGCTCGCATGCTGCACTTCAATAGTCTCCGAAAGGATCGTCCGTTGGTCCCGGTAAATTGCGGCGCCATCCCGGAAAGTCTATTGGAGTCGGAACTCTTCGGGCATGAGAAAGGGGCGTTCACGGGAGCGACTCATGCGCGGATGGGCCGTTTTGAACTGGCAAACGGAGGGACCATCTTTCTCGATGAGATCGGCGAAATGAGCCTGCCGTTGCAAGTGAAGCTGCTTCGGGTGTTACAGGAGCGGGAATTCGAGCGTGTGGGAGGAAATCGGACGATTCATGTGGATGTGCGTATCGTTGCCGCGACCAATCAGGATTTGGAAACGTTGGTTGAGGAAAAACGATTTCGCAAAGACCTCTTCTATCGTCTCAATGTGATTCCCATCGTGATCCCTCCGTTACGAGAGCGCCGGAGCGACATTCCGCTCCTGATCGACCATTTTCTGAGTCGCTTCAATCAAACCAAGCACGCCGAGGTTTCAGGCCTTGCTCCCGAGGCGCTCCATCTGTTGGCCACGTACGACTGGCCCGGCAACATTCGGGAGTTGGAGAACATGATCGAGCGGTTGGTCGTGCTGAAGAAGCACGGAGAGCTCTCCATCGGAGATCTCCCCGAGAAAATCTGTCGGAGGTCGTCGGGACCCGAACTCACGGAGCAGTTCATCCGGTTCAGTGAGGACGGCATCAATCTTTCCAGAGAAGTTGAGCAGTACGAAAAACATCTCATCATGGAAGCCTTGCGCAAAGCCAACGGTGTCACCTCTCGCGCAGCGCAGCTGCTCCACCTGAACCGGACGACATTGGTTGAAAAACTTAAGCGTAAGGGTGTGGATCCACGATCCAATCTAGACACCCTCCCGTTATGGCCGCGGCCTGCCAGTCAAAAGATTGACGACCTCTCGACCTAGCCGACGCCAATCCTGACACGATCCATCCAGGCACGCGATTTCTCTCGATAACTCTCCTGATTTCCTGCGAGTTTTCTGGACCGGTACAGGGCATGAGCTTTGCTGATGCCCTATCGTCGTGTATCGATGCTGTTTACGATATCGTCCATTCCTGTGCTCAATGGCCGCCTGGATGTCGTTCTCTTCCCCGACACTCGGGGAGGCCCCCTCGTATTCTTCTCCCAATACTTCGATCGCGGCAGTCACCGAACGAACGACATCGATACGGCATCCAGTATCTGGTGAACGGCTGGCCCAACCGCTGCCTGATGACGGGCCTCGTCAGGAGGGCCGATCGTCGGGGATTGACGGTCTGGCTTGGCAAGAAGGCTGGTCCGCGTACAAGAAGAACGCATGGTCGGAGGCGCAACGTTTCTTTGGGAAGATCGTAAAGGAACATCCTGAAAGTCCGCTCGTCCCATCGGCGAAGGCCTTCCTGGTCGAACTCTTGTTGCGTGAGGGTGTCTCGGGCCAATCCCGGTTCGAGGCGATTGTGGAGTACAAAAAACTCCTTCGAGATCATCCACAATCGTCAAATGCCGGGAGAGCGGGATGGCGGATCGCGGATTTATATTTTGAGCAAGGCGCGTTCCAAGAGGCCCAAGCGCTGTACGAGCAAGCTATGGCCCATTCCGTCACTGTTCCCTTCGATAGGAATCGGGCTTTGTTGGGTCTTGGGTACACGTTCATGGCCATGGGGAAATGGAGCGATGCCGAGCATGCGTTTGTCGACGTTCGAAAACGACGTGAAGACGAGCTGTTGCTCCAAGGAGCGACGTTGGGGTTGGCTCATGCGCTGTTCAGAGAGCAACGATTTTCCGAAGCGCAGCCGATGTTCGATATCGGCTACCGACGATGGCCGCATCTCCTGAGAGGCGACCCTTTGTCTCTTCAGCGGTATGCCGTCACGCAGGCGAACCTGCATCACGTGGCTTCCGCTCGAGAGCTCATGTTGCTCTTCTACAATCTCTATCCTCGCCATGAATATGCGCCTACGGCTCTGCTGCACGTAGCCGAGGGATTGCGGGCTGGTGCCAAACAGCCTCTTGCTGAGTTCATCTATGCTCTGATTCCCTCGCTCTATCCGACCAGCGCGTTGGAGACGACGGCCAAACTCCGGCTCGCTGCGTTACGCGCGGAGAACATGTTGCCGGCCGGCAGCAATTCGCTCGGGCTCACGGTCAGCGCCATGATCCATGATGTGCCGATTCCGGACCAGACGGACGTCTCCTACCGATCGCTGCTCGAAGAGATTGCGACTCGCGAAGTCGGTAATGCGATGGGAAGTGAGGCCCTGTATTACCTCGGCAAAGAATACGAACATGCACGCGACATGCATCGAGCGCTTCAAACCTACAAGGAGATCACGCTTCGAGTCGCCAATAAGAACGATCCATGGGCCATGAAAGCCTCGGAGCGCCTGTCCGCACTGCTGACACCGTGGGTCGAGGCGGCGATTGCGTCGCGAGACGACCTGACGGTCGTCAGTCTGTTTCATAGACATGGGGCAATGGCCGAGCAACGCTATGCGCGTTCTCCTCTGTTGCTTGACATAGCGGACTCTCATCGGCGCTTGGGATTCTCCCTGGAGGCCGTACGGCTGTACCAGTCAGTCATTAAATCGCACAGCGATTCGGCATTGCTCGAACCTGCCTTGATCGGCCTTGGAAAGATCTATCTTGATCAGCAGGATCCTCAAGCCGCCAGAAAAGTGCTGGAGCGATATCGGTTTCAATTCCCTCTCGGAAAGTACGAAGGGGAAGTGGTGGATCTCCTGATCGATACCATGCGGCAACAGCGGGATCTGCAAGGGCTTCTCCATTTGTGCCGTACGTGGCTCTTGCGCCATCCCGTTCATCCGGAACGACCGGCCATGTATATCCAGTTGGCCAAGACGCTGGGCGAACTGGAAAAACTCGATGAGTCCGCACTGGCCTACGAAGAGGCGTTCAGAGCCGGCGCAGCGCAATCGTCCGATGCGCTCATATCCTATGCGGATACCCTGTCGCGACTGAATCGATATGAGCGGGCGATCGCCGCCTATCAATCAGTGTTGGAAAAGAAACCGAACGCGTCTCAAGCCGATTGGGCGCGTCTGCAAACCGCCCAACATTGGACGGCGTTAAAACAATATGATCGTGCCACCGTCGCGCTGGCCGAGCTCGATGTCACGGACGATCCGATGCTGAACCGACTGTCGTCGTTCCTTAAAGCGAGTTTGCGGACGGCCGGTCGTTCGGGGAGATCAGAGGGACTATGACGAATGCCGTGGCCGGGCATCCGGAGGAACGTGAACTGCTGCGCGCCGCATTCAGAAGTTTTGATGAGGCTTCTCAAACGTTGCAGCAGTCGTACAGTGCGCTCACGGCACGCGTGGAACAGATGGATCTGGAGTTGGCGCAGAGCAACGAGGCTCTTCGTCGGCAGCTTGGCGACAACGAGGCCATGCGCGTGCATCTGGATGGGGTTCTTGAGTCTTTGTCGACAGGGGTGTTGGTGGTGGACGATTGCGAGACGATCAGTCGCAGCAATCGCGCCGCCGAGACGGTACTGGACGCCACGGATGTCGAACTTCGGAACCGTCGGGCGACGGACGTATTGGCGGAGGTGGGCCTCGGCCTGTCTGATCGGCCGCAACGCGTCGGACAGACGGTCGTCTCCATTAGCCGGGTTCCGCTCCGCAACGATTCCGGAGAGCGCTCCGGCCACCTCATTCTGCTTCAGGACATCACCCGCATCTATCAGCTTGAGGAACAGCTGCAGCGCAAGGAACGGCTTGCGGCCATGGGAGAGCTGATCGGCCGGATCGCCCACGAGATCAGGAATCCCTTGGGCAGTGTGGAGCTTTTCGCGTCCATGCTGCAGCGCGATCTGGCCGAGCAGTCGTCCGCCAAGCGTTATGCCCTGCAGATCTCGGAGGCCGTCCAATCGATGGATCGTTTGCTGGGCAATCTCTTGCTGTACACCAGACCCGTTCGCATGGTTCGTGATTGGCACTTGGCTGAGCCATTGATCGGCGAATCGATCAAGTTGGCCGCCCATGCGCTCACCCGAGTGCCGGTTGACATCCGAGTGGATATGAGTCGGAAGGTCCATTCGATCTGGTGTCATGACGGACAGCTGAAGCAAGTCCTCGTAAACCTGATCGTCAATGCGGTTCAGGCGATGCCGAATGGAGGTGTTTTGGCGATCAGCCTTTCCCAAGAACCGCCGCAGACGCTTGGCACGTCCGCTGTTCGGCTGACCGTACGAGATTCCGGCATCGGCATTGATCCTGCTCATCGCTCGCGCATATTCGATCCATTCTTCACGACGAAGGAGGAGGGAACCGGTCTCGGCCTGGCGATTGTGCATTCGATCGTTGAAGCGCACCAAGGACGGATCGATGTCGAGAGCAGGGTCGGGCAAGGCACCGCATGCTCGATTATTCTCCCTCATCCTTCGATCGGCGGAGATCCACATGAGGCGCAAGTCCGAACGCGGAGCGAGCCTGAATCCAGTGACGCTCTCTCAGTTGAGCATGGGGTAATGTGAGCGGAGGAATGGTCTCATGAATGACCGTGAGAAGAGTAACCTTCTTTCTGAAAATGGTGACGAGAGCGAGCGCATTCTCATCGTCGATGACGACCCCTCCATGCGGAACGCGCTCATGGAGACGGTCAAGCGGCTCGGCTATTCTGTGCAAGGAGCGGTCGATGGGATGGACGCCATCGAACGGATCGCCCATTTTCGTCCCTGGATGGTGCTGACCGACCTCCGGATGCCGCGTCTGAACGGGCTCGAATTGATCAAGGAGGTCAGGGCGCGTGCTCCTCAAGCCACGATCGTTCTGATGACGGCTTATGGAGCCATAGAAACCGCCGTCGAGGCCATGAAGCTGGGTGCCGGTGAGTATCTCTTGAAACCGTTCTCAATGGACGTGCTGGAGCGAGTCATCGCAAATCTCAAATCGGGACGAGAAGAAGGAACCGTCGCTGGTCACTCGCCCAATCCCCTGGATAACAGGGCTCTCTTAACCCAAGACCCAGGAATGATCCGGCTCATCAGTACCATCGAAGGGGTGGCATCCAGTCAGGCCACCGTACTGATTCAGGGGGAGAGCGGCACCGGAAAAGAGCTGTTAGCTCGGTTTATCCATAATCGAAGTCCACGGGCTCATCGGCCGTTCATCGCGGTCAATTGTGCGGCGTTGCCGGATGGGTTGCTCGAGAGCGAACTCTTCGGCCACGAGCGCGGTGCGTTCACCGGCGCATTGATCAGAAAAATCGGCAAGTTTGAGATGGCTCATACCGGCACACTGCTCCTGGACGAGATCAGTGAAATGAACTTGAGCCTCCAGGCAAAGTTGTTGCGCGTGCTGCAGGAACGTGAGGTCGATCGTATCGGGGGGCGCGATCCGGTTTCAATCAATATTCGCGTGATCGCGACGACCAATCGGGCGCTCTATCGAGAAGTCGAGCAAGGACGCTTTCGGGAGGATCTGTACTATCGTCTCAATGTTTTTCCGGTCACGGTTCCCCCACTGCGTGAACGCACGATCGATATTCCATTGCTCGCGCGGCATTTTGTGAGCCAGTCGGCCACGAGGAATGGTCTGGCGCAACCGACACTGTCGGAAAGCGCGACTGCTCACTTGCAACGGTTGACATGGAAAGGAAACGTCCGTGAATTAGAGAATGTCATGGAACGGGCGGTGTTGCTGGCAGGGCATGGTCCGATCCTTCCCGAACACTGTCCTTCTGAACAAAGCGGAGAAACGCCGGTTCAGCCTATCCGTCCGCAACAGCCGGTCAACGGCTCCCTGTGGGAAATGGAGAGGGAGTTGATTTTTAAGACGCTGGCACGAGTGAAGGACAATCGTACCCACGCGGCGAAGGAGCTGGGCATCAGCATTCGTACGTTACGAAATAAACTGCGAGAGTATCGAGAAACTGAACGACCATTGTCTATCACTGCGCCATGAACGAGGCAAAAAGTGCCGGTCGGCAAGTTCTTGCTACGGTCAAGCAGGGGCCGGATGAGTAGAGTGAGTCCGATGGACTGCACGTGGCAGTGCCCATGGCCGTCACCTCACTGCTCCGACAGGCATTATGGTTGCAAGGATTAAGCGTCGTTGGTGGAAAGGAGCATGGGGTCATGACGATTTTTGATCGAACGATGCGGCTATTGGAGCGAACACTTGATCTTCGCAGCGCACGACAACGAGTGATCGCTTCGAACTTGGCCAACGAAGAAACGCCGGGCTATCGTGCATCAGAGTTGACCTTTATGGATCAATTACAGTCGGCCCGCAAGGGACGCCTGCCGATCGTCATGGCTGCGACTCAGTCTGGACACTTCGGCGCTCACGTGCCGCAGGGTGTTCAGGCAGTCACGGGGAAACTCAGTGAAGTCCCTGCCGGCGATCTCCCGCTCGACGCAAACTCCGTGAATCTCGAGTTGGAGATGGCCAAATTGTCCGAGAACGCCATGCAGTACAACGCAGCTGCGACGATACTGGCCAAGAAGTTCAACGGATTACTGAGTGCAATACGAGATGCGAGATAACACATAGCCGCTCAGCTTGCCGAGTCGGCAATCCGGCTGACAGCTGATAAAGGAGGCCCATCATGGAAATGTCCGACAGTCTGGCCGTATCGGTTTCCGGTTTGGATGCCCAGCGGCGACGACTCAACGTGATCGCCAGCAATCTTGCGAATGCCCAATCGACCAAGACGCCGACGGGTGGTCCGTACAAACGACGGGATGTCGTCTTTCGTTCGACGGCGGTTCCAGGTGCCTTTCAGCAAGCGTTCCACAAAGTCGCGATCGGACCGGCGGCGCACGCGCTCGAAGGGGTCTCCGTCGCACGAGTGGTGGAAGATCCCAAGCCTGGACAGCTGATTTATGATCCCCATCATCCGGACGCCGATCCCAAAGGGTTCGTGCGCCTTCCCAACGTGAATGTCATGGAAGAGATGGTGAACATGATCGGCGCTTCTCGCGCGTACGAAGCCAATGTCCAGGCGATCAATGCGACACGCGCCATGTGGAACAAGGCGCTCGAGATCGGGAGGTGATGATGAGTCAGATATACGGTCCGACATCCGGTATCGCTCCCATTCCCGATGTGGCTCAGGGGGTTGGGTCAGCCGGGACAGCCGGCACCTCCGGATTCGTGGATTCTCTCAAGTCCGCGATTGGAAAGGTTAACGACACGCAGCTGGAAGCCGGCCGCGCGGTGGAGGCCCTCATGACAGGTGACACGCAGGACATTCACCGGACGATGGTTGCGCTGCAGCAGGCAGACGTGTCTTTCCAGTTGATGATGCAAATCAGGAACAAACTGGTCGCGGCCTATGAAGAAATTCAACGGATGCAGGTGTGATCGGTCAGACGCGATGAAGGGGAGTGGCTAGCATGTTCTCCAAGTTCTCCGTCAATCAGCGGATGATCATCCTCATCGCTCTGGCCGGATCGGTGGCCGGCCTCATCGCCCTCGCGCTATGGACGCAGCAACCCGACATGCAGGTGTTGTTCACGAATCTCAGCAGCGAAGACGCCGCCGCCATCATCGATAAGTTGAAGGAGACGAAGGTGCCGTACGAAACAACGGGCGGTGGATCAACGGTGTTGGTTCCGAGCGCTCAGGTCCATGAGCTACGACTGCAACTGGCGACCCAAGGGCTTCCCCACGGCGGAGGAGTCGGGTTCGAAATTTTTGACCGGACGTCGATCGGCATGTCCGAATTCGTCCAGAAGCTCAACTATCGGCGCGCGTTACAGGGCGAGTTGGCCAGAACCATCGCACAGCTGCCGGAAGTCGAACGAGCGCGGGTTCATCTGGCGATTCCGGAACGGCGGCTCTTCGCCCACGAGCAGGAGAAAGCGCGAGCGTCCGTGATCGTGTCCCTTCGCAACGGACAACAGTTGACTCAGTCGCAGGTGCAAGGGGTCATCCACCTGGTGTCCAGCAGCGTGGAAGGCCTGCAGGCCCGCGATGTGACCGTGGTGGATGGGCACGGTCGTATGTTGTCGACCACCATGACGGACGAAACCTCCGGTTTGACCAATGCACAACTCGACTATCAGCGCAGCGTCGAAAAGGACGTGGAAACGCGTATCCAAACGATGTTGGAGCGGATCGTCGGAGCCAACAAGGCCGTGGTACGCGTATCCAGCGTGGTCGATTTTCGAAAGGTCGAGACGACGGAGGAGCGGTACGATCCGAACAGCCAGGTGGTGAGGAGCGAACAGCGAGGGCAGGAAAAGGCCAACGGCACCAACGGCGTCGGCGGCGGCGTGCCGGGTGTGCAGTCGAACGTGCCGCCGGGAACGGATCAAGAGCCCGCGCAAAGCAGTTCAAGCAACAGTCAGACGAAAAATGAGACGGTCAACTACGAGATCAGTCGAACCGTTTCAAAAATCGTCGAGCCGGTGGGCGTCATTAAACAATTGTCCGTGGCCGTGCTGGTCGATGGGATCTATGAGACAGCCAAACTCGGTGAGGGACAGTCGACGGATACGCCGGCTGCCGCGCGCAAATACACCCCACGTTCGGAAGAAGATTTGAAAAGGATTGAGGAGATCGTCAAGAAAGCGATGGGCTTTTCGACCGAGCGGCAAGATCAGGTTCAAGTCGTCAACGTTCAATTCGGTGCGGAACCGGACGAGGTGCAGAGTACGACGGCAGAAGCCATGGCGGAAGGCCCAAAGTCATGGTTGCCGTATCTCCGCTATGCGGTCGGAATCCTTCTGTTTACAGTGATTCTCCTGTTCGTTGTCCGTCCGTTGTTGACGATGTTGGGTTCGACGACGGCGCAGACGCAGGCCGAAGCGTCGATATCTTCGCTGCCCGGCACAGTCGGAACGGCGGAGGCCTCATTGGCCGGCTCGCCGGACCGGGTGCAGATCATCGACATGGCGAGAAAGAATCCCGACACGACCGCCGTCGTTGTGAAACAGTGGCTCAAGAACCCCACATGAGGATGTTGCAAAAGCCCTCCATAACAATCCAACGGCTACGGGCGGCGCGCGTAGACGTGGGGGCAGTGCCACGATTCGGGGACCGTTGCGCGGAGGGTATCGGTGGTAAGCATCATATGGCAGTGCGTGTCCGAGAAGAAAGGAACTCAGGATATGGCGGGCAAACCTGACGGAGTGTCAACGGTGGACCGTGCGGAGTTTTGCCGGACGGCCACCGGCAAGTTCCTCCTGTGCATTCATGGCACACGCGGGGAGTACGCCGAGATCCCGGCGTGGCCCTCGCCCGCGGCGGCACAGGCCGAGCGCGAGGCTCGCGTCGTGGCTGAATTTGACCAGGACGCGGCTCTATAAGTGAGCCATGTGGAACGGCTTGCGCCGTAAGGAGTATCAGCGTCGTTCTCGCATCGCTCAAGACCTTAACGTACCACCCCCGTACGCCTCGGTCTTTCACTCGCAGCGGCCTTGGAGGGGAAAAAGTGCATCTCGGCGCGCGGGGGTTGGGCGGGTGAGACGGCGAGCTTTTTCAACACCCTCTGCGGGCTATTTACGATATTGCAATAACCCCATCTAGCACATCGCCATGGCGAAGAATCTGACGGGTGAACAGAAGGCGGCCATTCTGCTTCGTGCCATCGGAGAAGAAGCGGCTGCCCAGGTCATGAAACAACTCGATCCGAAAGAAATCAAGCGGCTGGGAAGTTTCATGAACGGCACCGCCCACATTTCACGAGATGAGGAAGACGCGGTCATCTCGGATTTCCGGACCGCCAGCGCGTCCGGCGAGGTTCAGTTTCAGGGAAAAGAGTTCATCAAGGCCGTACTCATCAAGGCGTTGGGTCCGGAAAAGGCGGCGCGGATCATCGAATCGATGACCCGAAAAAGTTATCCGGGGCTGGAGGCGCTGAAATGGGTCGATGTGAAAACGCTTGTCCAAATGTTGAAGGTCGAGCATGCGCAAACGGTGGCGGTCACTCTCGCGCATCTTGAAAGTGACCAAGCCGGGAAAGTGCTTGCAGGGCTTCCGGAATCGATGCGCGGAGACGTGGCGCTCCGGCTTGCCACCATGGAGGAGGTGCAGCCGGACATCTTGGAGGAACTGAGCCAAAGCATGCAGGAGACGTTGTTGGCGAGTAAAGGAGTGGGTTCACAGAGCATCGGAGGGCCTGAGGTGATGGCCGACATTCTCACGCGGATGGATAAGGCCAACGAGGGCGGCATTATGGGCAAGATTGCGGAGAAGAGCCAGCCGCTGGCGGACGCGATCCGGGCGCTCATGTTCGTTTTCGACGACCTGGTGAAGGTCGACGATCGCGGTGTACAGGAATTGATGAAAGAAATCAGCAAGGACGACCTTCCGTTGGCTCTCCGCGGCGCCAATCCGGAGGTGAAGGAGAAATTCTTCAAGAACATGTCGAGTCGTGCCGCGGACATGTTGAAAGAAGATATGGAGGCCAAGGGGCCGGTCAGGGTGTCCGATATCGAGAAAGCCCAACAGAATATCCTGAAAGTCTGCCGAAAACTCGAGGAAGAAGGCCGCATCATCATCGCAGGCGCGGGAGAGGAGATGCTGTAGTGACGGGGCCGCCCATACCGGAGGTGACTGTTCGCGAACGAGGAATGTCGCAATTTCAGGGATCCGTTCTAGTGGTTGATGACGAGGAGGGGGTACGAAACCTCTTCCTCGAACTATTCAGGCCCGAGCGAGTGCCTATTCGCGTCGCCGCTTCCGGGCAAGAGGCGATTTCGATGCTGACGCAGATGGCTCCTGCGCTGTTGATCGTCGATGTTCTGCTCCGGGACCGGGATGGAATCGCAGTCCTGGAAGAGGCACAGAGGATCGACAGCCGGATTATCGGAGTGGTGATGACTGGAGCAGCGACGGTGGAACGTGCTGTCCGTGCGATGAAGGCAGGCGCTGCCGATTTCTTGATGAAGCCTTTTCAGGCCGATGTTGTGCGCTCGACCGTGCGCCGTTTATTGGAACTCCATCGACTGCGTAACGAGAATACGGTCCTGAAACATGCCGCTGTAAAGGCCGGCGCAGTACGGCTGCAGAGCATGCCGCTTCAGACATTCGGAGATGACGGCGCACTCCGAAGGGATGACGGTCAGATGGAATATGAGCGTGGGCTGGCAGAGGGCCGGCGACAGTCCGAAGCGCAGCGTCAACAAGATCTCGCTGTAGTGACCGAGGCCGTCCGAAAGTTTGATGCGGCTCGATCCGCGCTCCGTCAGACGGTCGAGGAGGAAATCATCGCGCTCGCGCTTCAGATTGCGTCCAAAGTACTTCATGAGTCCGCCGAGTCTCACCGCGAACAAATCGTGATGCAGGCCAAGGCGGCACTAGGCGCGGTTGAAGAGTCGGATGGCGTGGTGATACAGGTGCATCCGGCAGACGCGGCGGTACTTGAAGAGGTTCGGGAGGAGCTTGTGGGACGGCAGAATATCGCACGGAAGCTTACCATCGAGCCGGTGGCTTCTCTCCAACGAGGAAGCTGTCTTTTGCACACCGCAACGCGATTGGTCGATGCCTCCCTCGATACGCAGTTGTTCCGTTTGGGCGATGTCCTGAGGAACAGGGCTCATCATGAGTCTTAGTAAGCTGATCGAGTGCGTCGACCCCATCGAAGTGTCCGGAAGAGTGGCTCAAGCGGTTGGGATCGTCGTGGAAGGGTATGGGCCGATGACGACCGTAGGAGAGCTTTGCCGAATTACGAGGGAGGTGCCTGGAGGGCCGATTCCTGCCGAGGTTGTGGGATTCCGTGGGGACCGTGTTCTCCTCATGCCCTTGGGCGACATGCAAGGGATCGGGCCGGGAAGTCGAATTACCATGTCCGGCCAAGTGGCCGATCTTGCCGTCGGACCGGGCTTGCTGGGAAGAGTTCTCGACGGCTGTGGAAATCCGATGGATGGCAAAGGGTCGCTGATAGCCGCTGAGCGCTATCCCCTTTATGCGGCTGCGCCGAACCCGTTACAACGAGCTCGTCTACACACTCCGCTTGATCTTGGAGTTCGTGCGATCAATGGATTTCTGACCTGTGGACGTGGCCAGAAGATGGGCATCTTTTCCGGTTCGGGAGTCGGGAAGAGCGTGTTGTTGGGGATGATCAGCCGTTACACGAAAGCGGATGTCAATGTCATTGCCCTCATCGGAGAGCGAGGTCGTGAGGTCAACGAGTTCCTGGAACGCGATCTGGGCGCAGAGGCACTCGGACGTTCAGTGGTGGTGGTGGCGACCTCCGACCAAGCCCCGCTCATACGGCTGCGTGCTGCATTGGTCGCGACGACGATTGCCGAATACTTCCGTGATGCGGGGAAACAGGTCTTGTTGTTGATGGATTCACTGACGCGACTCGCCTATAGCCAGAGAGAAGTAGGTTTGGCGATCGGGGAGCCTCCGACGACCAAAGGCTATACCCCCTCCGTGTTTACTCTCCTACCGAAACTGCTCGAACGTGTCGGGACCGGGCCAGGTCCGGGAACCATTACCGGCTTGTATACAGTGCTCGTCGATGGCGATGACCTCACCGATCCAATTGCCGATGCTGCTCGCTCGATCTTGGACGGCCATATTGTCCTGTCACGCACATTGGCCGCCCGTAATCACTTCCCTGCGATCGATCTCCTTCAGAGTACCAGCCGTGTGATGCGGGATATCGTCGGACGGCCCCACTACGATGCCGCCAGGACAATCCTCGAATTGGTGGCGAGGTATCGCGAATCCGAAGACCTGGTTGTGCTTGGAGCCTACAAGCCGGGGATGAACGCCGCTCTCGACCGTGCCGTACAAGCACAGGAAGCGATCAATGGGTATTTGCGGCAGGACATCGACCAGGCGGCCGGCCTGCCTTCGTCGGTACAGCAACTTGAAGCGCTGGCCCAGCAGGCGGCATGAGCCTCGAGTCGTTGAGAAAGCTACGCGTCCAGACTGTAGAGCGTCTGATGATGGAATTGGCGCAGGTCACTCGCACCCTGGCCCAGAGTGAGGAACGGTGTCGCGACATCGAAGCCCAGATTCAGCAGGATGTCGTCATCTATGACCGACAATCAGCGCAAGGGCTGACGATCGAAGCCTGGCTGGAATGGCAGGGGCGTCTAGATTCACAACAGGCAGCGTTACGGCGAGTGCGTTGCGAGATCGACCAAGCCGTCGAAGCGTGGCAGCATACCAAGGCGCTTCTTGTCGAAGCCAGCCAGGAGCGCAGGCTTCTTGATCGTGTCGCCGACAAACGCCGCGAAGTGCAGCGAGCCGAGGAGGGGCGTCAGGAACAGCGGACAACGGATGAAGGGGCGAGCCGTCGGTATTCCGTTGTCAAAGCGAGCAACTCATGAGGGCACGATCCATCAAGGGCTGGACACATTATCTCGGTCTCGGCAGCCTTGGGCTGGTGGCGAGAACTGTGCCGGGGATAAACCGGCATTCCCAGCTTTGGACGATGATTGCTGGGATCGTCGGTTCGACTATTCTTTTGTGGATCATGGTGCAATTGGGACAAGCCTCCTCCGAACCAAAATACAAGACACAGTCCGTAACGACGAGTGAGCTGAAGCAGAGGGTGCCGCCACAAGTGCAGGATGCAGAGGGCTCAAGCGCAGAATCCGACGACAACGATCTCAAGCTGTTCGCCCCGCCTGCGACGCAAGGGCCGGCGATCGATGTTCCTCGTGAAGTACTCGAGATGCTGGACCAGCGCAAGCGCGATCTTGACCGGCGTGAGCAATCGATTCGCCAGAACGAGGAACGGCTCATGATCGTGAGGGGGCAGGTTGAGGAACTGTTGGATCAGAACGAAGCGTTGGAAAAGCGGATTCAGAGCGCGCAGGCGAAAGAAGATGGACCACGAGCCAAGGAGAAAGAACGTTTGGTCCAGGATCAACGGACGCGGCTCGCCAAAATCTACGAATCCATGCCGTCTGAGGACGCCGCCTCGCGTCTCGAACATATGCCGGATCGGAAAGCGATCGAAATCCTCAGGCTGGTGAAAGCCAAGACTGCCGGGGCAATTCTCGCGCAGGTCAAAACCGACCGGGCCGCGAAACTGACCGAACAGCTGCTGGCGCAAACACCATAGTGGCTAGCGCACATGGCGTTTGTTGACGTATTGAGTGACAAGGTCGATCTGATCTCCTACGCCATGCACGATTCAAGATCCGACCCTAACTGTTTTGAGCATTTACTGAGTCTCGCACAATAGAGTGACAAGATGTGGTCTTTCGGGGTGCGATGGGACTTGGCTTTCTTTTTGATTTATGTGTCACTGTATTCTACGAGGATCAGTAAGGTAGTGCCACGAGTATCCGGCTCCTTTACTTTCGCAGTCGGTCCCGGAGCCGGCGAATGTGGCGGGGCGTGAGCCCTAACACCTCAGCGGCTTTTTGGTGTGTGAGCTGCCTCGCGAGGACTTGGTGAATCACATGGACTTGTCGAAGTTCTTTCCCGCTCATGACGATGCTGTCCTTTCCGACCATCCCGCCCTCCTTGTGAGAGCCGGCAGTCTACAGAGGACAGTTCTATTGTGGGAAAGGCGGACATTATCATTGTGGGATTACATGCAAAGAATTGACTATATTGAGATTCTTAGATATAAGACAGCCTCGCCATTTTGGATTCGACAGTGGGACAGCATTTCCATTTTAGTCCGTCAACCCGCTGCAAGGAGGTTTTACAGTGAGATACCAGCATTTGCTCCTCGGCATCGCTCTTATGAGCCTCGACCTCGCCGGCTGTCAACCTGCAAACGTTTTATCAGCCAAATGGGATAGCGGAGCCAACGGTCCAAACATTCAAACACGCTGTGAACGTGTTGACATGCGGGACAAAAATGAGATGGATTCCATTTTCACAAAGTATGATGGTTGGAAGATGGTCTACGTCTCTGAATATACGACTGGCAACAAGTTTGGAACCGATGCTGCTGTCTGCTTTGAAAGGGGTGGGAAGTAGTACATCCCCCCATATCATGGCCGGACCGCTTTTACGACCGTCCGGCATTCCTTTTTGCAGAAATCTCCACTTCAGCGATAAGAAATATGGGTTAGTAGAATATTAGTAGGGTCAAGTATTGGAGAATGTTAGTAGGGTCAGATCTTGAATCGTGCGTGGCGTTGGAGAGTAGATTCGACCTTGCCATCCAAATGTTCCAATAAACGCCATGTTCGCGGCCTCTATTCTCCTCATGACGCCGCGCCTTGGGCGATTTCCGATGTGGTGCTTCGGCCACCCCACGGTGTAAGAAACAGATACGGTTGTCGGTAATACACAGTACAAGGTCTGACCCCACTCCGGCATGATGCACCCAAGTAGAGTCGCACCAGCATGTCGGTGGCTGGTTACGCGACTTCCAACTCCACATGCACGCGCCGGCCAAGTGCCGTGGCGATATTCACCAGGGCGTCCAGCCAAAACCGCGACACACGCCCGCGTAACAAGTCGTTCATGCGAGGCTGGGTGACGCCGCAATGTGTTGCGGCGTCGGCCTGCTTCCAGTCCTTGGCCTTGATGATAGCCGCGATCTGCCGCATCAGTTCGGCCCGCGCCTGGAGATTGGCCGCCTGCTCAGGGGTGTCGGCAA
The DNA here is from genome assembly GCA_029194675.1 of Nitrospira sp. Lineage (NCBI taxonomy): Bacteria > Pseudomonadati > Nitrospirota > Nitrospiria > Nitrospirales > Nitrospiraceae > Nitrospira > Nitrospira sp. The sequence goes on along the minus strand of JARFXP010000001.1, from coordinate 100,539 downwards.
TCGCATCCCACACGCTGCTGAAAGTGTTTGTTTTGGTCTTGGTCTTCGTCATTATTGGGCACCTCTCATCAGTTCGGTGATTCGCTTTTTGGCAAGCTCAATGTCACGCTTGGCCGTCGCCTGCGTTTTCTTCTGGAATGCGTGCAGCACATAGACCGCATCGGCTAGCCTGGCCGTGTAGACCATGCGGTATGTGCCGGTGTCGTCCCACATCCGGATTTCTTCGACGCCCTTGCCGATAGAAGGCATCGGCTTGAAATCGTCCGGCTGTTCACCGCGCTGCACCTTGTCCAACTGATAGCCCGCGTCGTGCCTGGCGGCCTCGGGAAACTCCCGCAAACCGTGAGCGAGTCCCCAAGGAATCGTAGTCGCTTCATGGGTAGAATATACTGGATTGGATATACATGCCCAACCTGACGGCGCGCGAGTCAGTTTCGCACCTGCGGTGAGCCAGAAAGCGGCCAAGGCGATCAGACAGAGAATGCGTCGCTGGCAGCTGCATCAGCGTAACGATCTGGCCTTGGAAGAGATCGCCCGGTGGACCCACCCTATGCTGAGAGGCTGGGTGTGTTACGAAAACTCGCATTTTTCATCCCCGCCCTTCCGGGCGGGGCATTCAAATGCGAGTTTTCGTAAACGCTCACTTGGCCTAAGAGACCATCTGACACACCGCACCATACGGCTTTAAACTCGAATCACACGTGAGCAAGCGCAGACCTTCCACATGGGCTTGCGCCAACAAGATTCGATCAAAGGGGTCATGATGATGAAGCGGCAACTGTTTAAGAGCAAGGGCGTGTCGCACAGACACCGGCAATTCCTGAAAACCACTGTCAGCGATCTTGACAGCGAGCTCGTCGGGATCCGCGGAGAGCTTTTTCAGCTGAATCTTAATGACCACTTCCCACAGAGAGGCCGCACTGATATAGACCTCGGACGTGGCCTCTATCTGGTGATAAATGACTTTCGAGAGTCTTGGAGAATGAATCACAAACCACAAAAAGATATGGGTGTCTAACAGGAGATTCATGGTCCACCCTCGAACGCGGCCATCATGTCGGGTGGTAACGTCGCATCAAAATCGTCAGAGACGGTCACTCGTCCTTTCAATAATCCTGGACGGCGGACAGGAATTTTATGTTTCAGAGGGCCAAGTTCGGCTACGGGCGTCCCATCTTTGCAAATGGTGATGTGCTGGCCCTTGGCAACGGCGGCAAGCAGTTTGGAAAAATGGGTCTTGGCCTCATGGACGTTCACAGTTCGGGTGGCGGCTTTCATGTGTATCCTCCCTATGGACTAAGCTTAGTCTACTTCTGACATCCGCGGGAGTCAATCCTCGTTGTAGGATCAATATGAGGGTCGGTATTTGCGACGTGCCGTCTCTGGGCGGTCGCTGTGTGCGTGCGTGATGGGGCCTCTATACTAAACGAACGCTACAACCGACGTGACCGAACTACTGCGGGTCATCGGTACGCGAGATTGATGCCGATTGACCCTCTGGCTGCGGCGTGTTAGAACCACACCCGCTGTGCCTGTGCGGTGGATGTGCCCGGATGGCGGAACTGGCAGACGCGCCGGACTCAAAATCCGGTTCTCGCGAGAGAGTGGGAGTTCGACCCTCCCTCCGGGCACCAGATGAGTGTCGAGCTGATTGATTACTGGTCGAACAATGCCAACGTGTCTTGATGAGCGGCGTCGATTTCTGAACGTCCCACTCCGTGATCGTGCTACCCACTTGACAGCGCCGTGCTATTAGCCTAATTTCTGCAATGATTCTCAAGATGTAGGTATCAATTTCTGATGATCAGACGAAAGCAGGGAAACGCTCAAGATGTCACTATGATCGATCGATTTCTTTCTTACGGGACTATCCGTCCCGTCCACCTACTTTTTAAGGAGGCAGCACATGCGTAAAGCGTTGGCACTAGGGGCCGCACTGCTTTGTGTCGGCTCTATGAATGTTGCAGTAGCTCAAGAGCGACTACAGCAATCATCCGGCGGGTCCGCAATGGGTGTGGGAACCGGGGTTGGCGATGTGTCCGGAAGTTCCAATCGGGTCCAGACCTTTGATCGCAGTGCATTTCTTGATCGCCTCTCTCTTCCTGAGACGATTTATGGTCGTGTCCTGGCGATAGATTTTCCGGCGGGGAAGATGCATCTGGAAACCGGGGGAAGCTCTCACGACGAAGGCCGTGCGGGAACCGGAGCCATGAGCTCGCTGACGGTCTACTTCGACGAAAGAACCAACCTGGATCAGTTTAAGGTGTTGAACAACGGCGATGATATCGCGCTCCAAGTGGTTGAAGCGACTTCGCCCAATCAACCGTATGGCACGGGCCGCAAGATTGTTCGCGAGGTGTACTTGCTGCGAGGCAACGAGAAACTCGCCGGATTCGGCGGCCTAGGGCAGCGACCGAATCCCTCGAACGAGCGCGCTATTGAGACAGCCAGTACCACCACGACAGGTGGAGTGGCGGGATCTGTGTTGCCAGGCAAAATTACCGGGATTGTGGATACCACCATCGGCGAATACACCGGTACAGCTCCCTGTTGGAATTGCGAACCTCAACCAGGATGGGGGTATAAAACAGTAACTCCGGAAACAAAGATGCCCAACACATCCGACTATGGAACTGACGCGTCAAAACCGAATCTGGTAAAGGGATTCAATTAAGACGCTCTGGAGTTCGAGTTTTTGACAGGGGCAGCTTGCGCTGCCCCTGTTCATTGAGCTGGGACTCTGCTTGCTCAATTCCAATGATCCTTGATAGCCTGATGATGCGGTCAAATTGTTCTTCACTCAATCATCAGGATGAACCAGCATCAGAATGAACGAGCATCAGAATGCACCGGGGGTGCCGACGTCAGAGCTTGATCTTCGTGGAGTGATTTGTCCCTACAACTTCGTGAAGACCAAACTCAAGCTTGAAACGATGAAGGAAGGCGAAGTGCTGTCGGTCTTGTTGGATGACGGCGACCCTATCCGGAACGTGCCGCGTAGTGTCGAGAATGAAGGACACACGGTATTAGCACAGGAACGAGTGGACCAAGCCTACAGAGTTTTAATTCGTCGGGAGGATAGTGACTAGACGCTCCTTGGTTTTGTGTTCCGCCCGCCTCGGTTTTTTCCCGCAAGAACAATCGTGATCTGTTCCCCCTGCACGTCGGGCAGGCTTCGGCTTACTTGAAGTGATGTCCCGCGAATAATATGCTCGCTGGACCTTGTCAGGTCACAAGCCAACACGACAAGGCGTCGGGGCGCGATGTTCACAAGGAAGTGAACCGCACGCATCAGTGAGTTCACAGTGCAAAACGCCACCGTGGGAACTTCCCTCTTCAACGCATCGATAAGGCAGCGGGCGAGATGGGGGGCCTTACTCGGCAGATATCCAAGAAGATAGAACGACTCGCAGGGCACGCCTGCGGCGGTGAGGGCCGCAATCACTACGGAAGGGCCCGGTATGGGGATCACAGGGATTCCATGTGCATGCGCTGCGACCACGAGGAGATGGCCTGGGTCGACCACAAGGGGAGATCCGCAATCGGAGACAAGCGCGACATCAGTGCCCCGCTGCAACCGCTGCACAAGAACCGCCGCCTTCTCCTTCAGATTCCGGGGGCCGTAGCTCGTCACCATCGCTTGAATATGGTGATGTGCGAGGAGTTGTTGCGTTGCCTTCGGATCTTCCGAAGCGATGAGATCTACTTTCCTCAGGACCTGAATGGCACGCACGGTCACATCGTCAGGATGTCCGATTGAAACAGCCACCACATAGAGTGTTCCTTTGCGATCGGGCGGACTGCCGGAAGTCCTTGAAGCTCCTGCGTTTTGTTGACTCCCTTTGGTCGGCATCGATATAATTTCAAACTTATCTTGTTGACGTTCGATCAGTAGACACCTCAAGGGTGTTTCCGATGGCAGCTGTCTGTTTCATGATCACGCTGGTACTGTACATCGTGGCCACGGTGTCGTTTCTTTCCTATTCGCTGCGGCGCTCTGAAGCCCTGTCACACGTGTCGCTGGGTATGACGGCGGCCGGCTTTGCTTCACATACCGTTGCCCTCGTCGTGCGGATAGCTGGTGCCTCATCATCGGCGCCGCCCAGCTTTTCCGATGCCCTTTCTTTTTTCTCGTGGATGATCATCCTGGTGTTTTTAGTCGTCGAGTTCCGCCATCGGATTCATGTGCTTGGGTCCTTCATGGTGCCTTTAGCCTTGGTCTCGTTGATTTCGGCCGCAGCCCTTCCAGAGACGGTACCTACCCTCCAGCCGGTGTTCAAGACCTTATGGTTTCATGTCACGCTCAGCATGCTGGGCGCCGTGGGATTTACGGTCGCGTTTGTCGCGGGTGTGATGTACCTGATCCAGGATCGGCTCCTCAAGTCGAAACAGTTTAATGTTCTCTACAGCAAGCTCCCCGCGCTCGACTTTCTCGATCACCTTAATCAACAATCCATCGTGTTAGGGTTTCCGTTGCTTACGCTGGGAATCGTAACGGGAGCCATCTCAGCGCAATTTGCACGCGGATCGTATGTGAGTTGGAATCCTGAGCAGACCTGGGCGCTGGTCACGTGGCTCTTCTATTTCATCGTATTGCTCGGAAGACTGACCATCGGGTGGAGAGCCAAACGCGCGGCCTATCTCACGGTCATCGGATTTGCTTGCGTGATCCTTACATTGGTAGGCGTCGTCCTTAAAGGACATAGTGCGTTGTCGTAAGATGCGTCTGAGAATCCTATGCATCTGATCGTCGTAGGGTTAAGTCACAAGACGGCTCCCGTCGAGATCCGAGAGCGGGTGGCTGTTCCCGAAAGCCGACTCGGCGAAGCCCTCACCCGCCTCTGTTCGTATCCCGGTGTCAAGGAAGGCATCCTCCTCTCGACCTGTAATCGAGTCGAGGTTTACTCAGTTGTCGACGATATTGAAGCCGGATATGGTCGTATCCAAGAATTTCTCGCCGACACGCATCTGTCGTTGTCTTCCGAACAGCTGACCCCGCATCTCTACTGGCATACCGGGGATCGAGCGATCGGTCACTTGTTCAGAGTCGCAGCCAGTCTCGATTCAATGATTATCGGAGAATCTCAAATCCTGGGTCAACTGAAGGATGCGTTTGAAGTCGCGCTGGCCTATAAGACAACCGGCGTCATCATGAACAAGGTCGTCAAGAAGGCTATCTCAGTGGCCAAGCGCGTGCGGACCGAAACAAAAATTTCTGAAATGGCGGTGTCGGTCAGCTATGCTGCCGTTGAGCTGGCCAAGAAGATTTTTTCGAATCTGCACGAGAAGACGGTGCTGTTGGTCGGTGCCGGGGAAATGGCGAAGCTGGCCGCGCGCCATCTGATCGCTCAGGGTGTGGGGCATGTGCGTATCACGACAAGAACTCCACAGCATGCGGTTGATCTCGCCGCCAAGTTCGGCGGCACGGCGGTCCCATTCGATCAGTTCAAGGATGATATGGCCTCAGCGGATATTGTTCTCGTCTCTACGGGTGCGGCGCATTATCTGGTCGGGGCAGAGGATGTGCATCGTGCGGTCGAAGAACGCATGAACCGTCCGATGTTCTTGATCGATATTTCGGTTCCCCGAAACATCGATCCAGCCGTTCGGCATGTCGACAATGCGTTTCTCTTCGACATCGATGATCTGAAACATCGAGTCGAACAGAACCGAGCCGAGCGAGTGCAGGAGTCGGAGAAGGCCGAGAGGATGGTTGTGGAAGAAGTGACCACCCTGCTGGACTGGATGAAATCCCTGGAGGTCACGCCGACGATCGTTGCACTCAGGAACCGCGTCGATGATATGAAGCGGGCGGAGGTCGACAAGGTGCTCGCGCGACTGCCGCATCTGTCTCCTCAGGAGCGCGAACTGGTTGAAGGCCTTGCCTCCTCGATTGTGAACAAATTGATTCATCGCACCATGGTCACCCTCAAGGCCGAAGTCAACTCTTCGAGCGGTCCTGCGTTCGTCGAAGCAGCGCGTCGGTTTTTTTCGCTCGACCTGCAATCTGCGTCTGTTCAACAGATCGAGACCTACAGGCAGTCGACGCATTACCAGACCGAAAGCTCTGCAGAGTCGGGCGCTGAGGATTCAGTTCCGGAAACGTCAATCCATAAACGAACCCGCTGATCGGCGGGCTACGAAAAGAGTCTCAACGTGTCGATACAGAACGGCAGGCGCTCAACCTTGGTTCTTGGGACGAGAGGGAGTAAATTGGCGCTCTGTCAAAGCGAATGGTTCCAATCCAAGGTTCAAGAGGTCGTGCCGGAGGTCCGGGTCGTGCTCAAGAAGATTCAGACGTCCGGCGACAAGATTGTCGATGTGCCATTGGCAAAAATCGGGGGGAAAGGCTTGTTTGTCAAGGAAATTGAGGGCGCCTTGCTCGCCGGTGAGATCGATTTCGCCGTTCACAGTATGAAGGACGTTCCAGCGCAATTGCCTGAAGGTCTCGGAATTCTCTGTGTTCCTCAGCGCGAGGATGCCCGGGATGCCTTAATCAGTCGTGAAGGATACTCGTTTCAGGATCTCCCGTTCGGAGCCAGCATCGGGACTGCAAGCCTTCGTCGCCAAGCGCAATTGTTACAGGCCAGGCCGGACTTGAAGATCGCGATGCTACGCGGCAACCTGGATACACGCCTGAGAAAACTCAAGGAAGGACAGTTCGATGCCATCGTCTTGGCAACTGCGGGTCTGCACCGGTTGGGTTGGTCTCAGACCATCACGGAATATCTTTCCCCTATCCTCAGTCTGCCTGCGGTCGGACAGGGAGCCCTTGGTATCGAAGGTCGGACCAACGATGCATTCGTGCATTCCGTTTTATCCCGACTCAATCATCAGGCCACCCATACGACTGTGACGGCAGAACGGGCTTTTTTGCATCGTCTAGAGGGGGGCTGTCAGGTGCCCATTGCAGCCCATGCAACTCTATTCGGTGAGAAGCTGGTATTAGAGGGTCTTGTCGCCAGTGTCGATGGGAAGACCGTTATTCGCGACGGGATGGAGGGGACAGATCAGCAGGCTCACGCGCTGGGTGTTCAGTTGGCTGAACGACTGCTGACGCGGGGAGGGGACAAAATTCTTCGGGAGATTTACGGGTCGGCATGAACATGGTACGAGAAAGGAAGGGGAAGGTCTATTTGGTCGGAGCCGGTCCCGGAGATCCTGGGCTGTTGACCCTTCGAGGAAAGGAGTGTCTTGGGCAAGCTGACGTGGTTCTCTATGATTATCTGGCGAACTCTACCCTCCTTACCCATGCCCGGGACCAAGCGGAGCGAGTCTATGTCGGACGGAGAGGCAGAGGGAAATACCCTGAACAGGAGGTCATCAATCGTCTGCTGATTGAGCGAGCAAACGCAGGCAACGTGGTCGTGCGGTTGAAGGGAGGCGATCCGTTTGTCTTTGGGCGAGGAGGAGAAGAAGCGGAAGTGCTGGCGGAGGCTGGGATCGAGTTTGAGGTGGTTCCCGGGGTGACTGCCGCAGTGGCGGTGCCTGCCTACGCCGGGATTCCGGTGACACATCGAACGTTGGCGTCTACGCTGACGATTGTCACCGGGCATGAGGATCCGGAGAAGCCCTCCACGGCCCTGGACTGGTCAAGACTGGCGATGAGCCGGGGTACGGTCGTCTTTCTCATGGGTATGAAAAACCTCCCAATGATCTCGACTCGTCTTATCGAAGAAGGGTTGGCGCCGACGACACCCGTGGCCATTACCAGGTGGGGGACAAGGGTTTCCCAGCAAACCGTTGTCGGCACGTTAGCCGATATCGTTCAGAAGGCCGGAGCGCTGAAAATGGAGCCGCCGACCGTCATTGTCGTGGGAGAGGTTGTTCGACTCAGGCCGAAACTCAACTGGTTCGAGCGGCGCCCGCTCTTTGGGAAACGGGTGCTCATGACGCGAGCGAAAGAACAGGCCGGCGAATTAGCCGCTCGATTGACGGATTATGGCGCTGAACCGGTGGAAGCTCCGACGATCAGGATCGTTCCTCCTCTCGACTGGGGGCCTGTCGATCATGCGATCTCCAAGATCGGGGCGTACGACCGGATTATTTTTACCAGCGTCAACGGCGTGAGCCGTTTCATGACCAGGCTGTTCGCTCGTGGGTTCGATTCACGATGCTTGGCTGGACGGCAGCTTTGCTGCATCGGGCCCCGCACGGCTCAGGAACTGGAAAAGTTTGGTGTCAGAGCCGATCTGGTTCCGTCAGATTATCAGGCGGAAGGAGTGTTGGCTGAACTGAATCGGCGAGATGTAGAACAAACGCACATCCTGATCCCTCGGGCAGAAGTGGCCAGAGAGCTCTTGCCGGACGAACTTCGTGCCGCCGGGGCGCATGTCGACGTCATCCCCGTGTACCGAACGCTCACACCGGAACAAGATTCCAGGGGGTGGCGGCAGGAGCTGATGGATCATCGGATTCATGTCGTCACGTTTACCAGCTCTTCCACGGTCCGCAACTTTGTCGCGATGCTCGGCGGTGCGGAAGCGGTGAAGCCGCTCTTGCAATCCGTGCTGATCGCTTGCATCGGACCCATCACGGCCAAGACGGCAGAGGAATATGGTTTGACGGTCTCGATCATGCCGAGTGAGAATACGATTCCCGCACTGGTGGACGAGATCGCCCAGCATTATTATGGAAGCCGTGCGCAGGTTACGACGGGAGCGCTGGAGTGACGAATACACGCAAGATGTACGATGGGCTTTTACAAGGAGGGAGGGTGAGATGGTCCCTGTAAAGTCATTCATGATTCCCCGGGAGAAGTTCGTGACGGTGCCTCGTGACACAGATGCTCAGACAGCTGCCCGCATGATGCGAGACCGCGAGATCGGCAGTTTGTTCGTGACCAACGATCGCGAGATTATCGGCATTATCACGGATACGGATATGGTGCGCCGAGTGGTTGCGGCTGGGACGGCTGCAACCCAGACGACGGTTGAACAAATCATGTCGGCGCCGATCATGACCATTGAAGAGAGCAAGACGTTGCTCGATGCCAACGATTTGATGGCGCAATCCCATCTCCGCCATCTCGGTGTCACGCGCGAGGGGAAGCTGGTCGGGGTTATTTCCGTTCGCGACCTTGTCGTATTCTTGACGAACCTTCCAAGAAAGTAAGACGGGGTATGGGGTTTCCGATCCAGCGGCTTCGACGACTGAGACAGCATGAATCGTTGCGGCGGATGGTACGTGAAACGACGCTGTCCCCGTCGGATTTTATTTCCCCTCTGTTTGTGGTCGAGGGACAGGATCGCCGTGAAGAGATTGCTTCGATGCCTGGCCAATGTCGGCTATCCGTCGATCTGCTGGTCAAAGAAGCGGGAGAGATTCAGGCCTTAGGGATTCCGGCCATCATGCTATTTGGGATACCGGCGCACAAGGACGAGCGTGGCAGCTCGGGGTGGGATCCGAACGGCATTGTGCAGCGGGCGATCAGGGCCGTCAAACAGCAAGTGCCGGAATTGCTTGTGATCACGGATGTCTGTATCGACGAATATACCAGCCACGGGCATTGCGGACTCGTCAAAGAGGGAAAAGTCCTTAACGATGAGACGCTCGAATGCCTCACGGTGATGGCACGCTCTCATGCCGAGGCCGGCGCCGACATGGTCGCGCCGTCTGATATGATGGACGGTCGTGTCGCTGCGATCAGGCGCGAATTGGATCGCGTGGGGTTCTCTGATCTGCCGATCTTGGCGTATGCGGCCAAGTTCTCCTCCTGTTTCTATGCGCCATTTCGGGACGCGGCATTTTCCAGCCCTCAATTCGGTGACCGACAGTCCTATCAGATGGATCCGGCTAATGCGCGCGAAGCGCTGCGCGAGATCGAGCTCGATGTCGACGAAGGTGCAGACATCGTGATGGTCAAGCCGGCGCTGCCTTACCTGGACATCATTGCGATGGCCCGTGCACGTACGCTTCTCCCGCTGGCGGCCTATCAGGTGAGCGGCGAGTACAGCATGATTAAGGCGGCAGCCGCGGCGGGATGGCTCGATGGATCACGTGCCATGATGGAATCGCTGCTGGCGATCAAACGGGCTGGAGCCGATCTGATCCTGTCGTACTTTGCGAAGGACGCCGCCAAGCTGCTTCATTGATCGACGATGAGAGTGACCAGCGGATATTCGGACGAGATCGTACGGCCGTATCCGGTGGGAACCATCGGGAATTTCGACGGCCATCATCTCGGTCATCATGCGCTCTTGAAACAGGTGGTCGAGACGGCGCGCCGAGCCCCTGGAACGGCTGTCGTCCTGACATTCGACCCTCACCCGGTGAAAATCCTTGCGCCTCACGTTGACCTGCGGTTTTTGACAAGCATAGAAGAAAAACGTGCCCGTTTCGAACAAGCCGGAATCGATGAAGTGGTCTCTCTGGGGTTTACCCAAGCATTTGCCGCACTCTCTGCGGAGATGTTCGCCGAGCAGGTCCTCTTCAAAGGGCTTGGACTAAAAGAGATTTTTGTCGGGCAACATTTTGCCTTTGGGCATAAGCGAGAAGGACGGATCGGCGATTTGATCACGCTCGGCAAACGATTCGGCTTTATCGTCCATCCGATTCCTCCCGTGGTGATCGACGGAGGAGTGGTCAGCTCGACGAGAATCAGACAGCTCATCGTCGCGGGGCATGTCGATCAAGCGGCTGTCTTGTTGGGACGATGCTATGCTCTGAGCGGCGTCGTATCTTCCGGCGAGGGGAGAGGGCGAACATTAGGATGTCCTACCGCGAATCTGCGGTTACCGCCAGACCGCGTGACTCCTGGCGACGGAATTTATGCCTCCGTCGCAATTCTGGACCAGGAACGACATGATTCGGTCGCCTATATCGGTACCAGACCGACCTTTGATGGCGGTGAGCGGAGATTGGAAGTATCGATTCTGGATGGAATCCACGAGCTGTATGGGCGAACGCTCACTGTTGAGTTTATCGGTCGTATCCGAGGCGATGCACAGTTTGATAGCGGAGAAGCTCTGAGTCGGCAAATCACGGCCGACATGGATTCTGCGAGGGGCATCCTACGTCGATATCATAAAACAAACGGAGGACGATGAGTCTTTGGAACCGGCCTTAAACAGCTCTCTCAATAAGATGGCTTGGCCCCCGCTGTTGCATCGGGTCGTTCGAACTGTTCGGTCCAGACGCCTCTTTCTCTGTGGACAGCACCTATTGGTCGCCGTCTCGGGCGGGCCAGATTCCGTCGCACTGGTATCGATTCTGCATCGTCTCCGGTCGAGTTGGAAGCTGACGCTATCGGCCGTTCATTGCAACTATGGACTGCGAGGAGATGAGTCCGAAGAGGACCAACAATTTGTGGAGGCCTTTTGCCGACAGCTCGAAGTGCCTCTCCATGTTCGACGGGTCGGAATTCATGTCGATGGACGCAAGGCCTCGCTGCAGGCTGAAGCCCGTGACCTCCGCTATCGGGTGATGCGGGAGGTTGCCGAGCAGTGCGGGGCCGACCGTATCGCCGTAGGCCATACGGCAGACGATCAGGCAGAAACGGTCTTGCTGTGGATGCTCCGTGGTGCGGGACTGACGGGCCTTTCCGGCATGCCGGCATTCCGCGATAACAAGGTTATTCGGCCTCTATACGACACCAAGCGGCAAGAAATTCTGACGTATCTTCGCACGGCAGGATTGTCGTTTCGCGAGGACTCCAGCAATCTCCAGCCGCGCTACTTGCGAAACCGAGTGAGGAGAGAGGTCATGCCAGTTCTGAATCGGCTGGTCCCGTCGAGCCTCGATGCGCTCTGCAGGCTCGCGGATATCTGCCGAGAAGACGATCATTATCTGGATCAGCAGGTCGCCGTCCTCTCCTCTTCCGCTGTGGAACGGGGATCGACTGGAGACTGGGCGATCGATCGCACTTTTCTTCTCGATCTTCCGCATGCACTTCAACGGCGTTGCATCCGAAACCTTCTTCGGCAGCATGACGACCGATTTTACTCACCCAGTATCCGAACGGTTGATTGCATCATTCGCTTGGCCTCCAAGAGGGGATCTGGTTCGAGTCTCGATGTGAAGGGAGGGCTGGTTGTTGTCGGTGATCGCCATCTACGGTTTGTTCCGCTTCAAGCACGCGTAATATCCCATGCTGGACCACCGTATCGCAGATGTCAGGTACTTTTATCTGTACCAGGAGAGCTTATATGGTCTGGAACGAGGCAACGACTTCAGGTACAACAGCAGTCACGAACCCAGCTTGGTGCGGCTCCTCTCGGAAGGGATCGGATTCTGGTCGATGCCGATCGAGTGTCTCAGCCATTGATGGTACGGAACTGGTTGCCGGGAGACCGATTTCATCCTTCCGGTATGGGAGGGCAATCGAAGAAGCTGCAGGATTTTTTTATAGATCTGAAGATACCGATTGCGGCCCGATCGCTCATTCCCCTGGTCGTGGCTCCCGAGGGAATCCTGTGGGTCGTTGGGTATCGACAGGATGGTCGCTGGGCACCCACTGCCGCAACGGAACGCTGTTTGGTGTTCACTGCTGACAATTTATCTTTGAGAGAAGGGACGGAGTGAAATGGAACGGATATTCGGACGCCCGATCGTGACCCAGGAGCAAATGCGGAGCCGCATCCGCGATCTGGGAAGACAGATCAGCACCGACTATGCCGGCAAAGACCTTGTGCTCATCGGGGTACTAAAGGGAGCCTATGCATTTTTTGCGGATTTGGCACGAGCGATCCGAATTCCGGTGCAGGTAGATTTCATCGTCGTGACGAGCTACGGAACGCAGGTGAAAACGACCGGGAAGATCAAGCTCATGACCGAGCTGACCGAAACGATCAAGGATAGAGATGTGCTGCTGGTTGAGGACATCGTCGATTCCGGCTTGACAGTTCAATATCTCACAAAGACGTTGGCGAAGCAGAAACCTAGAAGCATCAAGGTTTGTACCTTGCTGAGTAAGCCGGAGCGCCGCGTCGTCAATGTGCAGTTGCAGTATATCGGGTTCCGAATTCCGAACCGGTACGTCGTCGGATACGGACTCGATTACCAACAAAAGTACCGGAACCTTCCGTATCTCGCTGTCCTCGATCATCCGAGTCGGCAAGAAGAGTAAGAGTTTTCCAGCGAGCTGTTGTCAAGTTGCGCAAGGCTATGTTAACATCATCACGATTTCTACATACGTTGCGTCCAACGTTGTCGCGAAGGAGAACTGGATGAATTCCCGGGTCAAGAACTTGCTCTTCTGGGTGGTGGTCGGCTTGTTCATGATTCTCCTGTTTAATCTGTTCAGTGTCCCGACTCACGCACCTGAAGAAGAAGTGATATTCAGCGATTTCATGGCAAAGCTCGACAAGGGTGATTTTGAAAAGGTCATCATTAAGGGTAATCACATCAGCGGGGTCTTAAAAGACAAGACCCGTATTCGTACCTATTCAGCCGACTACCCTGACCTTGTCAAAGTCCTTCGTGAAAAGGATGTTCAGATTGAGGTCAAACCACCGGATGAGAGTCCGTGGTATATCACCTTCCTCGTTACGTGGGGACCCTTTATCCTCTTCCTCGGCCTCTGGTTTTTCCTGATGCGTCAGATGCAAATCGGTGGGAACAAGGCTCTGTCCTTTGGAAAGAGCCGAGCACGTATGCTGACGGAAGAGCGAAAAAAAGTCACGTTTTCCGACGTGGCCGGTGTCGATGAGGCGAAAGAAGAAGTCCTTGAAATCATTGAATTCCTGAAAGACCCTCGGAAGTTTCAAAAGCTCGGTGGACGCATCCCCAAGGGCGTACTTGTTGTCGGCCCTCCGGGAACAGGAAAGACTTTGCTGGCCAAGGCGATTGCAGGCGAAGCAGGGGTGCCGTTCTTCAGCATCAGCGGTTCTGACTTTGTAGAGATGTTTGTCGGCGTCGGAGCTTCACGGGTGCGGGATTTGTTTGAGCAAGGGAAGAAACATGCCCCTTGCATTATTTTCATCGATGAAATTGACGCGGTCGGCCGCTTACGGGGCGCAGGTCTCGGTGGTGGTCATGACGAACGGGAGCAAACCCTCAATCAGTTGTTAGTAGAAATGGACGGCTTCGATACGACCGAGGGAGTCATTTTGGTCGCAGCGACCAATCGCCCCGATGTACTCGACCCGGCTTTGTTGAGACCTGGACGCTTTGATCGGCAGGTGGTCGTGAATCGCCCAGACCTCAAAGGCCGTTCGGAAATCTTGAAAGTCCATACGAAAAAGGTTCCTGTTGCTGCGAACGTGGAGCTGGAGAAGATCGCCAGAGGGACACCCGGGTTCTCCGGCGCAGACTTAGAGAACCTCGTGAACGAAGCGGCGCTGTGGGCGGCTCGTCAGAACAAAAAGGAAGTTGAAAACATCGACTTTGAGATGGCCAAGGATAAGGTCATGATGGGTGCCGAGCGCAAGAGCATGATTCTCACCGAAGAAGAAAAACGAGTGACGGCCTATCATGAAGCCGGCCACGCGTTGATGGCCAAGCTTCTGCCAGGAACCGATCCCGTTCACAAAGTGACGATCATTCCCAGAGGTCGGGCGCTGGGTGTCACGATGCAGCTGCCGACAGATGATCGGCACAACTATTCGAAGGAGTTTCTTTACAATACCTTGGCGATTCTTATGGGTGGACGTGTTGCCGAAGAGCTTGTATTCAAACATGTCACGACCGGAGCCGGGAACGATCTTGAACGTGCGACGGACCTTGCCCGCAAGATGGTATGCGAATGGGGTATGAGCGAGAAGTTGGGACCCCTGACCTTCGGGCAGAAAGAAGATTCAGTGTTTCTCGGAAGAGACTTTGCCACTAAGCGAGACGTCAGTGATCAAGTTGCGCTTGAAATCGACTTGGAGATCAAGCGCTTCGTCACAGAAAATTATGAACGTTCTAAGCGTGTGCTGACTGAGCAAATGACGAGTCTGAAGGCCTTGGCGGAGGCGCTTCTTGAAAAAGAAGTGCTCGACGCACCGGAAATTGATCAGATTCTGTTGCAATCCTCCTCTCAAACTGTTCCAGCCTAAATATATTGTGCCAACGGTTCGTTGGTATTGGAACCGTTGTCCCTATAGTGCTGTACTCATGGGTCGCATTGCGTCTGATTCCTCCATGATGACCGGATCGACGGGTTGGATCTTCCTTTCGTCGGGAGGCTAGTTGGAGCGAGTGTCACTACAGACAGTAACGGCACAACATTGGTTCTCCGCCAAAGGGCGCAAGATTCATTGCAAAGGGCGTCCACTCATCATGGGCATTGTGAACGTCACGACTGATTCCTTCTATGATGGGGGACGATATGTCGAGCCTGAAAGAGCCATCGCCCACGCACTGGAACTTGTTGAGCAGGGGGCGGACATCATCGATGTTGGAGGAGAATCGACTCGGCCTGGAGCACGTTCCGTAAGTGAACAGGAGGAATTGGCTCACGTGATCCCGGTGGTGACAGGACTGGTGCATCGTGTGTCGGTCCCGATTTCGATCGATACCACCAAGTCGCGAGTGGCAGAAGTAGCCCTGGATTGCGGAGTAGCAATCATCAATGATGTGAGCGCCTTGCGGCAGGACCCTGCGATGGCGTCGGTTATTGCCCGCTCGGATGCGGGAGTCGTCCTGATGCATATGCAAGGATCTCCGCAAACGATGCAACAATCACCGCACTATTTCGATGTCGTCGGTGAAGTCGTGCAGTTTCTTGATGAGCGCCTCCAGAATGCTATCCGTGCAGGAATTGCTCGAACGAACATCATTCTTGATCCGGGCTTTGGTTTTGGCAAGCAGTTGGTCCACAATCTTGACCTTCTTGATGGATTGTCCGCGTTAGCGGCATTGAACCGCCCAGTACTGGTCGGCTTGTCACGGAAGGCGTTTATCGGGAAAGTGGTTGAACAGCCTGTTGAACATCGAGAATGGGGGACCGCAGCGGCGGTGGCATTGGCGGTCGATCGCGGCGCTCATATCGTGCGAGTCCATGATGTTGCCATGATGATCGACGTAGTCAGGCTGGCTGCGGCATTGAATCCGCGCTGGTCATCTTGCGGAGGAGAGCACGATGCGTAAATTATTTGGAACCGACGGCGTCCGAGGGGTTGCCAATCTTGATCCCATGACGAGTGAAATGGCGATGCAGCTCGGCCGAGCCGCAGCACATATCTTTATGAGACGAGCAGGTCGCCATCAGATCGTCATCGGTAAAGATACTCGTATTTCCGGATATATGCTGGAGTCTGCTTTGATGGCAGGAATCTGCTCGATGGGGGTGGATGTGCTGTTAGTCGGACCGATGCCGACACCGGCGATCGCGTTCTTGACCAGGAGCCTACGGGCGGATGCAGGGGTGGTCATTTCGGCATCGCACAATCCTTACCAAGACAACGGGATCAAGTTCTTTTCAAGCGACGGGTTCAAGCTTCCGGACGAAGTGGAAGCTCGCATTGAAGAATTGATCGTCTCGGAAGAAATCAGCCATCTTCGACCGACGGCAGATCTCATTGGCAAAGCCTACCGTATCGACGATGCAGAGGGGCGCTACATCGAATTTGTAAAGCGGTCGTTGCCGAAGGATTTGGATTTTCAAGGGATCAAGCTCGTCGTCGATTGCGCGAACGGCGCGGCATACAAGGTGGCTCCGATGGTTCTCAGGGAATTAGGCGCCACGGTTGAAGTCATCGGCAATAACCCGGACGGGATGAATATCAATGCCGGTTGCGGTGCCGTCCATCCGCAACTCCTGCAAGAGTCGGTACGCCGTTACAAAGCGGATCTTGGTATCGCCTTGGACGGCGATGCCGATCGGGCCGTCTTTGTCTGCGAGCAAGGAACGGTCATCGATGGCGATCATGTGATGGCGGCCTTGAGCCTGGATCTTCATCGCAGCGGGCTCCTAACCAAGCAGACCTTGGTGGGAACCGTGATGAGCAACTTTGGACTGGAACTGTCGATGTCGAAAGCGGGCGTCAAGCTGGTTCGGACACCGGTCGGTGATCGATATCTGCTCGAACGAATGTTGGCTGAAGGCTATAACTTCGGAGGAGAGCAATCGGGACACTTCATATTCCTTGATCATAACACGACCGGGGACGGCCTCATCTCGGCTCTGCAGATGTTGTCGTTAGTGAAGCGAACCAGGCAGCCGTTATCTGAGTTGGCCAAGGCGATGACCGCCGTACCGCAAGTGTTGATGAATGTGCATGTCACGAAGAAGCCGAGATTGGAATCGATTCCCGACATTGGTTGCGCGATACAAGAGAGCGAACGTCGCCTGAACGGGTGTGGGCGGGTCCTCATCAGATATTCCGGAACAGAGCCGCTGTTGCGGATCATGGTGGAAGGAGAACAGTCCACCCTGGTTAGGGAATTGGCTGAGGATCTGGCCAGGGTTGTACGAAAACATATCGGCTGAGTCTTCCCTCATCTCCCGGCACATGAGGGAAGCTCATGCTCCCATCCCTCACAGCAGCGTTTGTCCTCGGTCTTCTGTGTGGAGCGCAGATTTCCTTTTTTCCGTTTTCCATCATAGTCCTGTTAGCCGGGATTGCCGTTGGATTCAGCATTCTCGAGCGAGCCTGCTATATCGACTCAACCTCCGCACTGTTGCTGTATGCCGGCCTGCTCTGCGGAGTAGTGTACTGGAGTCTCGCCACTCCAACATCGGAGTTTTCCCGGCTGTCACCGCATCCTCATGAGCCGGTTCAAGCCTCGATCGGGGGTCGGATTGTGGCTCCCGTTCAACACAGTGCGGGACGACAGACGATCTTGCTTCAAACAGACGACACGGATTCTGAATCGAGGCGCATACGTCTTGTGTGGCGCGACCCTGGTATCACGCTTCATCACGGTGACCGAATTGTTTTTCGGGGAAAACTTCACGGTCCACGCGGGTCGTTGAATCCAGGTGGATTCGACTATACTGCCTATCTGGAGCGTCAGGGCATCGACTTGCTGGGCACTGTATCCGGTGCTCAGGCGGTGACGTTGTTAGATGCAGAGCGTCCAATCGGGTTGTGGAGCTTGTGGAACCGGATCGATCATTGGAGGGCTACGATACGTGCGGCAGCCATCAAAGCATTGAATCAACCGACACGAGGGCTATTTCTCGGCATGATCATCGGTGAACGAGGCTATCTCGAACCAGAGCTCCAAGACTGGTTCATGGTGACCGGAACCGTGCATCTGCTCTCAATCTCCGGTTCACATCTCGGTCTCGTGGCCCTCGTGGTCTTTTGGTTGGGGAGAAGACTTGTACTTTGGCTTCCGCCCACTCTCTTGTTGACGCTATCACGAAGCGTCACGCCGTCGAAAATTGCAATTTTGCTCGCCTGGCCCGCTGTCGCATTGTATGCCTTGCTTGCGGGTGCCGAGTTAGCGACCATGCGCTCGCTCGTGATGATCACTCTGGCGATGATCACAATGTGGCTGGGGTATGAACGTCATCTGGGTCATGCGATGGCCGTGGCTCTCTTGGCGATCCTCCTGCACGATCCCCGTGCCATCTTTGACATTTCTTTTCAACTCTCCTTTCTGTCCGTACTCGTGATGGTCAGAATGATCGTACTCACGAAATCATGGGACACCGACGGTGCAGGGGCCGACGGTCGACTGCGAGACCGTTTCATGCGCCATGTGCTCACAGCGCTGTCAATGAGCACGGCTGTGACCGTGGCTACTTTTCCCATGGTTGCGTTCTATTTCAATCAGGTTCCATGGATGGGAATCGTCACCAACCTCATAGCTATTCCGTTTACCGGTATCATCTTGGTGCCTTTAGGACTGCTCGCCGCCCTGTGGACGATCGTGACTGGGGATGAGTCTTTGATGCTAGGCTCAACGATGGAGCGATTGTTCGGGTTTATGGTTCTTGGATTGCAGTGGTGTGCCCGCCTCCCAGGAGGGGAATGGCATGTGGCGGCACCATCCATACCAACGATCGCTCTGTTTTATTCTGCGTTACTGGTGACAAGTCTTCAGGAAATGCCGTGGCGCGTCCGAGTTGCCGGCGCCGGTCTGACGGTATTGCTGCTCGGCTGGTGGTTGAGCCCTCCCGTGTCGCAAGCAGACGGCGATCATTGGCGTGTCACATTCCTTGATGTCGGACAAGGAGACAGCGCCGTGGTCGAGTTGCCGGATGGGCAGACCGTTCTAATCGACGGAGGACCTCGATATGAACGATTTGACATGGGGAAACATGTGATCGCACCGTTTCTATGGAGTCGAAGCATCCACCATATTTCCCATGTCATCGGGACACACCAGCAATTGGATCACGTCGGGGGGTTGATTTGGGTACTCCGGCATGTGTCGGTCGGACAGTACTGGGGTGGGGGGATAGAACGCTCTGAGAAATTCGTTGAAGATCTGAAGGCTGCCCTTCGCGATCGGCATATCGATCAACGCACCGCTGTGAATGGCCAAGACCTGCTACAGTCCGGTCAGTGCCGACTCAGCATTCTCAGTCCACCGGAAACATCCGTGGCCCGTGAGTCGACTCGCCCTCCTACCGGGACGCTATTGAATAATCTCTCCATCGTCTCGCGACTGCAATGTGGAGCCAATTCCATCCTTTTTGCAGCCGATATTGAAACTGCCGGATTGAGCCAGTTGAAGGAGGAAGGGTACCAACCGGTGACTGTCCTGAAAGTGCCCCATCACGGAGCGCGCAGCTCGCTGGATCCGGACTGGCTTCGTCGTCTCCACCCACAGTACGCAGTCGTCTCGGTCGGCGCGGCTAATCCCTATGGACATCCGGTTGAATCGGTATTGCAAGCTTATCGAGATCAGCACATTACGGTCTTTCGCACGGACCGTGACGGGGCAGTCTGGGTGACAGGACGGCTCTCAACATCGGAGTTCACGGTGAGCCGCATGCGAGATCTTGTGGTGCAACCGGTTGACTTTCCACACTGTCCTTGGCGTTGCGAGTATCAGAATTGGCGTCGGCTCTCCCTCCAATTCTCATAACGACAAACATTCCTCCGCTTCGACTCACGTAGCTGCATCCTCCGGGAACCGCTCCTTCCTGTACAAGACCGGTAATGAATGACAGTTTTTGGCGCTTTTCGGCAGAAATGCTGATAGAAAACAGCAAAAGTGTCAGCTTTTTCATACCGTTAACGAGATGCTAGCAAGGCACAGCATGTGCAGAAGTTCCATGCCGGGCTAGTACTTTGCCAAAGGGAGTCGCAATCATGTCCAAGCTTGTTCGCATTGTTGTTCAACTTCCTATCGAGTTGAAGGAGCAACTCGACGCCCTCAAGCAACAGGGATACACGACGAGTGGTTTCATCCGCGCCACGTTGGAGCGAGAGCTGAATAGGCTCAACCCACGGCCGGATCCTGTCGCGAGAAAGGTTGTGAATAAGTAAGGTCATGATGCATCCAGAGTCACAGGAGTAAACACAAGGGTGGCAAGGCTTTCTGACTTGATCCGAGAGCGTACGCCTGATTCGCAGAATGGGGGAGCATTGTCCCCGAAGCTGGGATCCTCATCTCTGAACAGCGATCGTTCTTGGTGTGTTTCGACAAGGCATGAGCTATGGAAGATCAGAGAGGCGGTTCGTTCAAGTAGGAGCCCACAGCTCACAGGATGTACAGCTCTCGCCAGACAGTTGGTACAGCTCCTCACTCACAGCGACGAACTCGTCAGGTGGGCCTTGAGCGATCAAGCCGAGGACTATGTCTTAGACAATGCGCTCCATGTCGCAGTCTTGGGAGCCAAAGTCGGCATGGGGCTACAGTACTCTCAGCAGAACTTGGAACGGCTGGTGTTGGCAGGCCTGTTGCACGACATCGGTATGTGGACCCTCCCGGTATCACTCGTCGAGAGAAGAGAAGCCCTACCTGAGGAAGAACGAGATCTGATTCGTACTCATCCTGAACGAGGCCGTCGGATTCTCGCGGGCCAGGGTAGTGCGTTTGAATGGGTCTCGACGATCATTGCGCAGGAACATGAGCGGTGTGATGGCAGCGGATATCCATGTCGACTTAAAGACAGGCAGATTGCCGAGTCTGCACAGGTCATTGGAATGGTCGATACACTCGATGCGATGGTCACGCTAAGACCCTATCGCAAGCGCCTTACGCCCCACCAGGGAGTCCGTGAGTTGCTTCTCCATGCCAAGACGGCGTTTTCTCTCCCTGTGTTGAAAGCCTTGGGGGATCAGATCACTCTCTATCCGATTGGAACCGACGTACGCCTCAATACGGGCGAAAACGGGACGGTGACGAAGGTCAATTCGCGCTATCCACTCCGGCCTCTGGTGGCGATTTCTAAGCTCGGGGAAACAAGCGAGGTGGACCTGTCGCAAGCCACGTCCTCGCATATCGTGGAGGTCGTGCAAACTGGGATAGTCTTGTAGGAGAGACTGTATGCGGCAGCTTCGGAAGGAATCAGTAGCGGTCGGTCTATTGCTGGCCGAAATCGGGCTCTTGCTTCTGGCTGGTTGTCGAAACCCCGGACAATCCACCTTGCCCCCATCCGCCGTGCCTATAACTCCTCATGCGCTTCCACCCTTGCCGAAGGGCGATGTGTATGCGGACGAGACGGTCCCAACTTCGGAAACACCGATCGAGGCGGGAGACACCCTGGAGGTCGTTATCCGTAGAGGAGCGGGAGAAGAAAAGTACAGCAGCTTGGTACGCGAGAACGGATCCGTATCCGTGGGATTCATGGAGATCGACGTCGGAGGTATCACGGTGGCTGAGGCTGAACGGCGGGTGCAGGAGTCGGCCAGACCCTTCATGCGAGAGCCCCGTGCTCAGATCGCTCTGAAAAAAAAGCTGCTCAAGGTCAAACGCGTCTTTGTATTCGGGGACGTCAAGAAACCCGGCATGGTTCCCATGGCGAGGAATATGACGGTTCTGCAGGCCCTCGCCGCAGCAGACAACTTCCAAGAGACCGCGCTATTGGAAGAGATTCGAGTGGTTCGAGGAGGAGATTTCACCAAGCCGCATATTCTGACGGCGGACCTCGCGCGTGTATTCACATACGGCGATCTTTCGCGAAACATCCCCCTCGAGGAGAATGACGTGATTTATGTCCCACGTGAGCACCTGGGTGATGCGAAAGAAGCGGCGCTGAAGATGATGCCGATTGTTCAAGTCGCCATGATGCCGCTTTATCCGGCGTTTCTGATCCCGGCGTTCATGACGGTTAGGCCATAGATCGATAGGTAGAGAAACGGATCACAGATGGCACAATACGAATTGAACGTCATCGATTACTGGCTGATCCTGAAGAAGCGCAAGTACATGATCCTGCTTTCCGCCGTCATGGTGGTACTGTTCACGGTCCTCTTCTCAGAGCTCCTGAAACCAAACCCAATATACGAAGCCTCCGCAAGGGTAAAGTTCGAACGCAGTACAACGGTGGCCCAGCAACTCCTGGAGTCGCTCTCATACTCAAGTGTGAACGATCTCAGCACTCAGATCGAATTCATTCGAAGCTTTCCCGTCATGGAGCGGGTGGGGATGGATCTGGGACGAGTGTCTCATGATTCGTCAGAAGAGGAGAAACGCTCGGCCACCTATTTGAACATTGTGTACAACCTCGGCCAAGAAATTGCGGCGCAACGCGAGGGTGATACCAACATCATTCGCATTTCAGCGACGTCTGATAACCCGGAACAGGCGGAACGGATGGCCAATTCTGCAGCGACGGCCTACCGAGTGGAAAATATCGCCGCGCGCAATCGACTTGTGACCGAATCCCGTCGGTTCGTCGAAGAACAGCTGGAGAATTTGGAAAAGCGGCTCAATGACTCCGAGGAAGCGTTGCGGGCTTTCAAGGAAGAGGAAGGGCAGGTGTTTCTTTCGGACGAAGCCCGAGCGGCGTTGGATACTTTCACCAAGCTTGAAGAACAGTCCAACGACGTCTTGCGACAGCGCACCGAAGGCCAGCGACAAATCGAGGTCTTGAAACGATCGGACGCCGTGATCGGTCATCAGAAGAACGGGAGGATTTTTACGGAAGAACCGAGTGCGCTCCTCACAATCCTGAATCGACGGCTGCTGGATCTGATCCAAGAACGAGATACCCTACTGATCAATTACACGTTCGATCATCCGCAAGTCACCGAACAACAAAAGAAGATCGACAATGTCAAGTTGGAGATGATTCAGGAGCTGAAATCAAAGGTGGCCACGCTGAGTGATCGAGAGAACGCGCTTCAAAAACAGCGGAACCACTACCGACAGCGCTATCTAGGGTACCCTCGATCCGCCATTCACATGAGCCGCTTGGAACGCGAGGTCAAGGTGAATACGGATCTTCTGGCGACCCTCAAGGCCAAACACCAGGAATTGTTGATTAAAGGAGCAGAGCGGATTGAAGAAGTGACGATTATTGCTCCAGCCATGACGCCGAACAAACCTATCAACGCATCGAACGTCACATTGAACTTGATGATCGGATCGCTGATGGGATGTGTGCTGGGTGTTGTGCTTGCGTTCGGTCGTGAATCCTTTGATACCTCCATAGGAACCATCGAAGGGGTCGAGGAGTTTCTCAAAGTGCCTGTCTTGGGAATCATTCCCCAGTTTGATCACAAAGCGCTCAAAGACATGGCCCAAGAAACCCTGCCTCCTGATACACCTTCCGCTGTGGCGGAGAGTTTATCGAAGTTGATCTGCCTTCTCGACCCAAAATCCGTCTTGTCGGAGAGCCTTCGCTCGCTTCGGACAAACATTCAATTCGCCAGCATGGATCGCCGAGTCAAATCGATTATTTTTACCAGCGCCGGTCTAGGAGAGGGTAAGAGCACCTGCGTCATCAACCTGGCGATCACCATGGCTCAAGAAGGGATGAAGGTGCTGCTGGTGGACGCCGATCTCCGCAAGCCGATCGTGCACCAACGGCTGGGGTTGGACCGCGAGCCGGGATTGGTCGATGCATTGCTCGGGGCCACTTCCTGGCGATCCTACGTCCGTTCGGCCACGGATCTTATGCTTGGGACCGTTGGTGTCGATCGAGTCATGAATACCCCTGGGTTGGATAACCTTCACGTGCTCACCAGTGGGTCAGAATCCGGAAACCCCAACGAGTTCTTGAATATTAATAAAATCAAGACGCTGACATCAGAAATGCAAGCAGATTACGACATCGTGCTGATCGACACACCACCAATTCTTCCCGTGACGGACGCGGTGGCCTTCAGCTCGCGTGTCGATGGGACCATCTTGGTGTATCAGGTTGGTCGGATCGGGCGGAACGCCCTGAAGCGAGCCAAATTCCTGCTCGACCATGCCCAGGCGAATGTTCTCGGCGTGGTCTTGACCAATGTGAAGTCGGAAGTGACGCCGGAGTACGGACTCTATCGGTATGAGCACCGATAACCAGACGGAGGAGGCTCCGTGTCATGCAACAAGCAACCATCAGTCCCCAAGATAGTCTGGTTATCGCTGTACTAGCCGCCGTCACCGCAGTTGGTCTCACACTCACGACCCCCACAGTCGGCATGCAAGCCGTCGTGGGGTTTTTGATCGTTCTGACGGCCTTCACCTCCGTCTCTGCTGCTCTCTACCTGCTGATTGCTTCCATGCTGTTGTCTCCCGAGGTCGCGATCGGGCGGATCGAAGGACGTGGTGTCGGTGGGCGAGAGTTGTCGTTTCGGATGGACGACATTCTATTAGTTGTCATTGGATTTAGTTGGTTAGTCAAGAACATTGTCTATCGTGAACTGGCTTTATTTCGTGAGACACCACTGAACCGACCGATCGCTGCGTACATGGCGATCTGTGTTGTCTCAACTTTAGTTGGTGTTCTGAACGGACATGTCAGACCCATGACGGGGTTTTTCTTTGTTCTGAAGTACTTCGAATATTTTTTCGTATTTTTTATGGTCGTCAACCATGTGCGGTCTCAGCAGCAGGTGGTAGGCCTCGTGGTGGCCCTCCTTACCGTCGGCCTTCTTGTCAGCTTGTATGCGATTTCCCAAATACCGAGCGGCCAGCGTGCCTCAGCCCCGTTTGAAGGTGAAAGCGGAGAGCCGAATACGTTGGGCGGCTACTTGGTGTTCCTTCTGGCTATCATGACAGGGCTCTTGCTGCATGTTCAGTTCGGCCCGATTCGCGTCGCATTGTTGGTACTCGGTGCATTTGCCGTCTTGGCCTTGATGGCCACCTTGTCGCGATCTTCATACCTGGCCGGCGTCGTCCTCCTCATGGCGGTAGGGTTGACCCAGTGGAGACGTCCGCGGGTACTGACACTGTTGCTTGTCGTCATTGCATTGGTTCCATTGCTGGCGCCTCCCAATGTGAAACAACGGGTCAATGAAACATTTTTTGGCCGTCAATATGGCGGAGAGATCAAAGTGGGTCACGTGGGACTGGACCTCTCTACAACGGAGCGCCTGAAATCATGGGCATATATTCTCAAGGACTGGGTCCATGATCCTATTCTTGGGCGAGGGATTACTGGGTATGCATGGGCCGACGCGCAATACGTCAAAATCATCGGTGAGACCGGTCTCGCCGGACTGGTCGCCTTTGGGTTCATTATCTATCGACTTTGGCGCTGTGCCCGTGAGTCGTTCTTGTCTCAAGCCGATCCCTTTGCCAAAGGGTTGGCACACGGGTTTCTCTTGGCGTTAGTCGCCATGCTCGCGCATGGGATCGGAGCCAATACATTCATCATCATCCGCATCATGGAACCGTTTTGGCTCTGCGCTGGGTTAGTCATGCTATTGCCCGTCCTGTCTACCCAGGCCGAGCCATTGATCAAGCCAGAGGAGGCCCTGTGACGTGGTTTCTCTTTTGTTATTGGTATGAGCGGGATGCCCCGCATGATCCTGTCGGACTGGTGCGTATCTGGGCGCTGGCCGATGCCTTAACCGACGTTGGAGACAGAGTGACGCTTTTCCCTCCGCGGTATCGATCGGCACGAGCTCAACGAATCTGTACGGTCATTCCGATTCCCCTTATTCATCTGCCGCTGATCCGTCCACTGTCATATGCGTTGTTGTCGTTCGTGCATGGCCTGATGCAAGCGCTCATCATCAGGCCGGATATCGTGTACTACCGATGGATGGACAGTCCGCATGCACTAATCTTGGCCAAATTGCTCCGCGTGCCGTGCGTCTGCGAAGTCAACGGCGAACCAGTTCCCCAATGGCCTGGAAACCAGAGAAAGCTTGTCCGTGGGTTCACGCATCTGTTGACCCGGTTGGCGTTGAAACGTTGCGATCGCATCGTTGTTCTGACAGAGGGATTGCGGGCATTGCTTCAGGAACGGTATGGGGTCCCGCTTGAGCGGATCGCTGTACTTCCGAGTGGCACCGATGTGCAACGGTTTGCCGCGCGAGAGGCGGTGGCCAGTCGCCTGGAACTGGGGCTTTTGCCGGATCGGCCGTACGTCGGGTTCGTCGGAAGCTTCTATCGATACCAAGGATTGGCTTGTTTGCTCGACGCGATGGTGTTGGTCAGGCGGGTCCATCCATCGGCTGAGCTTCTACTTGTGGGGGACGGAGAAGCGGTTGAAGAACTGAAGCAACAGGCCAAGGAGATGGGATTCGGCGGCAGTGTTACGTGGGTTGGCCGAGTCCCTTACTGGGAGGTGCCGACTTGGATTGGTGCGATGAGCGTGTGTGTCGCACCATTCCGCGGGGATCGAGGAGAAACTTCGCCGGTTAAGCTCTTTGACTATTTAGCCTGCCATCGTCCGGTCGTCGCAAGCGCGATCCCCAGCGTCGTATCGACATTTACTCCTGACAGCGGTGTGCAGCTTGTCCAGCCGGACGATCCTCGTCCGCTGGCCGATGCGATTCTTGCCCTGTTGAATGATCCAGGTCGGTGTGCGCGGTTGGGTAGGCAGGGGCGTCGATTTGTTGAAGAGAGGTTCTCCTGGACGGCTATCGTAGAGCAACTTCGTCAATGGGTCGGCAAAGACCTGGGAGTCATCCGGCGTGCGCATTCTCACGTATTGTGATGAAGACATTGGGGTGGCTGCCGGTGGTTCCCGACAGGTGCTGGAGCTTGCCAAGGCACTCGCATTGCGCGGTCACGAAGTCACTCTAGTGGCTCCGCAGTCAGAGCGAAAGAGAATCGCCCTCGCGGCTTCGACTCAGGTGCATGCTGCGTTTGTCCCAGTGGTGCGGTGGGGTGGGTTGCGCCCTTTTTCTTTTTTCTGGGGTTCCATGAGAATGTTGAAAAGGCTTTTGTTGGCACGGCGTCCAGAGGTGTTGCTGTGGTTTGATTCACCGGGACAGCTGGCCCCGCTCTGGGCACTTAGAACCAGCAATTGTCCGGTTGTGTATTTTGTAAACGGACTTCCTCTTGAGGAAATCCAAGGCCTATGGAGCCGTCAGCCTCTTCACGGGCTACTCTCCTATGGTCTTCGTCTCGCTTCCAGGAAGGCGACCGCATTAGTAAGCGTGTGTCCGGAGGTATTGATCGGTCTTGGGAAGTTAGAACCCATCAATACGAAGCGATGTTCCGTCATCAGAAATGGGGTTGATCCGGATCACTTCTTTCCACAGCCTCAAAAACAACTCAGAGCGGAACTCGGCCTCTCTCTTCAGGGCCCTTACATCACATTTGTCGGTGGATTCTTCCCCTGGCATGGTCTCGACACACTCGTCGCCGCCATCGCCGTCCTTGCGAGGTCCTTCCCCACGGTTCAATGTCTCATGGTCGGAGATGGACAAACGAAAAGGGCTCTCGAGGAACAGGTTCGACAGTTACAACTCTCTGCTCACGTTCAATTCATCGGGCGTGTCGACTTCGACATGATTCCAAAGTGGATCGCGGCGTCAGATGTCTGTGTGGTGTTGCATCGGAAGACTCGTTCCTACCCTGGAGATTCGATGAAGCTGTGGGAATACCTGGCTTGCGGGCGACCTGTTGTTGCGACAACCGGTCCTGGATATGGGGACACCGTTGAGGAGTTGCGCTGTGGTTTGTCGGCTAAAGCCGAGGATCCTACCGATCTTGCCCGTCAACTTCTTTGTCTCTTAGTCGACCAAGGTCTTCGGAGAAGTATGGGCGAACGGGGACGGATGGCCGTGGTCCAATCTCATACCTGGGCCTCGCGGGCTGCGCAACTTGATCAGGTTTGTGATCACGCGGTTGCGGAAATGAAATCGGCGGCTTAAACAAATCACGGTTCCAAAAGGCCATGACTGACTTGTCGTCGATGAGTATCCAGGACGCTGAATCGAGTCCGTTGCGTTTACGCCAGAGGATTCTCCGGGCCGGTTGGTGGACCGGAGGAGGATTCCTGCTCGATAAAGTGATCGCGGCCATTCAATTGGCGGTATTGGTACGAATTCTGACTCCGGCCGATTTCGGTGTGATGGCGGCCTCTGCCGCCGTCTTGCTGGCAATGCTCACCATCAGTGAGCTGGGGTTGGACTCGGCACTCATTGCCAAAGAGATCGTCAGCGAAGACGACCTCGCGGCGGCCTGGACATTGTCTGTCGCCAGAGGGCTCTTGATGGCCAGCGGGATCTGGATTATGGCGGGTGTGATCGGTGAGATCATGCGCATGCCGGCGCTGGAGTCTCTATTGCGAGTCCATGCATGGGCCCTGATCATCCAAGGGCTCCAAAGCCCAGCTTTGGCGCTCATGCTGAAGAAGCTGGACTTGCGTCGAAGAGTCGCGATCGATGTCGTCCGACGCATCGTGGAAGCAGTCGTGACCCTTACCATCGCCATCCTCTATCGGACCGTGTGGGCGCTGGTCATCGGACAGTTGGTCGGCTTGACGATCGGGAGTCTTCTTTCTTTCCGAATCGCACCGTGTATTCCAGGTCGGTCCCTTAAGCTATCGGCGCTCTCTTATTTCGTCCGGTATGGTGGACATTCGAACCTGACCACGCTGTGCGCATTCGGCGTCATGACCGGGGGAGAGCTGGTGATCGGTCGTCTGCTGGGACCCGAAGCGTTGGGATTTTATCAGGTAGCGCTGACCATTCCGCTCCTGATCGGTGCTCGTGCCACAGCGCTCATGCAGCAAATCAGCGTACCGACCTATGCTTCATTGCAGCGGGATCAACTCGGTCTGATTCGTGTCTTCGATCTGCAGATGGGACTTATCGGCATCGTCTATATTCCCCTTGCCGTCGCAATAGGTTCCTTGGCACCCATCATGGTTCCGATCGTATTCGGCCCGCAATGGACCACCATCAGCGACTCTCTGCAAGTCTTTTGCATTTATTCCGTCTGTGCCGGTTACGCCAGTGTCATGGCTTCCTTGCACTATGGCTTGGGACGGCCTGATCTTCAGGTGAAAAGTTGGTTCGCACAATGTGCTCTGTACTTGACGATGATCGTTCCCATGACGGTCTCGCTCGGAGTGTTCGGCGCCGCGGTCTCGCTGACGGCAAGCTATGTGTTCGGCACAACTATGCAAGTGATGGAAACGCGCCGGCTTCTCGGCACTTCGACTGACGATATGTTTGTATCGCTTGGCCGAACCGGACTCTTTGGCCTGGTGGCCGGCGCATTGCTGTGGACCGGAGTCGGTCAGACCCGCATCGCCATCCCCTGGACACCGGAAATCCTAGCCATGGCGACGGCCGGAGTATTCGGTTGGTATCTCTGGCAGGTTGAGCGGCCGCGACTCAAGACACTATGGAACTATCAATCGCAGGTAGGCGCGTAATGTCCGACGACCCCGTGGATCTATCCATCGCGATCGTGAGTTATAACACCAGAGTCATCATGCTTGAGTGCCTGAGATCGGTGTTCGAGTCCAATCTCACGACCCGATTCGAAGTAATCGTCGTCGATAACGACTCCAAGGACGCGACGGTGGAATCCATTCGCACAAGCTATCCCACGGTACACCTCATCGTGAATCACGAGAACCGGGGATTCGCAAAGGGCGTCAATCAAGCGTTGGAAGCTGGTACTGGACGATATCTCCTCATGTTGAACAGCGATACGTTGGTGCGACGGCAGGCATTGGATCGGATGGTGGAATGTCTTGATGGAGATCCGGAGATCGGCGCCGTAGGGTGCAAACAATGGACGGAAAACGGCCGGCTATACCAGTCCTGTTTCCCGTTCCCTTCGATCAAGGATCATCTCATCCACACATCCTTCCTTCAAAAATTCGCTCCGACATGGCAGGAGGCGTTGGCGGCAAGGCAAGCGATCGACTGCACGAAATCGCAAGATGTGGGCTGGATTAATGGAGCCTGCTTGATGGTTCGGACGGATCTGATGAGGGCCTGCGGCGGATTGGATGAAGGCTACTTCATGTATTTTGAAGATGTCGATCTATGCCGAGCCCTTCATCAGCGGGGCTATCGCATTCGGCACCTGGCCGACGCAGACATCGTACATTTGATCGGCCGGAGCGGAGAGCGAGATCGTACTCGACTGAACCTCGTATGGGAGTTCAGCCGTATCCGCTACGTGGAAAAGCACTTTCCGTTATTCAAGCGTTGGATCATGAAAGCGTGGATCGCGCTCGGCGCGGTCGTGCGGCTGATCGGTGCGGTCCGTCGCCGCTCGTCGACCGTGAATGACTGTTCGCTCGACATGTATGCCTCGGTTGTACGACGACTCTGGCACTGGGGGCAGCCGGTTCCATCAAGGCTCGTGTGGACCGGGCCAAACAGAGAGTAGGGGCAACCGTGGAGCGAAGGGCCGCTTATCCTACAGATACGCAGTATGTCGTGAATCTATCAGGATATGTGTGGGCGGCTCGCCAACTTGGACCGCTTGAGGAGCGGTGCGTCTTGGACCTTTCATGTGGTACCGGCTATGGCAGCGACTACTTGGGTACCTGTGCCGGTCGAATCGTGGGGATCGATTGCGCTCCTGACGTTGTCGCCAAATGCCGGGTGGACTATCCTCGATCGAACGTCGTGTTTCTTGCGATGGACGCTTGTGTCCTGGCATTTCGAGATGCGTCGTTCGACTGCATCGTCTCACAAGACACCATCGAGCATGTCCAGGATGATCGTCGTTTTGTGTCTGAACTGACTCGGGTGCTGAAACCAAACGGCGCGCTCATCATATTCACCCCGCACGGAAAGGGTCGGGGAGCGATTCCCGACGATCCGTACCACGTTCGTGAATATATGCCGGACGAATTCAAGGCTTTGCTGCAACCGCATTTTTCGACTATCCGCTGGTTCGGTCGCCGCCAAGGGCATCGTCTCAAGGCGGTTGAACGCTCCATGGACCGCCTGCGCAATTTGGATCCGGTCGGCCTCCGCAATTGCGTTCCACGGCCCATTCGTCATTGGCTTGGAAGTGTGATGAGCCAAGCACAAGGAGGACCTGCCTTACATGAACTTGTTCCCGACGATATCGAGTATCGCGAAGGGGTCACGGACGACACCAATTTGATCGGGGTTTGCATCAAATGAATTGGTCTGATTCCCCAATCATAGGGAAACCCCAGATGCTCCTTCTCTCTGCAATGGTTGTCGGTCTATTCGCCCGAACCTGGGTCATTCTGCATGCCCCTGGCCATGCGTTTGCCGTCGATCAGCTATTCGATAGGTTGGCGTGGAATCTCGCGACCCTGCATCAGTTCACAGCCGACGGAGTCAATCCGGCAGCGCATGTCGGTCCTCTCTATCCTCTGGTACTCGCCGGCTTCTATACCTTCGTGGGTCATCGGCCGGAATGGGTTCCGATGCTGCACGTGCTCTTCGATCTCGGTACTGCATGGTGCATGTATCGAGTCGCGACCGCATTGTGGGGGTCATGGATTGGAGCTTGGACCGCCGCTCTCGTGTTCCTCTATCCCGCCTATTGGACATATGATCCGAGGATCAGGAGCGAAGCGCTTCTCACGCTCCTCATGAGCGTCTGGCTCTGGGCAACTGTCGTCTGTCGTCAAAGTCCATCCAGCCGTCGATGTGCGTTCGTGGGTCTTGCAGCTGGTGTAACCATCTTATGTAAGCCGGTGGTGCTGGCTCTGGCGCTGCTTCTCACGGGACTTCTGTGGATCGACAGGGATCGCCTTTCACGCAAGATCGGCTATGTGATTGTATACGGCGCAACCTGTGCCACGCTCATCATCCCTTGGTCGCTACGAAATTACGTCGTATTTCATGACATCGTTCCTGTTTCAGCAGGGATCGGGGCAGGATTGTGGATGGGGAGCGATCCGATATCTCGTGGAAGTTGGCCGATGCCGCCGGAGCGAGAGCAGGCCATCTGGGAAAGTGCCGGCATCACCCCGCTTCCCTATGCGCACGCGATGTACGACGTGCAAACAGATCAGCTGTTACGTGAAAAAGGCCTGAGTCGGATCGCAGCCGATCCTATCGGCTATGTCGGTTTGACCTTCACGAGGGTGTGGGATTTCTGGATCGGCAATTCGTTCTATTTAGTCAATGGAGAGGGGCTGACGCGTGGATTGCAGAAGGATGCGGAAGAGCGAGGATGGACGGTGGCAGCATACAGTCTGCTCAAACGACTTCTCGTGGTGCCGGGCTTTCTTGTTGTCGCCATATGCAGCACCTGGGTTCATCGAAAACGCTGGCGAGAACTTCTGCCGCTCTATCTCTTTCCTGTCGGACTTACAGCGAGCTACGTTCCATTCACGGTGGAAGCCGGTCGGTATGCTTTGCCTGTCTTACCGTGCCTCATGATGCTTTCGGTGGCCCTAGTGCCGCACTGGCAAACCCTTCGATCGTCCTTCGCGCAGAGACACACTTCTCCACAGGCCAGGGCCGTGTGATGGCGTATGAACTGACCAGACATCGCTTTCTCGACCTATTGAGAACATACCAGCCGTCTCCCTACGAGGCGTTCGGGCAAGGTGACACACGCTTTACCATTCCCATGCACCATGCGATGAAATGCCGTGACCGATTGCATGTGGCCTTGAAAAGCGGCTTGCGTAGATTGCCGTCTGAGAAACAAACGATCGTCGATTTAGGCCCGTTTCCTGGAAGCCTCTTGCGGCTCTTGCGCAGACTGGACTACACAAACCTGGCTCGGTTGTTCGGCGCTGGTCTGATGGTTTCAGACGAGTTCATTCACTTCATGCATCGAGATGTGCAGGCGGACATTCATGCCGTCAATCTCGATCCGACAGGAGGGCAGTTTCAGAGCAAAGGATATTGCGAGAAAGTGCCTCTTCCGGATAACTCCGTCCAGTTGGTATTTGCGCTGGAAATCATCGAACATTTGACGTCACCGTTCCATTTGCTATCGGAAGCCTATCGCATATTGGGATCGGGTTGTCATGTCGTTCTGACGACTCCGAACGTGACCCGGATCGGGAACGTCTTCAAGCTTTTGATCGGTCGGACGTCGAACGATCGGCTTGCGCCGCCGGGCTATCACAACCCCGATGATGAATGGCGCCCGCACGCCCGCGAGTACGCCATGCATGAATTGATCGACATGCTGCGCCAAACCGGTTTCGACATAGCGGAAACACGGTTTTTTCTCGGTGAGGATACACAAGATTGCCATCGGTCCTTGCGGCAGCACGGCATCGATTGGGCTAAATGGCCGTTCTACGTCGTGTCCCATTTGCGCGGTAGCCTGTTGATTGTGGGGAGGAAGCCGTGAAGCCGGTCGTTCTCGCAGAGCTTGCCGGCTCAGCCGGAAACGGGGGAGGAGAACGGTACTTGGAATTGCTGTTCGATCGGTTGGACCGCAACCGATTTTCCCCATTCTTAATTTGTCCGGAGCCGGGCCTGTTCGTGGAGAAAATGAAAGCAATAGGGATTCCAACCGACGTGGTGCATCTGGCGCCGCTCTTCAACCCGCTTGCGCTCGCACGACTAGCACAGGTCCTCAGGAGGGAGGAGGTCTCAATTCTACAGACCCATGGAGCTCGTGCGAACGTCTACGGCCGTCTTGCAGCCTGGTTGGCCGGAGTCCCTTGCGTGGTGTCGACCGTGCACAACTCCATCAGGGATTATGAGGTCAATTCCATCCAACGATACGTCTACAGCGTCACCCTGCGCGTGGTGCTGCCGCTGACAGATCGAGTGATTTGTGTGTCGGAGGCGCTTAGACAAGACGTCATTGCCGACTGTCCCAGCGCGGCACCGAAGACGACTACGGTGTGGAATGGAGTTGACCCTGCGCTCCTCTTCTGCAGGGGAGATCGCACCAGGATCAGGAGGGAATGGTGTGCAGGCAGCGGACCAGTGCTCCTCACCGTTGCCAGACTCACGGAACAAAAGGGCCATCGGTATTTAATCGAGGCGTTACCTGCGCTTCTAGCAGAATGGCCGTCACTCGTCTGCTTGTTTGCTGGCGAAGGTGAATGCCGAGAATCGCTTCGGGCCATGGCAAGAGAGAAGGGCGTTGAACAATCCTGTCGTTTTGCAGGAGCGCGGAATGACGTGGTCGATTGGTATGCGGCGGCAGATGTGGTCGTGGTGCCTTCTCTCTCTGAAGGATTTCCTTTCGTGCTGCTCGAGGCCCTGGCCATGTCTCGCCCTGTCGTCGCAACCAATGTCAACGGTGTCCCGGAGCTCATCCGCGACGGCATTCACGGTTTGCTGGTGCCGCCGCGGAATTCCCAGGCATTGCAAGTAGCGATTCGGACCCTGCTTCATGATCCCTGTTTGGCTGCATGTCTAGGAAAGGAGGGACAAAAAGAGGTTGCAGCGCGTTTTACGTCAGAGAAGATGGTTCAAAACACGATCAAGGCAATCGAAGAAGCGATGCCAGCGCTGTGCCGCTCAGCAGACTTCGCTCAGCGAGAGGTACAGAAGGAAGCGGCATGATTACGGCAATCGATCAACAAGAAGCTGTTATTCGGTGTGCATGCGGAGCTGTAGAGCGACCGGTTGAGGTGTTTCACACTCCAACGCGACGATATGTTCGCTGTCCTGCGTGCGACCTTGTTTTTCTCTATCCTCGTCCGAGTCGCGAATCGGTCGAAGACTATTTTCGTGAAGCCTACGACCGCGACTACGGGGCGGTTGAGGCGTGTGATGATCGGCAGCCGGTGTACCAGAGTGTGTTGAAGCACTTGTCCCTGTATCGGTCGTCGCCGGGGGCGTTGCTTGATGTTGGATGTGGAGATGGAGAGTTCTTACTGCTCTGTCGACGAGCCGGATGGGACTGTACGGGAATCGAGTTATCGGAACAGGCTGTGACTCGTGCCGCTCGAAAGGGATTGACGATATTGCCGCCGCACACGCTTGAGAGTGGTGAAGAGGTTCGGCATTTTGATGTTGTGGCCTTGATCAACGTGCTGGAAACCGTGGCCGATCCCTTGACCATGCTTCGGCAGGCGGCCGATCTCCTCGTGCCCAGAGGGTTGGTAATTGTACGGGCCACAAACGGAGACTTTCATTTGCCGATGCGGGAACCGGCCCGCTGGATCGGTTCGCAATATGACCAAGCGTTTCACTGGTATCTGTATACGACCAGGGCCTTGAAGACGCTCATGGCAAGTGTCGGTCTCAAGGTCATTAGTCTGCGCAATTCCAGACCGAGTCGAGGACCGCTTTCGCCCGTGCATCCCTGGTTCAGTCGATTGAAATGGACGGTAAGCCGCGCGCTGCTGTGGCCATTTACCCAGACCCTGTACCACGCAACAGGCGGACGCATCATATGCGCTCCGTCGTTTGAAATTGTCGCTCAACAACCAGGAAAAGGGTGATGAGTCAAGATCCCACATACCGTCGGTCGTGGAAACGCACCCTGCGTGCATGGGGGACGATTCTCTTTCTTTGTCTCTTGGGAGCGGTGGCGGCGCTTGGTGTGCGGGCACTACTCGAGTCGCTCGGAAGCGTCAAGCATACGCGGTACGAGCCGGTGGACGTTCCACCTCAGTCGGTTTCGCCCCGTCATGAACGGGAGCGAGAAGAATTGGAACGCCGTGACCGTCTCGTGCTTGAAAGGGAGAAGTAGTGAAATGTGCGGCATTTGTGGAGTCATAGGAGAGGATGACGGTTCGGCACTCCAACCCATGCTGCGGCGTCTAATCCATCGTGGTCCGGACGAAGAGGGGATGTATCGTCAGCCTGGAGTCGCGCTTGGCGCTCGGAGGCTTCGGGTGATTGATCCAGTCGGGGGACAGCAACCAGTCCGCAATGAGAGGGGGACGGTTTGGGTCGTCATGAACGGAGAGATCTATAACTATCGAGAATTGCGGCAAGAGCTCATGAGCAGAGGGCACCGCCTCGCGACTCGCTGTGATACCGAAGTCTTGGTCCACCTGTACGAGGACGAAGGATTTGAGGCTTTTCGCCGATTGCGAGGAATGTTTGCAATAGCGCTGTGGGATCAGGAACGCCGTTCTGCGTGGTTGGTCCGTGATCGCCTTGGTATCAAACCGCTGTACTATGCGATCCGTCAATGCCAAGCCGGTAGGGAGCCTTCCGTCATATTTTCCTCGGAGATTCCGTCTTTGCTCGAAGCCTTGCCGGATTGGCGGCTCCGGCCGGAAGGGGTCGCCGAGTATCTAACGTATTTGTATGTACCAGGGCCGGACACGATGATCGCAGGAGTACATCAATTGCGTCCCGGCGAAGCGATGAGCATATCGGACGGACGAACGGAGTTGTTGCGGTACTACCGTCCTGAGGAAACGCTCCACATTCACGACCAATGGACCGCTAAAGAGGCAAACCGAGAGGTGTTGCATACTTTTGAAGAGACCGTGCAAGCCCATCTGGTCAGTGATGTCCCGTTAGGGTTATTTCTCTCGGGCGGTATCGATTCGGCGTCATTGTTAGCCATGATGGCAAGAGCACAGAGTGGGCCGGTCAAGACGTTCTCGATCGGGTATGAGCATCCCTTCGACCAATCATTCAGCGAGCTGGAATCGGCGCGATTGTTGGCTGATCACTTCAAGACCGTTCATTCGGAGACGATTCTGAGACCGGATGCGGTCGCGCTGATCGAGAAAGTGGTGGAGGGCATGGGGGAGCCATTTGCCGATTCGTCGGCTATCCCCACGTATCTCGTTTCGGAGGTTGCGCGACAGACTGTCACGGTTGCTCTTTCGGGCATCGGCGGAGATGAGCTTTTCGGTGGATATCCTCGCTATTTGGGCCTCCGCACCGCAGCGCAGTATCAACGAATTCCTCGGGTGCTGCGGGAGCACATGGCTCAATGGAGCAGGCGTATCGGCGAACATGGAAACGCTCGTGATCAAGCCGCCCGCATGAAACGATTTCTGGGCGATGGACATTTGTCGCTTCCCGAGCAATACCGCCGCTGGACCACGTTCATTCCAGCCGAATGGGACGGTATCCTCTGGGGAGAGCGGTTGGCAGCGATGTTTGTCAACGAGAGGCTGCTTGGACCGGGTGAGGATCTGTTCAACCAGTGGCCATCGTCCGACCCGACGGACTGTGCCATGGGCGTCGACCTACAGAGTTATCTGCCTGACGATCTCCTGCACATGGCCGACCGTATGAGCATGGTGCACTCGCTCGAGTTGCGTGTCCCGTTTTGCGATCATCAGCTCTTGGCCACAGCACTGCGAATTCCCTCCCCAGTACGTCTCACTGGTTGGGAATTGAAAGGGTTTATGCGTCGAATGTTGCGGGGTCTTCTGCCGGATCGAATTCTTCATGCACCCAAACAAGGATTCATGGTACCCATGGCTCGATGGCTTCGAGAAGACCTTCGCGAGATGGCACACGATCTGTTAACGGACGATGTGATCAAGGACCGGGGGTATGTCAAACCGGCTTATGTGCGGTGGTTGCTGGGGCAACATGAGAGCGGCCGCCGAAACTTTTCAGATCAATTGTATGCGCTGATGGTGCTGGAGCTTTGGCATCGAGGTTTATGCGCCGACGATTCTGAACGAATGGCAACGAAGGCCAACTTATGAATATTCTGTTGTTGGCTGAAGTTTCCGCTGAGCGAGTCATCGGCGGAGCGGAACGGGTTCTTCGCAACCAAGCCCTTGGATTGGCGATGTTGGGACATCACGTGGAGCTGCTGACGCGGGCTTCCGAGCATGCATCGGAGGGGGTGCTGGAGATGAGCGGCATTCGCGAGTGGCGCTATTCAGTCAGTCGCAAGCACGAAGCGGCG
This sequence comes from Nitrospira sp., assembly GCA_029194675.1. Classification (NCBI taxonomy): domain Bacteria; kingdom Pseudomonadati; phylum Nitrospirota; class Nitrospiria; order Nitrospirales; family Nitrospiraceae; genus Nitrospira; species Nitrospira sp. Next base: position 62,658 of record JARFXP010000001.1, on the reverse strand, counting down.
TTTCTCTGGTCTTCAGTGCGTCGATCGGTTGAACAGTTCGATCGCTTATGTGCGACCGAACCGCTGGATGTCGTCATCATTCACCAGGCGCTGGCAGGCCTGGGCCCAATTCTGGTTCGTCGTCATGCGGCGTCCCGATGGATTTATATGTGTCACTCTCTTGCTCATGAGGAATATGAAACGAGGCAAGGTCAGACTTCTTCGACTCTGGCAAGCTTGCGTCGACAGGCCAATCTTCGGGCAAGGCGCTCAGTAGAACGCGCGGTGATATCCCGATGTCACCATGTGGCCGTTCTCAGTCAATTTATGCGCCAGCGAGTCGTAGGAACGCACGCTATTTCGGTCGATCGTTTGGCACTCATCCCGGGGGCGGTTGATCCGCATGCCTTCGTCCCGTTAGAGGATCGGCGACTTGCGAAGGCAGCACTCAATCTGCCGGGCAATCGTACGGTTCTCTTCACAGTTCGAAACCTTGTGCCAAGGATGGGGCTCGACAATCTGTTGCGTGCGATCGAGATGCTGAACAGGACACAGCACGAGCTGATGCTGGTAATCGGTGGGGAAGGCCTTTTGCGTGAACAACTCCAAGCAGACATACAACGGAAAGGACTCAGCGATGTCGTACGTCTGATCGGGTTTGTTCCCGAATCCCAGCTCGGGCAATATTACCAGGCTGCGGATCTTGTCCTGATGCCGAGTCTCCAATTAGAGGGTTTCGGTCTGGTGATGGTCGAAGCAATGGCTTGCGGGACACCAGTGCTCGGGACGCCGGTTGGGGCGATTCCGGAGATCTTGAACCAAGTTGATCCCATCCTGGTCGCGGAAGGAGTCGATGGTCGGTCGATCGCACGAGCGCTTGAACGAGTCTTGCGACGTTTACAAGAACCAGGCGAGGCGAGTCGGCTGGCGAGAAAGGGCCGCACTCTGATTGAACGCCGCTACAATTGGACGCAACATTGTAACGAACTGGTCGACTTGTTGGAGGGTCCAAAGCAGTTGCGTCTCGCGGCATAGAACTGGACCGATGGCTGTTCAAAAGGTTATCCACATCATCACTCGGCTGGATCAGGGTGGCTCTGCTCGGAATACCATGCTCACAGTGTTAGGACACGATCGGGCTCAGTTTGAGCCGGTCGTGGTTACCGGACAAGCTGGAACATGGGATGCACAGGGGGGACTGACTGCAATAATGGAAAATCTGCTAGTTTTGGATAAAGAGGCGATCCGTTACCACATGGTCCCGTCGCTGGTTCGTCAGATCAGTCCAATGGCCGATCTGGCGGCGCTCTGGAATCTGGTTGTTCTGTTACGACAGGAACAACCCCACATCGTCCATACGCACACATCCAAAGCCGGGGTGCTGGGCAGGTTGGCCGCGTGGATCACAGGTATTCCCAAGATTGTTCATACACCACACGGGCACGTGTTCTATGGTCACTTCGGTTCGATATGCTCGTGGATGTTTCTACAGATCGAGCGCGCACTGTCATGGATCACCGATGAGTTGATCGCACTGACACCAGTCGAAAGGACCGAGCATCTTGAGCGAGGAATCGGGGGCGTTGATCGATTTGCCGTCATACCAAGCGGTATTGATATCGATCGTTTCAAACAGGCTCGGACGGCCGGAAAGGTGATGCCGGAGTGGTTCGACTGCCCACCTGACGCGACGGTCATCGGCTCCGTCGGCTGGTTGACGGATATTAAGGGGCATCGGTTTTTGGTCGACGCCGTCGCTCATTTGAAGCAGGAGCATCCTCATCTGCACCTCGTCATTCTCGGCAGCGGGGATCAGCATGATGCCCTGCTACGCCAGGCAAGCCAAGCAGGAATCGCTCAGGCCCTGCATCTGGTAGGTTGTCGAGAGGACGTCGATCGCGCGTTGGCTGGGATGGATTGTTTCGTCTTGCCGTCGCTCAATGAGGGGATGGGGCGGGCCTTGATCGAAGCCCTGGCAGCGGGGCTGCCGGTGATTGCCAGCCGAACTGGAGGAATTCCTGCTCTGGTCGAGGATGAGAAAAACGGCCTCCTTGTTCCACCAGGAGATAGTCTCGCGCTAGCCGTCGCGTTGCGACGGATATTGTCCGATCCTCCCTGGGCCCGCACATTAGGACAGAACGCCATGCTGAGTATTGGAACAGACTACGGCGTCCCTGCCATGATCCGGGCCATTGAGTTGGTCTACAGAGGGGCAGCAGTGGTTCATGCGTAGAGCCGGCCGTAGAATTGCGACCGGACTGTTTGCTGCCGTGATCGGCCTGGCAGAGGTTGCAGCTGGTTCAGCTGCTACACCAGCCATGAGCGAGTACTCTCTGCGGGCCGCCATTCATGTACACAGTACGATGAGTACGGGATCTCTCAACCTGGAATCGTTGGCCAGAAGAGCCGAGGACCAACAGCTGGATGTCTTGATTCTGTCCGAAAATTTCACTTTGCGATATGACTATGGACTCCAGCCGTTTGAAGGATTTCTGAAGTACCACGTCACATTTCCCTCGATCATGGAGTACGGCGTACAACGATTTCTCGATGAGGTTCGCGCAGTGCAGCACCGCCATCCAAATCTGATCATTATTCCAGGGGTCGAGGTCGCGCCACATTATTACTGGACCGGTTCGCTGTTGCACGGGGATCTCACCATGCACAACGCCCAGCGGAATCTCCTCGTCATCGGGCTGGAAAAGGCCGAGGATTACGAGCATCTTCCGGCTCGGGGGAATTCTTGCTCGTTTGTATGGGGTTGGCAGAGCGTGGTCAATGGACTCCCACTGCTTCTGTTGGTTCCCGCAGTCTGGTTGTGGAAACCTCAAGACTCGCGATGCTCTGATTGGAGAGGGTCCTCATCTCGCCGACCCGTTCTCGTCATCGTCCTCGTGATCACCTGTATTGTTATGATGATGAATGCGTGGCCGATGAAGACGCCTGTTTACAGCGCGCACGACGGAAATGTCGGCTACCGGCCTTATCAAGCCTTGATTGATCGGGCGGTTGAACGGGGCGCGTTGGTGTTTTGGTCGATGACAGAGGCCCGTGATTTCAGCCGGCATTCATTCGGTCCGCTGGGAACCATTACGATCAAGACTGAACCCCACCCCGAAGCGTTAGTCTTGACACGAGGCTATACAGGATTCGGCGGATTGTACCAGGACGTCAGGCGAGTGATAGCGCCGGGTGGCGTATGGGACCAACTGCTGAGATCAAGGTCGGTATACGATCAGGACATGTTTCCCACCGTGATCGGGGAGGTGGCATTCCATGGAACTACGGATGCTGGAAAGGATTTGGATCGGGTGTACACGATCATCCAGACACCCGAGCGAGCCGTAGCCGGCGTCATGACTGCGCTCAAGAGTGGTCGAACCTATGCGGTCGCGAGAGGTGACCAGAATATTCTGCTTCGGCTCGACGAGTTTCGCCTGTTGAACAACGAGCAGTCCGCTGGAATCGGGGAGACTCTTCGCAGAAGTGGGAACGGCGACATCATCGTCCGTGTCGGAGTGTCCGCCATTGATGGAAAGCCATATTCGGCAAAGCTTCGTGTCATCCGATCCGGTCAGGTCATCAGACAGATCGAAGGCCAGACTCCCTTGCGGATAGAGCTCGCGGATCGTGTGGCACAGCAGGAAGAGTGGATGAATTATCGAGTGGAAGTAGTCGGCAAGGGAGGGGAGTTACTGACCAATCCGATCTATGTCTCACCGACGGACGGCTCAAACACAAACGTATCTCGGCGAATGGCCCTTCGCCCAGGAGCCATCGCTCACGGACGGACCGCAACAAGCTGAAAGCCGGAGTAACGCATGCGCGTGACCATTCACCAACCGCAATTCCTGCCGTGGCTTGGGTATCTCGACAAAATCGATCAGGCCGATGCGTTCATCATGTTGGATACCGTCCAGTTCAAGAAGAACGAATGGCAAAATCGAAATCGTATCAGGACCGCCAAGGGATGGCAGTGGTTAACGGTTCCGGTACTGCAACATTTTGGCCAACGTATCGACGAAGTCCTGATTAACCCGACCACCGCATGGAAAACTCAGCACCTCCGAGCGCTGGATATACATTATGCTCGGGCACCATATCGAGACCGGTATCTTTCTGAGTTGCGGAAACTGTACGCTCGACCCTGGTCTAGGCTGAGTGATCTCAACAAGGCGACCGTGCAATGGTTGCTCGATGCCTATGGAATCACCACACCGGTCCGTAGCGCCGCTGAATACGCGGCTCGCGACGAGCCGACCGACCGGTTGATCGATCTCTGTCGGGCGGTCGGCGCCACAGGGTATCTTGCCGGACCGGGCGCTGAGCACTACATGGATAAGACGCGATTCGAATCCTCAGGCGTACGGCTTGAAATACAGGTGTTCCAGCATCCCAGCTATCGCCAGGCGTACGAGCCGTTTGAGCCGAATCTGTCCGCACTGGATCTCTTATTGATGCAAGGACCCGACGCGCTCTCGACGTTACGCCGAACGCGCTCGATGGATCGTTCTCTGACGAGTGTGTAGGAGGATCAGGTATGAAGAGCCCCAACGTCAAAGAACCGATGCGCATTCTTGCACTCGGAGCCCATCCTGACGATATCGAAGTGGGGTGTGGCGGAACATTGATCAAGTATGCGGAGAATGGCCATCGCATTTTTCTGATGGTCATGACACAGGGCGGAGCGGGCGGCAATGTCTCGGTTCGCAGGAGAGAGCAAGAGCTGTCAGCCAAACTCCTTCAAGCCGAAGAAGTGTTCTGGGGAGGGTACCAAGACACGGAAGTTCCCCTTGGACGAGACCTGATCCAAACAGTCGAGGAGATCGTGCGAAAGATCGAGCCGCATTTCATCTTCGTTCACTACCATGACGATACCCATCAAGACCACCGGCATTTGGCGATGAGCACGATTACCGCCACGCGTTACACCAAAAACGTGCTGTTTTATGAAGGACCAACCACGCAGAACTTCGCACCCACGGTTTTTGTGGACATCCAGCAAGCATTGGACCGAAAAATTCAGGCATTGGAAGCGCATGCCTCCCAAGTGATGAAAACCAATATCGAAGGGATAGGCATCGCGGACCTCGTGAGGTCGTCGGCACATTTTCGCGGGATCCAGGGTCGGGTGAAAACCGCCGAAGGCTTTTTGCCCTTGCGATTGTTCATAAATATCGGCGTATGACGACGGTTGCCACGATGGTTCCTCACTCACGACCCTTTATCGAAACTGATGAACTCCAGGCGGCGATCGAAGTATTGCGATCTCGCCGGCTGACCCAAGGAGGTATGGTCGAGCAGTTTGAGCGTGGGATGGCGGCCTATCTTGGCCTGGTCGGCGGAGTCGCCGTAAGCTCCGGAACAGCGGCGCTGGAAGTTGCACTTCGAGCATTGGGAATCGGACCAGGCGATGAGGTCGTACTTCCAAGTTATGTCTGTGCCGCACCGCTGGTGGCCATCCAGCGTGTCGGAGCAATCCCGCGAGTAGTCGATATCGATTTGGAGACTTTTGCGATCGATCCGGAAGCTGCGCGACAGGCCCTCACATCGAGGACCAAGGCCATGATCGTCCCTCATCTGTTCGGTCTTCCCGCTGATCTGACGGCTCTTGAACGGTTGGGAGTGCCGATCATCGAAGACTGTGCGCAGACACTGGGCGCGATGGAACAGAGAAGAGTCGCGGGGTCAGTCGGTCTGTTAACTATTTGCTCGTTTTATGCGACAAAGCTACTCTGTACAGGTGAAGGAGGGATGGTGTTGTCCCGCGATGAAAGTTTGTTGGAACGAGTTCGCACACTGAGGGAATACGACGAGGCGCCGTCTCTCCGCCCGGGAGCGACGAATGTAAAGATGACCGATCTCCAAGCTGCGATCGGCTTGGCGCAACTGAATCGCCTGGCATTTTTCCTCGAACGACGAAACTGTATCGCGGATGAATACCGATCGAGGCTGGATGGTGCCGGACTTGTGCAGCCGATCGTACCGGCCGGACGCACGCACGTGTACTACCGGTTCGTGGTGCGCATGCCGGACCTGCACGACCAAGTGGACGGTGTGAGCAGTGTGATCGCACGATTTGAAGGCCGCGGGGTTCAATGTCGGAAGCCGGTGTTCCGGTCGCTCCATCGCTATTTGGAGTTGGGCGGCTTTCCTGCTTCGGAAGAAGCGGAGCGTACCGCGCTCTCGATCCCCCTGTTCCCGTCGCTCACGGACGAAGATGTGGCCCAGGTGCAGGTCGCGCTGCGTTCGGAGTGGTCATGAAGACGCTCGAAACGGAACTGGCTCATCCATTCTATGCCACGACGTGGCGTTGGATTACGCCGGTTGTATCCGGAGCAACAGCCGGGGCCATCGCTTTGGCTATTCCCTCTGTTCGAGAACTCTTTCAGCTTGAAGGCTTGCGATGGTTACATATCTTTCTCTTTGCGTTTCTTGGTACCGGAGCCATGACCCCGCTGATGGTCAGGATCGGCCATCGATGGAACCTTGTCGATATTCCTGTTGATCGTAAGATTCATGTCTATCCCACTCCACGGCTCGGCGGTCTAGCTCTCTATGCCGGCTTCCTCGGATCGTTGCTGTTGAATTCCATCATACCCGATTGGATGGTTGCCATCCTGGTGGCCGGCTCGCTTCTGTTGATTATCGGCGTCATCGATGACATTCGAGAGCTGCCGGCCTCGGCAAAACTGTGTGGACAATTGCTGGCGGCGGGTATCGTGATTGCCTCGGGAAAAATCTTGACACTGTTTTCGCCCGGACTCCCCGGAGATGCGGCCAACATTGTTCTGACGCTTTTTTGGATCGTCGGCATTACGAACGCCTTCAATTTTTTCGACGGCATGGATGGATTGGCTACAGGTTTAGCGGTACTCATGGCCGGGTTCATGGGCGTCGTTTCGTTTGAAACCGATCAGGCAGGGTTAGGCTGGCTTGCGATCGCCATGATCGGAGCTGGTCTCGGGTTTCTGCCGTATAATTTTCGCGGCAGACGTCCGGCCGTCATTTTTTTGGGCGATGGCGGTTCGACTTTCATTGGATTCACGCTGGCCTGTCTGGCGGTGAAGGGCAGCTGGGCGGATTCAAGCCCGATCGTGTCCTTCAGCAATCCATTGCTGATCTTCGGAGTCCTGATCTACGACATGGTCCACATCACTGTCGAACGGGTTGCGACGGGAAAGGTCAAATCTGTGAAAGCGTGGCTGGACTATGTCGGCAAGGACCACCTGCATCATCGTCTCGAGCGCGCCTTAGGTTCCCGACAAGCCAGCGTCGCCATGATTTTTCTCTTCACGATCTGTCTCGGGCTGGCGGCCTTAGCGCTCCGACATGCCGGGACAATGGAAGCGGTGCTGCTCCTCATTCAGGCCGGCTTGATTGCCGCGATGATTACTGTGCTCGAAATCAGCGGCCGCCGCAGATAGGACTTGCACTCCTTCTCTATTCCCGCTAGAAGATCTCCCCATGGTTCCCACGGTTGAATGGAAGGACGGCGCCGTTCGCCTACTCGATCAACGCCGGCTCCCAGAAGTAGTGGAATTCCTCGACTGTCGGGACTACCAGACTGTCGCGGAAGCGATCCGTACTCTGAAAGTTCGTGGCGCGCCGGCGATCGGTGTGACAGCAGCCATGGGTGTTGCCTTGGGTGCACAGGCGATCAATGCGACTGAGTATTCTTCCTTCGCACCGACAGTCTTTAGGATCTGCGATGAACTCGCGGTGACCAGACCGACCGCCGTGAATCTGTTCTGGGCGATCGAACGAATGAGGCAAAAACTGGAGTCGTTGCGGGCTCAACCGGTCCCAGTGATCAAGCAGGCTCTTATCGCAGAATCTCAAGCGATACTTGAAGAAGACATTAATCTCTGTAAGACTATCGGGCGCCATGGAGCAGAGTTGATCCGCAACGGGCAGACGGTCTTGACCCACTGCAACGCGGGCTCACTCGCCACGGCAGGGTATGGGACTGCCCTTGGAGTGATCAGATCAGCATGGGAGCAAGGCAAGAAAATCAATGTGATTGCTGATGAAACTCGTCCTGTGCTTCAAGGTTCCCGTCTCACGGCGTGGGAACTCATGCAGGATCATATTCCCGTCACGCTGATCACGGACAACATGGCCGGCTCACTCATGAGGCAAGGAAAGATTCATCTCTGCGTCGTCGGCGCCGATCGAATCGCCGAGAACGGAGACGTAGCCAATAAGATCGGGACTTATTCCGTGGCGGTTTTGGCGAGAGCGCACAACATTCCTTTCTATGTCGCGGCCCCCTATTCGACCATTGACCTCAAAACAAAATCGGGGGCTGATATTCCGATCGAACAGCGAAATCCATCAGAGGTGACCACTATCCACGGAAGCCATCCGGTCGCACCCAAAGATGTGCTGGTCTACAACCCCGCCTTCGACGTGACCCCGGCCGAACTCATTACCGCCATCATCACCGAGCGAGGTGTCTTCAAACCCGGCGAGCTTGCCGACCAGTTTTGCCGGTAGCAGGACAGCTGCTCGAGCCGGGCTCTGTTGTTTCGGCAGATTGAATAATCGGTTAGCACTCGGGGAACTTGCTATACTACCTGCATAAGGGGAGGGCATGTACGAGCCGAATTATGCTGGATATACCCGATGATACCTTGCTGGCTCTGAAACTGTCTCCAGAGGGAATGGGGGAAGCGTTGCGCATGGCTGGAGCTGTCAAGCTGTTCGAGTTGGGGCAATTGTCTTCAGGGGCTGCCGCCCAAGCTGACGGTGTGTTCTCCAACCGCCGCCGCCACGATGTCGTTCCACCATGACCTGGGTCCCGGTGAAACGGAAGTGCTGATGCTGGCTGGTGAGGTTGGTGGTGTCGTAGCTGTGCGCTGAACAGCCCCTGCTAAGCCGCAGGAGAGATGTCCCGTGGATCGAGGCGGGAGATTTTTAGATTGGCCGCTCGCTTGGTGGCTTGAGCAAGGTCGTAGTCGAGCTGGAGGCCAAGCCAAACTTCAGGGCTGCTGCCAAACGCCTTGGACAGCCGGATGGCCATATCAGGAGAAATACCCGCCCGCCCGTTGACGAGGTTGTTAAGCGCCTGCCGCGTTACGCGCAAATGCCTGGCCGCGTCGGTGACGGTGATCCCAAGAGGCTCGATGCACTCCTGCCGGACAATCCGTCCTGGATGTGGGGGATGTTTCATCAGCATGGGTATATCCTCCTAATGATAGTCCAGAAAATCCACGTCGTACGCATGACCGTTTTCAAACCGAAAGATCACGCGGTAATTCGCCCGGACCGTCACGGCATAGAAGCTCTTTAAGTCGCCCTTCAGCGGGTGGAGCCGAAAGCCGGGGAGATTCATATCCTCCGGTACTCGGGCTCGGTTCAGGACGGCAAGAATATTTTCGATCTTCTCAAGATACTCAGCCCGAATCCCCTTGCGGTCGCCGTCCTCAAACAGCCGTTTCAAACCCTTGTGCCGGAAGCCCTGGATCACACAACGAAGGATAAACTGCTAAGTGGCACTTGTCAATTGTCTGAACGTGTGGCTGGCCCAAGCGCATGCTACTGAGATTTGCCGTCCAGCATGTAGTCTGCCACTGAATCGTTTTCGATTCAGGCCGACCATAGGTACACCACGTTCGTGATCTTCCCGGGTTCGTTCACAAAGCCTATCCAAATCAGCAGGAAAAACCATTTCTCATCTCAGCACCGTCCATCTCACTTCCCAAAGATGGGAGAGAAGTTCGCCGCGAATCCGGTCACGGGAACCGGCTCGATGACCGTTCCCATCGCCACCTCGCCAGGCCGTTCGGGATTTGGACCGCAACTTTCACTCTCTTACGATTCGTGCGCAGGCAACGGCCCATTCGGATTTGGGTGGAGTCTGTCTCTTCCGGCTATCACCCGAAAAACCGACAAAGGTCTGCCCAAATATGAGGACGCCGAAGACTCGGATGTCTTCATTCTCTCCGTTTCGGAAGATCTCGTTCCAACTCTGATTAAGAATGCGGCCGGAAAATGGGAGCCGGAAGTTATCCCCGACAGAATCGTCGGTAGTCAGGTCTATCGCATCAGCCGCTACCGACCTCGCATCGAAGGACTCTTCGCCTGTATTGAGCGCTGGACGAACAAGAACAAGCCAACCGATGTCTTTTGGCGCTCCATCTCCAAAGATAATGTCACCACCTGGTACGGCAAGACGGCTGAAAGTCGCATCCAGGACCCTACAGATTCCGCACGGATCTTCAGTTGGCTGATTTGCCAGACCCACGATGATAAAGGCAACGTACTGGTCTACCGCTATAAGCCAGAAGATTCCAAGAATGTTGATGCCTCGAAATCACACGAACGAAATCGCATCAGCCAGTTTCCTTCTTCCCAGCGGTATTTGAAGCGCATCCGCTATGGCAATCGTGCCCCATATTTTCCAGAGCTGAAAGCAGACACTGCCTGGCCCGAGCCGCCAGGCGTGCGCCTGCGCATTAGGCCGTCTAGGTGGCTGTAACGTGGATTCCATGAGCTTCAGCGAAAATCTTCTCAAAGGCGAGATAATCGGGAGCCTTCTCAAACAACGGCAGCCGCCAACCCGGCGATTCAGGACGTGGTAGGCAAGGCTTCCAGCAGGCAATCGGGGACGGCGAGGCATGGTGGATCTTCTAACGAAATCGAGGCAACTCTGTCATAAAAAGACTCCCGACCCTTTTTATGTCGGCTCAGTTCCAACGAGAGGCCAGGCAACATGAGGAGCGGGCTTTCCAGCCGGCACCCGCTCCTTGAGAGATCGAGGATGATGCCCGTCCCTTCGGACTGTGCGGAGCCCGACACCATGGCGTGAAACTGCACACCAACTCGAGGCGCAGCCCGCTGATCATCCACCTTCAGATTCATGACTGATCGACGCTCCGTCTTCCCATCAATGAGACCAATCGCTTCCCCCTCAGAAAGAAAATGGGAACAGATCGCTTTGTCTTTTACCGTGATGGGTTCACTGTGCGTTGTTCGTTCAGACACACATTATCCCGCGTAGGTATGTCAATCGGCAATAGCCAGTAGAGCGGAGGGGGAGGGAAACTTTGGCTAAGAGCCCTTCGGTCGTCCGCGTGGTCGTAACGTGGATTCCATTCCAAACCGTGTCGCAATGTTCTTCTACATCTCACAAAGCGCGGGCGGCCCATGTCCATTTATTATTGTCTGATGGTGGGGCGGGGCGATTTGAACCTCCGACATCCCGCTCCCAAAGCAGGCGCGCTACCGGGCTGCGCTACCGAAAAGAGGATTTGAACCTCAAACCCCTGGGTCCCGAACGCAGTGCGCAACCGGGCTGTGCTACCAGCAACACACTTTTAGTCCATCACCGCCAGGAGCCCTTTCTTGACAGTGCAGCTGTAACCCCCAGATCCGTAGTCTAGTGCTCTATCCATTGGGCTATGGGTGCAAGAGTAGTCGCCCAACCCGGAGATTCAGGACGTGGTAGGCGAGGGTTCCAGCAGCCAATTGGGACACAGCGAGGCATGCCAGAGTTTCTAACGAAGGCGTTGTACCTCCGTCAAGAAAAGACTTCCGATGATCATCTCGAAGGCTCCTCATGTGGAGTATAGAGTCTGCGTCGTGCAAGACGCGGCGGCTCTTCTCCACCTACACCGAGGAGGTTGCGATGAGATCTTATGCGGGAATCGATTTGCATGCGACGAACAGCGTTGTGGTGATCCTCGATGACGACGACCGCGTGCTCTATCAGAAGCGGCTGCGCAATAACCTCGCGCTGATCCTCACAGCACTGGAGCCGTATCGGACTACGGTGCAGGGCGTGGTCGTCGAATCTACCTATAATTGGTACTGGTTGGTCGACGGGCTCATGGAGGCCGGCTACCGGGTCCACCTCGCCCATGCGCCAGCCCTGCCGCAGTACAGTGGGCTCAAGCATGCCGACGATCAGCATGATGCACAGTGGTTAGCCCATCTGCTCCGTCTGGGCTTGCTTCCCACCGGCTATATTTATCCGAAAGCCGAACGGGCCGTCCGCGATTTGCTCCGCAAACGCAGCCAACTGGTCCGGCACAAGACCATGGTGGTCCTCAGTCTGCAAAGTCTCCTCACACGATTAACCGGGACACGGCTCTCTCTCCTCCGGCTCCGACAGCTCACCCCGGAGGGCGTCCGGGCTCTCGTCCCGTTTCCCGCACACGTGCAGACGGTCATGAGTTCGTTGGTGGTGCTGGAGTGTCTGGAGCAGGAGATTCGCACGATCGAGGGTACGGTCCGGGAGGCGGGAAGGACGCAGCCGGGCTATGCGCTCTTACAGACCGTTCCTGGCATCGGGCCGATCTTGGCCAGCACGATTCTCTTGGAAGTCGGCGACTTGCGGCGGTTTGCGACCGTCGGGCACTTCGCCTCCTACTGTCGCTGCGTCGGCAGCGAGCACGTGAGCAACGGCAAGCGCAAAGGGACCGGCAACACCAAGAAGGGCAACAAATATTTGAGCTGGGCCTTCATCGAGGCCGCCCACTTCGCGATTCGCGATGAGGCGGTGATGCGCACGTATGATCAGCGGAAGCAGGCACGGACGCATCCCCTCGTAGCACTGAAAGCGGTGGCGCATAAACTCGCACGCGCCTGCTCTCACCTGTTGCGCGAGCAGGTGCCCTTCGATCTGGCCCGCGCCTTCGGCTCGGCGCGGCAGAACTGGGGGGAGCTGGGAGCTCGCAAAGGGGTTGGGGTCTGCCCCCGCACTCCCGATTCGCCCCGGGCTTCCCCCTTCAACTCCCTCGCCACAGGCGTGGGGGACTGAGACGCCTCGGTCATGAGCCAGAACGGGGATGGCACCAGCCCGCTGGTCGCCAGACATCCTGTGCGTATATCCGGTGGACGTGACCGGGAACCGACGGTGGTCTGGGGCACGACGTGCCAGGGGCTGGAGTCGATCCTCCATGAGGCTCGCTCCTGTGCCGTGATCCTGATGGGTGACTGGGGCGGCTCAGATCAGAGCTGACCCTGATGACGAGGACAACCGGGATGCGACGGGGTCCCGCGACGGAAGGGCGAGGGGAGATGTCATCGTCTCATCCTTCGCCCCGTTTGCAGAATACGAAGGGCACGAGGTCCTATGCCGCTTGACCGGAGCCTTCGAGATGGGCGACCCCTTTTATTTTTGTTCTGTTTACCCTCGCTTTTCCCGTTCTCTTTAATTCCTTGGGAGCAAGTCTCGAAAGGTCAGGTAGCCGCGCTCCCCAAGCCGATTAATCAGCACGGAAGCTTGTTTTTGTACCTCTGGGTTCTTGCTTGTGGATCCGATTCCAAGGATGTGTCGCAGTTCTTTGGTCCAGCTATGGATATCCCATCCTTCCTTGTCACCCTCGACCATAAGGAAAGCGCACTCAATAGTTTCTTTCGACATTTCTGATGGCAGACTTACAAGCTGTTCCATCACCAAGTAATCTGGATCGACTTTGCCACCAGTTATCCTTAGAACATTAATCAGTTGTTTTGTCGACCAGGTGAAGTCAAACTTTCCAGAGCCAAACCACCATCCAAAGGCACTTGCTTCCTTCAAAGATGAAGCGGGGTTTTGATTGATCTCGCTGAATCTCCAATTCCACATTGCTAAAAGTCTGTTAGGCAGTTCTGGCGATATATCTTCATTCATATGTTTAGCACTACGACCTAAGAATTTGAGAGCATCAGCGCGAGCGCCATCATCGGCACAAGCAAAGAATTCAGCAATTAAGCCACTGGGTTCTATTTCAAGCAACCCTCGCCAATAGAAGACCATTAGATGTTGGGCGAGGTGTGAGTGTATCTTTGGGACGATCTCATGTGTTTTTGTTAAAGAACGCAGTTTTGTGATTGCGTGTCTGTATGTTGGAGTGAGAAGAGGTAATACGTCGTTGTATGGCTCACGGTATAGGATGTAGGCTTCCCATGCAGCGTTCCAACTATCCGCATTGTCTGGAGGAAAGATTTTTGATACTGCATTGGTTGCCCACTCTCGATCTAAAAGTGCCAGCCAAGGAAACCATGTCCCATATACTGCTCGAATGGCTAGACTATGATCGTTCTCATACTCTAGGTGTTTGTCTAGGACTTCCCTGACTTCCGGCATGACCGTAAAAGAGGACGGGAGTTTTTGTGCTGTATTGTCGGCCTCTAAACACCTCCTAACCCACAAGCCATATTCAATTACAGCTTCCATCGCTTTCCCTCGAACTGTATTTATGGCGTGCTGTAGATGGTGTCCTTCGTTGTGTTGACTCCGGTTGGCTTCGTCTTCTGTCGTTGGGTCAGGATCCTCTGTTAACGCTGAAAGGACGCTCCAGACTCTTGCGCGAGTTTCGATACGAAGGGTATTCGGGCCGCCATTGAATCCCGCACTCAGCAAGCGAGCAATCCTGGCTCTAGTCCACCCCCAATCGGTATCTGCTGACCACTTATCGACTATCCTGTCTCGAATGGTTCGATTCTGATTAACTGCCCAATGACAAAGGTCCAATACAGGTGTCCACGGAAACAGCGTACCGTTGCCTAGTGCTTGACCAATTCCTTCTAGAAAGGACCTCACATATGTGGGGTCAAGTCCATAGAATATTTCCACGCCATCAATGTATTTCGTAGGTTCAAGACTCACCATCTCTTCAATGATCTTTCCCAAGCCAGCTCGAGATGGGCCTTGCCTTGATCCTCTTGGTTCCGGTGTCCAACCTTTCAGAAATTCTCGAAGCTTAGACGGAGGCATTGACTTGAGGTCTTCGAGTGTTCGAGGGCTGGCATGACCAACATATCCAGAGGTCATATATGATTCAAATTCCGGATGCTCTGGGGCCGGTATTTCTGATGTTATGTGCGCATATGTTGCTGCCCACGGTTCAGGCAAAGAATCGTGTATAAGCACAAGCTGTTTCAGCTGCCAGTGCGTTTTGTAACTGGCTATTTCTTCAGCTGATGGGGGCTGGCCCGTTTCCTTCGACCAGTAAGCAGCACGTTCTTCGATGTCAGAAGGCCCGGTGTCTATCCATGTCAGTATTGTGTTTTGATCGGCTTGACTGAGGTCTTTGAATCGTTCTTTCAGAAGAAGAGCGTACTCATGGCGCAATCGGTGGTCCTCGAAAAACGCCTCGTTTGTGAGGGCGTGAGCAACCTCCGATTCATTTCCTGTTGGGAAAAGCCTCATAAGGTGTAAGCAAAGTCTCTCGATGATGTTGCTCGGCTTTGCGGGCAAATCATCCGATATTCTTGTTCCTCGAAGCAGTTTAAGAATTGCACGAAGCTCAGTTGAATGGTCCCGCAACAAGCTCTCTGCTGAGTCTCGTATGGCAGAGATCAATAGCTCCCGAACTGTGTCGTCATGATTCTGTTCATGGCTCTCAATGGCAGGTCGCCAAATATACGAATATTCGTCATCTGAATCAGGCGATGCCTTGAGGTAGGCGGCCAGCAGCTGACATAAGAGCTCGATAGTAGCGTCTCCGGCCTTTTCAGTAAGATTGGCAAGATTGTCTTCAAGAATAGAGCGATAATCAGAAAAAGAAACTCTAGTTTCTGGTTTTGTCGAATCAATACGATCTTTCTCTTCGTCAGCATCCCTATCAGTCTTTGGTCTGGGGGTAATGGCTAGCAGAGCGCGCGCAATTTGAAGCGCTCTATCAACTTCGTTTGATGAAGCCAGATAGCTTATGTATCTGCCAATGGTTTCATGGAGTGAGAGGTTGTACGGGGTATCAATCCATGCAATGGCATTCTGAGCTAGGCGTGCGGCATCGCTTCCCGGCAACTTCATAGCTGCCTTAATGAGATCTGCTCGGACTCTAGAGTTTTCAGTTTCAGGGACACTGAGAATTGTGTCCATGACGACAGAAGGATCCGTAGCGTCTCCGGCAACTCGTGCAAGGTACTCAGATGCTGGCCACGGAGGTATTCGAATTCTGTTGCCATCGGATTCTAGTTGAGGTGGCCTGTTAAATACTCCTTTCTCTTTTAGTGGCCGTATCCAATGTGGATTGTTAAGGCGATCGAGGAAATAACGGCTCTGCTCAGTTCGGCAGAGCATCGAAACCGCCCTATCTACTTGTTCAGATGTTGGTGTCTTCCAGGATTTCATCAAGCGACTCAATCGTGACATAGAACGCTCTACCAATCGACATTAGACAGGACTCAAATATTTCAAAATTGTGAATGATTTCTGGCCAGTCATAATCGGCATCGGCTTTTCCGGCACCATGACATTTCCCTACAGCCCAACTAACAATTCTGACATATTCCAAAAGTGCCGGACGAACTCCCTGGCCGTGTTTGTCGTCCTCTGGGGCAATAGCATTGAATAGCCTTCTCGCCTTGTCATAGGGTTTTTCTCGAGTGCGTGAATGATCATCCATCAACTTACTCAGTTTATCGTAAAGTTGAGTGGGAATTGGCACCGGATCAGCAGGCGTTGATCCATTTGCTGTAGCTAATGAGGTAATCGCTGAGACGACGCTCCGATGATCTTTCCATAGAGGTGAAAGTTCGTCCAAGCGATTTACATACTGAAGATTTGCAGTATTGTCTTCTTGCCCTGCCCAGTAGTCAGGCAATCGATTGCCAATTTCTCGAATGGCATGCGCGATAAATCTGACCCTCCCTGGTAGCTGATTTTCGCAAAGCATTATTACCGCGCCCTCGTATAACTCTGCTAGGCCTGGTGACTTGTTTCCTAGCCAGGTCCTCAGCTCGATACGCTGAGGATTCCAGGAAGGACAACTATTCTGGGCACGGGGCGACGTATTTGGGGCTGAACTTCCTTCTGGTTCCATCTAGCTTCAGGTAAGACGAGGGTTGAGCGGCATATTACTTTTTTGAGGGGGCTTAGGTCTATTCGAACCGTTCAATTGTATTGATCGGGACTTGCAGGTTGTTGGTTTACTGTGCAGCTCTTACGCTTTCCCTCTCTTGCACTCCTGCTCTCGGTCTAGGGAGGAACGAAATAGACCGGTATGAGGGACGAATAGGCGGATGGGATCGGGCGTTAACTAACTGTATCGCTGCCATCGGCAGATCTCGAAAGCCCGTAAGCTATAGAAAGGCAAAGCGACTATTTCAGGGATGTATCTAAAGGAAGTCGGCCAGGCTTCGGCCTGCACAAGTGCCGCCGCGGTAGCCAGATGCTCAACGCCGCGCCTTTCTTCCGCGGTAGGGGTGCGGCGGTCGCGAAATAGGTCCCAAAGGTGCCGAGGCTGGTTCCAGCCACGGAATTGATCGGCATGCTCCAGGCGCCCATGAAGCCTAGCGACAGCGGCAGGTGACGAAGCTCGGCCCACTTATCGTCCAGACGGAAGTCGGGGGTCACGACGACTGTTCCCGTTGCCGCTGAAGCCGCGCACGTGCCGACTTGGACGTTAGGTTTCAATCAATCGATCGCGCTATCGGCCAACTCGAGCCGCCATGGCGAAGTGAAAGAAATAACGGTCGAGAGAAGCTAAATCGCTGCCGTAGGTGTTCCCTCTGAACATCGCATCGCAGAGCAGCTCCCGCGCGCGGGTCAGTTCTTTGCGCCGGCCTTTCCACCGCTCATCCGCGATCGTCAAATCCAATAATTCTAGAGCACGATCGAACACCTGCTCGCAGCGCTGCGGATCCTTTCCATACCAACGGGCGGCGCGTGCCACGTCGCTCCCGACATTGGCCAGTTGCTCCACGAGCGAGAGGGTGTGCCATCGTCCTGCGGCTAATTGCTCGTGCTCGTGAATGGGTGCCATGTTAGCCCTGCACCAATCGATTGACGATGGCTGTCACGAGGTTCCGGATCTCCACGCGCTTGACGTATCGAGGACGGTTTCCATCGGAGTTAGGCCGATACCATGCATCGTGGCCCGTCAAATAGCCCAAAACGGAGGCATTGTAAGCTTTTCTCATTTTTTGGGTCCATCATCCCATTTAGAATCAGTTTCTCCACTTTCCAGGCTTTCGGAGTCCGGCTATAATACCGAAATGGAATCGATCAAATACATCTATTGGCAGGATGAAAACCACTGGCTCGGCTACCTGCAAGAATATCCCGATTACTGGACCCAAGGGGAGTCTCTCGAAGACCTGCAAGCCCACCTTCGCGATCTGTATTACGATCTCACCAGCGGTGAAATTCCCGGAGTGCGCAAGCTGGCAGAGCTCACACTTCAGTGAAGCGAAAAGACCTGATCCGGCAGCTCGAAACCAACGGTTGCGTGCTCGTTCGTCATGGCGGAAAGCACGATTGGTATCACAATCCCGTCACGAAAGTTTCCCAGCCTATTCCCCGCCACACCGAGATTAATGAACATCTCGCAAAACGCATCCTAAAAATGCTGACCAATCCCTAGCTTCTCCCGCACCGTATAATTTGATAGCTCATGTGATAGTCAGCTGCTTTGATTACACGGCTCCTCTTCTTTTTTACGTAAGGAGTGGTCAGATGATCCTTTACTGCGCGCATTGAGGGACCACAGCTTCACCGTGGGGCCTCAGCGAGGACTCTTCTCCGCTCTATATGCGGGGCAATCAGGTGCTTTCCTAATTGCGCGCATTGACCGAGCACCTCCCAAGGTCTGAAAGTCTGATCTGCCCCTGTGTGCGCGGTCAGCGAGCAGGGGAAAGTATCTGGTTGCCCCGTATTCCCTCCCGCCCTTGCATATCGTTCTTCAGCCCCCGTACAATATTCTATTTTGCGCGTAACTTATTGGCTTTCCAGTCATTTAGGAGTTTAAAGCGAGCAGGATAGGCTGAATGAAAGCCGAGTATTCAAAAGGAAATCGGGCGTCGAAGGAGCTGATTCAGCTTCACCGCCGGACCTCTTTTGAGGCCAGCGGCCGGAAGATGAAGGTGATGCTGATCTTCCCACCGGACTGGTACCCCTCCGAACCCTATCTCAGTCTGCCCTCTCTCACAGCCGTTCTTCGCCAGGCCGGTCATACGGTCATTCAAAAAGACATCAACTGTGAAATGTGGGACTGGTACTTCAGCGAGGATTTTCTGAAGAAGGTTTTGCGTCGGGTGCCGCAGCAATTGGATCGGCTTCGCAAGCTGGCGAAGAAGCGGGACTTGGCCGAGTGGGAGATGGATGTGCAGCTGGCGCTCTGCGATGTGACGCGCCCACGGATGGAGAAACTCATTCGAGATGCGGAAGAAGCGAAGGATATCGTCAGAAGTGAAAAGTTTTATGATATCGATAAATTAGAATGGGCGATACAAATCTTTCGCGAGGTCACCTCGGTCATTTCACTGGTCTATGCTCCGGCGCGGATCTGCATGCCGCCGATGGAAACCAATCTATCGTACAAGCCGTATGTCTCCGCCGAAGTGATGGATGCCGTGCAGGATGAACAGGTCAACGTGTACCGGGATGTGTTCAACCAGCTCGTGAAGCCGGCGATCGAGCAGGAACAGCCGGACGTGGTCGGGATCTCGATTGTCTTGCAGCAGCAGATGTTCTCCACCATGACCTTTGGTGCCCTCATCAAGCAGCACTTTCCGGACATTCATATTACGATCGGCGGCAATACGGTGACCCGCCTGCGCGACGTGCTGCGCGATTCACCGCTTTTTCAGTATTTTGACAGCGCCGTGGTCTACGAAGGGGAGACGGCGTTCACGCAACTGGTCGAAGCGATCGGCGCTAAACAGAGTTTAGCCAATGTGCCGAACACGATCTATAAGGACGAGATGGGCATTCATGTTTCTCCACTGAGTTATGCGGAGGATTTGTCGACACTGCCGCCGCCGGACTTCGACGGCTTGCCGATCGAGAAGTATTTTGTGCCAACGAGGATACTTCCCTATCTGGCGACGCGGGGATGTTACTGGGGGCGCTGCGAATTCTGTGACCATGGTGAGGGCTATACGTCCGGCTATCGGTCGAAGAAGATTCCGGACATTCTCTCTGACATCACCTATCTGCGCGACAAGTACGACGCCAAACATTTTCACTTTACCGACGAGTCCTATCCACCGGCTTTGTTCCGCAAGCTCACGAGCGGGTTAATTGAGAGCCGGATGGGGATTTTCTGGACGACTCATATGCGGTTCGAGAAGAGTCTGTTGGAAGATGCCGTTTGGCAGGATGCGAAGGAGTCGGGCTGCC
This sequence comes from Nitrospira sp., assembly GCA_029194675.1. Taxonomy (NCBI): domain Bacteria; kingdom Pseudomonadati; phylum Nitrospirota; class Nitrospiria; order Nitrospirales; family Nitrospiraceae; genus Nitrospira; species Nitrospira sp. Next base: position 42,620 of record JARFXP010000001.1, on the reverse strand, counting down.
GCTATCTTCACTTTGGGTATGAATCGGGAGTCGAGCGTGTGCTGCGACTGATGGACAAGGCGACGACGGCAGAGGTCATGACAAAGCACCTGAAGCTGACGGCGGAGGCGGGCATCTGGAACCACTGCATGGGCTTCTTCGGTTTTCCCGGTGAGACGAAAGAAGAGGCCTGGCAGTCGGTGCAGTTCCTTGAGCAGAACAAGGACCATGTCCATTCGTTGGGGTTCGGGACGTTCGACTTAGGCCGACACAACCCGGTGGCCAAACATCCGGAGAAGTGGGGCGTGACGGCCTACAAGAATCCGGATTGGGATCTGGCGCTCGATTACTACTACACAGTGAAAAACGGCATGAGCATCGAAGAGGCCGAGCGAGTATTTGAACAGTTCGAACGGAACCACAATCCCGGCTGGGATTTGCGTCTCTATATTCGGGAATATATCTTTCTTTATATCGCAAGGTTTGGTTTAGGAAAGCTGCCTGATCTTCAGTATCAAGCCGTCAAAACTACGGGAGTGGTGCCGACGTTAGCGGGAAAAATGTGAGTGGGGCCTGTCTGTTGATCTGATGATTTGTTGACACTGTTGAGTGTCCAGAAACCAACAGATCAACAGATTCTGTCAAATTGATGATCCAATGAGCGAACTGCTCCAAATAGACGGTTTGGCGCCGCTGACGAAGGGAATACGCAAGACTTCGAGGGTGATGCTCCTGTTCCCGCCTGAATGGGTTCCGACAGCACCGTACTTAGCATTGCCCTCGCTCACAGCCGTCTTGCGTGAGGCGGGCCATACGGTCATCCAGCGCGATATCAACATCGGCATGTGGGATCACTTCTTCAGCATGGAATTTCTGATCTGGGTGAAGGGCCGGCTGGGTATGCAGCTCAAGGCGCTGCACGCGAAGGAGAAAGCGGGGCTTCTCACGGAACGGGATGTGGACCAGGTGGCCGTCGTGGAGCAGGCCGATGCCGTCGATGTGTTCGATCTGGCGGATCGGGCTGAAGAGGCTAAACTGATTGTGCGTGGCGAACGTTTCTATGAGGCCGAGACGCTGGAGGGGGCGCTCAATACTTTTCGGGAGACGATGGTCTATATCTCTGCCGCCTACTATCCCGCCTCGCTCGTCTTTTATCCGATGGAGAGCAATTTGGGCTATCGCCCCGGTGTCTCCAAAGAAGTGTTTGCCTGTTTAGCAGATGAGCAGGTGAACGTCTATCGGGATCTCTGCAATCAGTTGGTTATGCCGGACGTGGCGAGAGAACAGCCGGACGTCGTCGGGATCTCCATCGGGACACAGATGCAGCTCCTGGCGGGCCTGACTTTCGCGAAGATGATCAAGGAGGTGTTTCCCCAAATCCATGTCGTGGTGGGTGGGAACATCATCACGCGGCTTCAAGAAGACCTCATCAACCATGAGAGGTTCTTTGCGGAAGTATTTGATTCGGCGATTCTCTATGAAGGGGAGCATGCCTTGCTGTGGCTCATCGAAGCGTTGAATGAGCAGCGGCCTCTCGCCTCTATTCCTAACCTCATGTATCGAGATGAGTCAGGTCTCCATCGGAATTCTGAAGTGTATACCGAGAAGACCAATGAGCTACCCTTGCCGGACTTTGAGGGCATGCCGCTGGATCGCTACTTCGTTCCGGAACTGATCATTCCCTACTTGGCGACGCGCGGCTGCTATTGGGGTCGCTGTACGTTTTGCGACCATGGTCAGGGTTACTTCGATCAGTACCGGGGGATGGCGGCTCAGCGGGTGGTTGACCAGATCAAGGCTCTAAGGGATAAGTACCAGTGCCGACACTTTCTATTTTCCGATGAATCCTATCCACCGGCACTCTTCAAGAAAGTTTCGCAGCTGCTAGTGGACCAAGACGTGAAGATCAAGTGGACGACGCTCATTCGGTTTGAAGAGACTCTGCAAGATCAAGCCACCTGGAATCTCGCGGCGAAGGCCGGCTGCTGCACCCTCTATTATGGGATGGAATCGGCGAACGAGCGGGTCTTGAATCTCATGGACAAGCACGCTCGGAAAAGCGTCATTGAACGCAATCTCCAAATGGCAGCGAAGGCGGGGATTTGGAACCACGTGATGGCCTTTTATGGCTTTCCCGGTGAGACGTTTGAGGAGGCCATGGAAACTCGTCAGTTTGTCCTCGATCATCAGCCGGTGATTCATTCCCTCGAACTCTTCTACTTCGTGGCCTACCGCCATACCCCAATGGTGCGTCATCCGGAAAAATTCGGCATTACGATCCACAAGCAGGAGGAGTACGATCTGCCGCTGGACTATTATTACACCTTGAATGACCCGAAGACACTGTCTTGCCTCGACGCGATGCAGCTCTGCGAGGAATTCTATAAAAACGATTTTCATCCCTGGGCCGTGCGGGTAAACTCTCGCGAACATGTCTTTCTCTATATCTCGAAGTTTGGGACGAACCGGTTGCCGCAAATTTATGCTCAGCAGACGCAGCCGGTGGGATCACCGGACGGAGTGTCAGGCTTGATTACCTGGCCGGTTGTGCATTCGCAAGGCGACGAAGGAATGTCACGTGTAACCAGTCACGACACCGGCTGAGGTGGGAAGCGTCAAATGTCGGGCGTGAGAGCAGATTGTTGTTGAGGATTACCGTTCGGCTTCGTCGGGAATAAACACGGCAGAGATCAATGCATAGGCGGCTTCGATCGTCCGAGTCATGTCTTCAGCTTTTTGAAACTGTTGCATGTATTGCTTCGGATTGTTGGTGAGACCGGCATAGCGCGTGGGATTCCAGTTGTAGAGCTGGACGCGTTTCGCCCGTTCCAGGTCTTCGGTGGTGATGGGCAGCGTGAGGTCAAGAATGTCCAACGCATGGGCGACATCCTGTTCGGTGATGTGGTTCATGGGCGGAGTCTGCCAAAGATAACGAGCCCTGTCAAATAATGGCGATTGTTTTTGATGGCATGGATTCTCAGGTGGTGCGATCCAGACGAGTTCGGGAGTGACCATGGTTGAGCAACGGTCTCTCAAATTCTACCAGGCCGACGTCTTTACCTCTCAACCGTTCGGGGGTAACCCGGTGGCGGTTTTCCCCGACGCGGATGGACTGACAGACGACGAGCTGCAACAGATTGCGCGGGAGATGAATTTGTCGGAAACAGTGTTCGTCTTACCACCGACCGATCCTGCTGCAGTTGCGCGGTTGCGGATCTTTACCCCGACCCAGGAAATTCCCTTTGCCGGCCATCCGGTACTGGGCACATTTTACGTGTTGGCCCAGCTCGGGAAAGTTTCTACTCGGGAACAAGTGACGCATGTCATGCAGGAATGTAATATCGGCCTATTCCCGGTGGAATTGCATGCAGAACAGAGTCGTGTGGTGCGGGTCGTTATGTCTCAACCCAAACCGGAATTTCTCGATCCTATCGACGCGATCGACGATGTGTATTTGGTCGGTGGAGCTCTCGGCTTGCCGAAGCACGTGATCGCCGATATGAAATGGCCCCTCCAAGTCGTGTCGACCGGCTTACCGGTCTTGATCGTGCCGGTGCGAACGTTGACGGCCGTCCGGTCGATCAACCCTGATGCGTCGGCCATCACCAATGTCTGCGAACGGTTTGGGGCCAACGGGATTATGGTCTTCACGACGGTGACGGTTGAATCGTTCGCATCTGTCCACGCGAGGATGTTTGCTCCGAAAATCGGCATCTTGGAGGATCCTGCGACGGGGAGCGCTGGCGGCGCACTTGGAGCGTACCTGGTTCAGAACGGCGTCGTTGAAGTTGGACCGAGGACGGACATCCTTGTTGAACAGGGCTACGAAATCGACCGGCCATCCCGGATTCTGGTGCAAGTTGAGTCGGATGACGATGTGATCCAAGGTGTGAAAGTCGGTGGGCAGTGTGTGATGGTGGTGGAAGGAGTGTTGAAGTTTTGAAATCGTGGGACCTGTCAGCGAGGAGCTCAACCGTCCTCGCACCCCGCCCGGTGTAGGGACCCCGCTGCGGGCGGTTGAGCACCCACCTCGCTGCCACCCACGATTTCAAGTTGTAGTGGAGAAAATGAAGAAATGAAGGTGGTACTTTTTCGCGAACATGGTGGGCCGGACAAGCTCTTGTACGAAGAGCTGCCGATGCCGAAGATCGGTCCGCAAGACGTGTTGATTCGGGTGAAGGCCTGCGCGCTGAACCATCTCGATATTTGGGTCAGGCAGGGGAGTCCTGCCTATGCCGTTCCCTTGCCCCATGTGGGAGGATCGGACGTCGCCGGGACTGTTGAACAAGTGGGGACCCATGTCGAAGGCATCGCTGTCGGAACACCAGTCTTTGTGTCACCCGGTATCAGTTGCTGGAATTGCGAGTTCTGCTTGGCTGGGCGGGACAATATGTGCCGAACGTACAACCTTTTGGGAGCCAGGATGCATGGCGGCTATGCCGAGTATGTGAAGGTTCCGTTTCGGAATGTGCTGCCGATACCAGAGAATATGACCTTCGAACAGGCCGCCGCGTTTCCACTTGTTTCCGTCACAGCGTCGCACATGCTGTTTGCGCTGGCCGGGCTCCAGTCTGGAGAAACTGTGCTCGTGATGGGAGCGGGGAGCGGCGTCGGGATGATGGCTGGTCAGTTGGCTAAGCTGGCGGGTGCGCGTGTGATCACCACAGTCGGTTCCGATGACAAGATTCCCAAAGCGGTTGTCTTGGGAGCCGATGCGGTGATCGATCACTCCAAGGAAAAGGTCTCGGAGCGGATCAAATTGCTGACGGAAGGGCGAGGCGTCGATGTGGTTGTCGAACATATCGGACCGGAGGTATGGGACAGCTGTTTGGAGTCGCTCGCAAAAGGCGGCCGGTTGATCACGTGCGGTGCGACCACCGGTGGGGACGTCAAGCTGGACCTTCGTTATCTCTATTCCCGTCAGCTCACGATCAAGGGGTCGTATATGGGCACGAGGGCTGAACTTGTGAAAGCGGCGGAACTCATGGGCCGGAAACGATTGACCGCCGTGATCGATCGTACGTTTCCACTGTCGGAGGCCCGTGCAGCACAAGAACTGATGAACAGCCGGAAGTTTTTCGGTAAGATCGTGCTCGTCTGCTGAGTCCTGAGTGCTGGCCACTACGCATGTCCTACTTTCCCCTACTCCGCAGCTTTGCGGCGAACACTCCGGCTCATGTGAGCGAACAACCTCGCACGTTCCACTCATTCATGATAATCTACGCTGGACCGAACGAAGCCGGCGTTCGAGCGTCGGCAATCCACTACGACAATATGAATATGAAAGGGGGAGGGAATGCCTACAGTTAGTCAAATTGCGAACAAGAGTCCAAAGTCCATCGGACTGAAGATGTCGATTGCCAGTGCAGCCAGGACAATGCGCCAGGCTCGTGTGGGATCGCTGTTGGTAAAAAAAGGCAAACAATTGGTCGGAATTGTAACGGACACCGATATCGTGCGCCGTGCGGTCGCGAGCGGCAAACCATTGGGCAAGTTGACGGTCGAGAAAATCATGACGGCGCCGATTTGCACGATTGAGGGGAGTGAGACGGTCGATGATGCCCAAGACATGATGGCTGAATTGGGTGTGCGCCATCTGGGCGTCACCAAAAACGACGAGATCATCGGCGTCGTCTCCGTGCGCGATCTGCTGCGGCATTACAAGCGGTACGCTCAGTCGAAGATTTCGACAGAAGGGATCTACGAGGAGCCGAAGATTACTCAGGATTGAGTCAGGAATGAGCGGTGAGGACTGAGATGAAAGCCGACGATCTTGCGGCCCTCAGTCCTCAACCCTATTTTGTGAGTTCTCTGACCAGGTGGCCCAGCTCTGGAAGGATGAGTTTTTCCATCGCGAGGCGGACGGCGTTTTCCGAGCCGGGGATGGAGAAAAGCACGCGACCGTCGATAATGCCGGCAGTGGCCCGGCTCATCATGGCTGATGGCCCGATCTCTTGATAGGTGAGCAACCGAAAGATTTCGCCGAATCCATCGAGCCGCTTTTGTAACATTCCGTCCAGAGCCTCGAAGGTCGAATCGCGTCGCGAGATTCCTGTGCCACCGTTGACGATGATGACCCGCACTTCCTCATTGGCTGTGCTTTGAGCGATCCGAAACTGAATCTGCTCCGGCTCGTCCCTGACGATATGATAGGCGGCGACACTATGGCCTTGCCCTTCAAGCAATTTCTGAATCAGTCGTCCGCTGCTGTCGGTTTCAGGCGTACGGGTATCGCTACAAGTGATGACGACGCACCCGATTGAGCTGGGAGCATGGTCCTTGTGCTCCTGATGGCTTGGTGTGGTCATGGGCTAAGGGACACGCTATCAGTAATCAGGTCGAGCAATCAAGCGGCAGTCTCATCTGACCGTTCGAAACGGACCGTCGATGACGAAGGTTATTTCCACACGGAATCCGGATTCAGCGTCGCTGCCGGTGTTCCTTTCGCGACATGTTCATCAAGAATGGTGACGACGTCCGCCTCAGTGACCTTGGAATACCAGGTGTTGTCCGGATAGACGACGACCGTCGGGCCCTGCTCACAGGGGCCGAGGCAACCTGTGGCGCTCACGAGGACTTCTCCGGGTGGGACGGATCGCTGCATCAGTCCCATGTTGAAGGCCATCAGCAGCTGCGCAGCACCGGCCGACCCGCAAGACGGTTTGGGGTGGCCGGGGGGACGGGAATTGGTACAGACAAGAATATGATATTTTGGTTTCGGCATAGTCTCCTCAATAGAAAATCGACATGGAACATGTCGCGACGGCACGTTAGCGAGGCCGATACGACTCCCACTCCTGGATCACTTCCTCCGGAAACTTCCACTGTTTGAGCCCTTTGAGCACCCAGTCCAGATAGTGGTCTTTGGGCTTAAACTTCCCGATCGGGTTTGCTGCGTAGGTGGTGACGAGTTCTTTTTCTCCGCTCGCTGCCGAGACGGTGACTTGGAGGTGGCGGTACGCTCCTTGCGGCACGTCCTGCTCAAACTGATCCATGATGTTCACGTCTTCGTCCGTTACTTCAAACACGCCGCCCCAGGTCCTTTCGCCTGGTGAAGGCACGATACTGACGAGTCCGCACCGCCATTGTGACGACCATCGGCAAAATTTGACGGTATGGTCCGACAGGGTCGCGAGATAGAGAAATCTGTGTTCGGGGGCTCGCCGCTTGAGTTGTGAGGGATTGAGGAGATCACCGTACAAAAAGAACTTCATGCACCGTACTCATGTTGTGCCGACCGCCTTGAAGCTTGCTCGTACTTGTAACACACCGGCTTTTCACCAGACAAGCGGCACTCATCTCGCGACCAATTCTCGACGCTGCATTGACATGGCGTCTAGGCCTTTCCTAAGATGCCGTGCAGTCAACAAGGGTCCTCGACTCTTGGTCTCCGACACGACGACAACACCCCGGCATGACTGACAGCAGTACCTTCTCTCGATCGCCCGGCATCCACCTCATCCGCTACGCAGTCGCTGCAGTCCTGCTGCTGGGTGGACTCTACTATGCATGGACCACGCTCCCGTCGACAACTCCGTCGAGAGACAAGCGAGAAGCTGAGGCATTGACCTTGGTGCAGGGTCATCCGGCAATTGGACACCCGACGATCCTGCAAGCCATGAACGAGCATGTCCGTATCATGAAGGATCGCGGGCAGGGGGTTCGCCTCGGCGAATGGCGAGTCAAGCATGTCGAGGGAGATATCTACGAGATCCGTGTGCAGCTTCGCGATCAGGGGGTGCGCGGTCAATGGTTCGAGCGAGACTTCATCTGGCATGCGCATCTCGAACTTAAAAAGGTCAATGCAGCCTCTTTGCCGGCGGATGGAGTGACGCCGAAAGGGACCGACAGTGACCCGTGAACCGCTCCTTCGCCGCATGCTCCATCACAACGTTAAGCCGGTCCTCTGAGAACCGGTGGAATGGCGATCTGAACTTCATCGCCTTGGATCTGAACCTTGCAGCACGCGACTTGGAAGTTCGGGTTGCCGACTCGTTCTCCTGAAATGACACTGAATTTCCAGCCGTGCCAGGGGCATTCGACAACCGCCTCGCACAGTTTCCCTTCTCCGAGTGGACCGCCCGCGTGGGGACAGGAGTTATCGACCGCATAAAAATTTCCATCCACGTTGAAGACCGCAACACAAATCCCGTCGACTTCCACGGTTCGTCCCGTGCCGGGTGGAATCTCGTGTGTGAAGGCCACTTTGACGAAATCGTTCATCATGGTCATCTCTTCATCGGTCCGCCCCATGCGGCATCAGAAGGGCGCTTGCTTGATTTCAACGCCACCTTATGGCATAGAACTATCAGCCTCTAGTCCTGAACAGTCCCTGGCCGCTGTGGAGGACGATTGGGGTGAGGTTCCTTTATGGAAATGACCCTCCTGCTCAATGCGACCTATGAACCCCTGCGGGTCGTACATTGGCAAAAAGCGATCGCGCTTCTCTGGCAAGGGAAAGTCGAAGTCTTGGAGGTATACGACAGGGAGATCCATGGGATTTCCCTATCGATCAAACTTCCAGCCGTGATGCGGCTGCTGAAACTGGTTAAACTGAAAGACAGTCATCGTGCCGTCAAGTTTTCCCGCATCAATATTTTTACGCGAGACGGGTACTGTTGCCAATACTGTAATCACAGGTTTCGGACGGAAGAGCTGACGTTTGATCATGTCGTGCCCATCGCCAAGGGTGGGAAAAAGACATGGGAAAATATCGTGACTGCCTGCTGGCGATGCAACAATCGGAAGAGTGGGCGTACACCGGAAGAGGCAGGCATGAGGTTAAAAAAGCGGCCCATGAAACCTCGATGGAGCCCCGTCATTACTATTACCATCGGCATTCGCAACACACCGGAAAGCTGGCGTGATTATCTCTATTGGAATCTGGAGCTCGATGCAGATCCAGCCGATACGTAACGCGCAGCCTTGAAGTAATCGTCGACAGCCAATCGACCAGAAAGGGCTCTCTCCGGCAAGTCTTCCAAGACCACGCACGAAGTTATTCCAGCCTTTCAAGCCTGCTGCATTATAGCGACGGACTGATCAAAAGGGGAAATGGAGTGTGGATTCCTGAAATCCCTCTTGCATGACGGAGGTCCATTCTCGGATACTGAGCCATTCGATCGAAACGGGAGTTGCGTCATGGCTGCCAATCCTGGTTTTCCCTTGGTCTTGGACGTGAGAGGCTGGCCGGTTCTGGTCATCGGTGGCGATGAGGAGGCATCGGAAAAATCTCAACGCCTGCTTGAGTCCGGTGCCCGGGTCACGGTGCTCAGTCCTACGCTGAACGAACCGCTACGCCTGCTGGCGGCTTCGGGGAAAATCATCCATCGCGGACGACTGTTTCGGGAAACGGATCTCGAACACGCTATTCTCATTCTCAATACTATTCGAGGCGATCGTGACTTCGCTCAGATGTTGTCGGCCAGAGCCCGAGAAAAGCGCGTACTGCTCTGGTCGGTAGACTACCCGGAGGCAAGCAGCGTCACGATGCCGGCAGTCGTGGCAGTGGGACATGTGCGAGTCGCGATCAGCACAAGTGGAGTGGCACCGGCCCTTTCGGGGTTCATGAAAGAGGATCTGGAACAGATCCTCGATGCAGAATTCATCGAGTTCGTCGAGTGGCTTGGGCATCTGCGTGAGCAGGCCAAGAAGAATGAGCCGGATTCCGAAAAGCGACGGGCACTGCTCCGCGACGCGTTGGACGGGTTTCGTTTCCTCGGCAAGGTAGGATATCCCAAAGTATGGGCAGAGAGGCGCACTGAGGCCCTGACGAACAAACAATCTGATACGGAGAAATAAGAAGGAGCATCGATGGTTCTACTGGAATTCAGCATGTCGCCCTTGGGAAAAGGCGAGAGTGTCGGGAAATATGTGGCCCGTTCCCTCGATATTATTGATAGGAGCGGAGTCGCGTATCGATTGAACCCGATGGGAACGGTCTTAGAAGGCGAATGGGAGCAAGTCTTCTCCGTGGTGCAGCAATGCTATGAGCGGATGAAAAAGGATTGCAACCGCGTTTCCTGTACGATCAAAGTCGACTACCGAAAGGGCTATTCCGGGCGTCTCCAGAGCAAGGTTGCCAGCGTCGAAAAGAAGCTCAAACGATCAGTTAAACAATAAGGAGGTGCACTTTCCGGTGCTCTGCTGTAGACCTCCTACGCATCAAGAGGTTCAGCTCCTCAGGCATTTCCCCCATCTTTGGACCGGCTTCCCCCCACTGATGCAAGGGGGCAACCCTTCGTATTGCAAAGCTCACGAAGTCGCCATATACTCCGCCAGCCATACGTGCTATTCCTGCAGGTGAACGCTGCAGGTGATCAAGACCTGTGGCCCTGTTCCGTCCTACGACCTTTGCAATGACTGCGCTGGAGGCGCCACCGTCCACTCCGCCACATAGACTTGTTGTCTTAGGGGATGACGCCATGACAAGCAGCACGATCGACATCGTCGAAGCCAAGATCGTCCCGAACATCGAACTCCTACCAAAAGATCGAACCATTCTTGAGCAAGGCGCAATGGCCTTTCGCCCGTTCGGTTTGGATGAACAGGGTCAAACAATCCGAGACCTCAGCGGCGTCAGCATCAGAGCGGTGACGGTCTTTTTAGAGAAGTTGGTCACGTCGGAAGGACGCGCGTCTGCTGGAAAAGAAGCAAGCGAGGAGTTGTGCCGCCTCTTGAATGACCGCATCAAGGATCCCGTCTATCACGTGACTCCGGAATTCTTGAGGAACCCCTGGAACAGTTACTCGTACGAATTCACCTCGTATTTGTATGAGTTCTGTGAACGGATCTCGGGCGACCCCCGCTTTGCCTTCAAAGCGGGGGCGGAAAAGGTGTCTCCCATCATGCTGGCCCTGACTCGTCCCTTTTCCCTGTCGCAGATCTACACGATGTTTCCCTACTTTGGGAATAAGTTTACGTCTGGATCTGTCGAGTTCCGCGTGGTGGAAGTCACGAGCAGTACGGCTGCGGTGGGGATGCGGTTCACTGACCGGACGCTTCGACAGTTCGGGCCCTACCGCAGGCGCTGTGCTTGCCTAGTCTGTCAGTCTGCCCAGGGCATCATGGTCGCAATGGCTGATCGCATCCACGGTCTCGCCCAGGCGGAAGCGATCGAGACCTCTTGCATCGGCAATGATGATGAATGGTGCCAGTGGACGATTCGATGGCAGGAAGAGAGCCGGTATCGGAAGCGATTCTGGCGAGTGACATCACCCCTTGAACAGACACGACCGACTCGACTGAGCAGTGAGTCGGTCGTCGGCGGAGAGAGTGCCCAAGAGGCACAGACTTCGGCAGAGACCCGTGTCGAGCCTTCGCCCCATGTGCAGCAGAGTGTTACATGGTTTTTATGGGGAGGGCTGTTGGGTGTTGCTCTCATGGCGGGAGTCGGTGTGCTCAATCCGGCGGTGAGTCTCGGCGAGGTGTTGTTAGTCGGATTGTGCCCGATCCTCGCTGTGGGCATCATGGTCAATCGACGGCTTCTTCGTGAGAGCGAGCGACGCGAGGCCTTGATCCAAGAGCAGATTACATTCGTCGAATCCAGGCATGAGGAATTGCGCGAAGCCTATTTGGAACAAGAGCAGATGCGGGTGGAGCTGCGCCGGAAAGTGGCCCAACTCACGGCGCTTCATCGAGCTGGGCTCTCATTCGGCTCGACCTTCGAGCGAGATGCTCTCTTGCATCAGGTGTTGGAAGCCTTGACGCACGAGCTCAACTACAACAGCGCCATGGTGTCCATGTTTGATCCCTGTGAAAATTCCGTCCAACATATCCGTCTGATCGGCGCGCCTCGGGAGGTTGAAACGTTCGCCCAGTCCTGTCGGATTCCAATCACCGATCGCGAGAGTCCAGAGGGGACAGTGGCCCTTCAAGGACGCCCCCTGTTGGTCAAGGATATCGAGTCGATACGGCACAGCCTTCATCCCCTCAATCAACGCTTAGCCGAATTGAGCGGGACCAAAGCCTTGGTCGTGGTTCCCATCAAGACCAAAGACCGTATCTGGGGGATGTTGACGGTCGATCGCTCGCACAATCAAAGCGTGACGGAAGACGATTTGGAACTGATGACGACGGTTGCGAGTCAAGTCTCTATTGCCTTGGATAACGCGTCAGCCTACCAGCAGATCGAAGCGTGGAATCAAGGGTTGGAGGCCAAAGTAAAAGAGCGCACCGAAGCCCTTGAGCGGGCCGACCGGTTGCGTGCGCAATTCCTCTCTCATGTGTCCCATGAATTGAGAACACCGCTTACCTCCATCAAGGGATTCATACAAAATCTGCTGGATGGACTGACCGGACCGTTGAACGAAAAGCAGCAGCGGTATCTTGTGCGTATGTCAGAAAACTCTGATCGGCTGGTTCGTATGATCGAGGATCTTCTCGATCGCACCCGTATCGAGACCGGGCGCTTGGAAGTGCATCCGGCCGATGTCGAGCTCGAACCTTGTCTTGCCGAGGTGATCGAGCAACTGAAGCCGCTGGCTCAAGCAAAACAACACGCACTGGAATTCCGTTGTGCCGACACCGAAGTCATCGTATGGGCGGATCGCGATCGTTTGATTCAGACGGTCGTCAATCTGGTGCAAAACGCCATCAAGTTCACCCCGCCGGGCGGAACCGTGTCGGTCGCCTGCGAGTTGCCGAATCACCGCAGGGCAACCGTTCTGGTTCGGGACTCGGGGCCCGGTATTGCTCCGGAATACCTTGACAAGATTTTTGAGCCGTTCTTCCGCATCCAACAAGGCCAGCGCACGGCTCCCAAAGGGTTGGGACTTGGACTTTCAATCGTGAAAACGCTGGTGGAGTTGCAAGGAGGAGAGGTGGCGGCTCGTAATCGACCAGAGGGCGGCGCAGAACTATCCTTCACGATTCCGATCCATGCCGTGAAGGAGCCACTGTTACTTGAGTCGCATTTCAGAGGCCAACACATCTTGGTTGTGGATGATGATGTCGACATTCAGCAACTGCTTCATGACCGGCTGAAGGCAGGCGGGTACCGGACATCCGCGGCGTTCGACGGCCGCCAAGCACTGACGATTCTCCAATCACAGGAGTTCGATGGGATGATTCTCGATATTGGAATCGGTCAGGTCGACGGCCTGGAGGTGCTACGACGGGTGCGCCTCACGAATCAATACCTTCCTATCATCATGATTACGGCGTCGGGATCCCAGGAACTCGCCGTGAGGGCCATCGGGTTGGGAGCCCAGGCCTACCTGCTCAAGCCATTCGACGCGGACCAGCTTCAGGAAACCATGGAGCGGTGGTTCCGACGTGCATGATCCGGATACGAGGCGGGCTCTGAGCCATTCGAGATTGCGCTGCGGTGGGCGACGGCATTCCTCTCGGAATAGCAGGCAGGTTCCTGTGCATTGGGGGCTCGCGTTTCTGACTCTTGTCCTTATCTCTTACAGTTCATCCTCTGTATCAGCTCAAGTCCCCCGCGTCTATGGACAGGGATCGGCTGCGTCCGGGATGGGTAATGCCTTCGCCGCGCAAGCAGACGATCCTTCGGCTCTTCATTACAACCCAGCTGGGATGGCGCAGCTTCGGGGAGTGCAAACGATGGCCGGCTTAACCTTCGTTGGAGGGACTACCGACTTTACAAGTCCGACCGGGATCTCGGTCACGGGGGACCATAATGGCGCCTTCGCATGGCCTGGTCCAGGCCATGCCTATATCACAGCGAATCTCCAAGGCCTTGGTGTTTCCCTGCTCGAGAAACTGACGGTAGGGGTAGGGGTGAACACCCCCTTTGGCTCGGTGATGAGATGGCCTGATGACGGTCCCTTCCGAACCGTGACCACATTTACCGCATTGCCCATGTTCGACATCAAGCCCACCTTTGCGTATCAACTGCTCCCAAACCTCTCGATCGGTGTGGGAGCGGACATCTATACCTTTGCGAGTTTCTTCGGCGAAGGGCAGGCAGAACGGCAGTTGATCTCGCCTGGCGGATTGGCGCCCGCTGGAAGCCAACTCGAAGTTAACGGAAAAGGCACGGCTCCTGGATTTAACATTGGAGCATTGTATACGGCACTCCGGAATGGAGAGGGGCAACCGGTGGCGAACGTCGCCGTGGTCTACAGAAGCCAAGCGACGCTCCACCTGGACGGGGCCTTGTTGGTCAACGGTGTGAAGGTCCAAGATGCGACGACGACGTTGGTGTTGCCTCAGGTGATTACAGGTGGAATCGCGCTATGGCCGGTTCGGAACACAGCACGGGAGTGGAAAGTCGAATTGAACGTGGACTATGTGGGTTGGAAATCGGTCCAAAATCTGGATATCCATCTGGCTAACGGAACCGTCATTCCGCAACCACAAAATTGGACGGGCACCTACGATATTTTGATCGGGACGGAGTATCGATGGATGAAGATCGATCGGCTGCCTGGCTGGGAAATCGCGCTACGCGGCGGCTATACCTACCAGCAAGCGCAGGTACCGGACCTCAATTTCAATCCCGGGGTTCCATCGGCCGATCTGCATGTCATTTCAACCGGTGTTGGGTTGCACTGTCGGAGAAATGGATCATTCTTTGGCCTGATACCCTGTGGTAGTTTGGGCGTAGGATCGGTAAAAGCAAGACTGGTCGGCGTGGACTTGTCGTACCAGACGTTCTTTTATGAGCCGCGAACGATTTCTGGAAATACAGGGCCTCGTGCCGTGGTGAATGGACTCTACAATACCACCCTGTACGCGGGCGCATTGTCTGTCCGAGTCAGTTTCTGATTGGGGCCTTCGACAGTGATCTTTGTAGACATGCGCTAACACGGGCCGAAGACTGTGCCTGCACGCCGATTTCGAGAGCCCATACCTCATCATGGTTAAAGTATCGCAACTACCGTTACCGCGATAGTTGCGTTCGTAGCACACAGACCCCCGACTCTTTTCGACCCCGACCCTGTACATGCCTTCGGACTCTTTTTACTGTCCCTCTTTCACCTCGGAGCCAACGTCTAACAAAACGATTCCCGATAGCTTTCGTCTCCTGGTTGTATCTGTTTTGATACCGTCAGCTATCCTTTTCGATACACTCTTCTCGCCTGAGTTCTCTTCCAGAAACAGCACATCCATTCGTATCGTTTGAACAAAGCAAGGAACACTTCTAAGTAATTGTCCCGGCATATGCGTTGCAGTCTCACTGCAATGTAGCGCGCGTTCGGATCGCGAGACTGCAAGTGTGTTTGCTGTAACAGAACAGACGTTCGGATTGCGAGCACCTTAATAGAATGTGAGAACCGGTTCGTCCATTCACCCGCATTGGGAGAGGGATATTCTCTGTCACACACGTAAGGAGATTCATGATGCACACAGGCAAATCGGGATTGCGGTCCTCGATATATTCAGGTGGCGCTCTGAATGCGAGTAATGGTGATGGGTGTCGGTGGACCGACCAACCAGATCGAATCGATAAGAGGCTGAGGCGTAGATGGCTCGTGACAGCGTCTCGGGCTATGGTGGAGATGACCCTGGTGGCCGTGGTCTCTTGTGCCGCCTTGCTCTCCTCACCGGCCTTCGGGCAGTCCACGGCCTCAACGCCCGACCCAACATGGCGGCAATCGGTCGAACACGTGATCGAGTCGTACATTCGGTCACATCCCGAGATGATTGAGCAGACGCTTCAGGCGTTGGAGGCAAAACGCCAAGACAAAGCACAAACGAGTGTGAAACAGGCGATCGTCGCGCATCAGAGCGAATTGCTGCACGATCCCGCATCGCCGGTGAGCGGCGATCCGGCCGGTGACGTCACGGTGATCGAATTCTTCGACTATCGCTGCGGATTCTGCAAACGGGTCGCCGGCTCCGTCACGCAGTTGCAGAAAGACGACGCGCGCGTGCGCATTGTCTACAAGGACTTTCCCATCTTAGGTCATGACTCGATACAAGCGGCGAAAGCGGCGTTGGCGTCCCGGGCACAAGGCCGGCATCAAGCGTTTCATGAAGCCCTCCTCGCGGCGAAAGGCGATCTATCGAAGGAGCATGTGCTTCAGATCGCGAGCGAGGTGGGCTTGGATGCCAAGAGACTGGAAACGGACATGGATAAACCTGAATGGCTCACGATCATTGAACGTAACCGGGAGCTGGCCAATGATTTACGCGTCACGGGCACCCCGGCATTCGTCGTGGGCAACGAGTTAGTGCCCGGTGCCGTTGATCTGCCGGTGCTCAAGGCTCTCGTCGCACGAGCCCGCACGCGAGCATCACACTGAGCGTGAACGGCTAGACCTGAGGCACGACAATGTTTGGTAGACCGTGCCAAAGACGGCCCGCGTACGGGAAGCAGAGGTACAGCTACGAGATGAGCTTGTTGCTGATAGCGAGGTGTGAACGTGCTCGAAGCCAACATGAGACGCCCGCAAAAGTGAGGCGTGGAGGTCCGGTCAGATGATGCTGAACACATCAGTCTTGGCTTGATTTCGATCTCAAAGGAGGGTGTTATGAAGTACCGGGTGAATACTTCAATTTGCTTCCTTATCTTTTTGTTCTGTCAAAGTCAGGTTGGCTTGGCGGTGAGTCCTGTAGATCCTAATCAACCGGGTCCGCCCTCTTGCGGAAAAGACGGCATTTGCAGGATAAACGAGTGCAAAGCAACCCCCGATCCCGATTGTAAATTGACGAACGGCTCACCTAGTCATCCGCCCATCCCCACAGATGTTCAACATTTGGCAAATCAGCCAGAGGACAGCAAGAACATATCCGGCAAGGCGCCGACGAACAAGACCTTGGCGAAGGAAGCGTGGCAGAACGATGCGATCTATGGCGTAACCATCGGTGAGGATTCCGATGATCCTTGTTATATGGAAATCAAGTATCGAGACCTAGCAACCCTGGAGACGCAACCGAGTTTAACCTTTTCGGGATGCGCCGGGCATAAAGTCGGCGACCTTCTCACGGCCTCGCTGCCGAGCGGCGTTTTTGCAACCGGCGTACGCATTTGCTTGAACTCGGATGGCGATAAATTGAAAGGCATTCAATTGATCGGCGCCTACGACGACTGCGTGCTTGGCGCGGAAAGCGTTCAGGTCCCGAATTCTTGCAAAATGTATAATTTATCCGGGCTTGAGTACCGTATCTGCGATCCCGATGGGCCCCCTTTCAAACCGCTTTCATGCAATATTCCTATCACCAAGTTCGTCGAACGGCCGAATTGCCAGGGATCGAGACATGACGAGCCGGATAACGATTGGGAAAAGATCGCATCTTGTCCTCCCAAGATGGTAGCAACCGGCATGAGGCTCAGAACCATCGATGGCAGCGGCAACCGCACGATGATCGACGGCGTCGCTCTGGAATGCGACACACTCCTTCCGCCAAGGGTCCCCGTCCCATCTGGGAGGAGGACCGAGACTCTCCAGGTCGATGGTCAGGAGCGTTCCTTTATTGTCTACATACCAGAAGGCGTCCGGTCGACCGATAAGCTCCCAGTAGTCCTCATGTTCCACGGCGCCGACGTCGCCAACGGCGACGCCGAGCAATTCTATAACATGAGCGGCTGGAAGGAGAAGGCCGATCGCGAGCGCATCGTCGCGGTATTCCCCTCCTCGCTTCAGTACGACTGTGTGATCCTTAACGGGGAGCAGATACGGAATCAGGACAGGTGGAACGACGATAAGGCGGAGCCTTGTGGAGCGACCGATGTGCTCGCGGACGATGTCAAGTTTGTCCGCCGGTTGGTCGATTTCCTCCAGAAGCACTATCCCACGGATCCCAAGCGCTTTTATGCGTCGGGCTTCAGCAATGGCGGCAGCTTCACCGCCAAGTTGGCCATGGCGCCCCCAGCCTCTTTGCCGCGATCGCTGCATCGGCCGGTAAACTTTGGGATACGACGCTCGTGCCGCGCGAGATCATTCCGTTTTACTCCTCGGTCGGGAACGAGGACATGAGAGCCTTGAACGGCGTGGCCCTCCCCTTCCCAATGACCCGTGAGGCGATGAGTCTTCCCGCTGTCCAAGCCGTTGTCTCCACGATGCTGGACAAGTTACGCCTGCGTCCGAGGTACACCTTGAGCAATGTGGCCCATACCAGCGTCGCAGTCTACAACCAGAGCCTCACGGAACACCCGGAAGAATTCCGCTTCCTGGTGGTGGAGGACCTCGGACATCAGTACGCGAATGGCAAGAACAACCCCGTGGTCTACGCAGACATCTTCTGGGAGTTCTTCCAGCGGTTCGCGCGTCCGTAGAGCCTTGGGGCTCACTCCAAACAGAGCAAGGGGACAGAACAATGCGATCAGACACCAGTGATTATGCCTGGCTCGGCGCTAACGTGACGGTGGAGAGGGATGCCGCAAGAAAGCGCGGCGGCTCTCAGCTTAATTCGTTAGGCACACCGTCTGTCACTGAATCGTAAGGAGGGAAAAAACATGACCGTAGAAATGATTGTCCGCTTGCGGTCGATACGGCGTCATGCAGGCATTACAGTACTTATGGCTTATGCAATATTTGCGGTGAGCCCCTGTACCACCTCGGCCGTGACTGTGATTGTGAATCCGAATGGGACCTTCACACCGAATCCGGTCAACATTCAGGCAGGGGAACAGATTCAGTGGGTGGGCCTGACCAGAACCGATTCAATCGTCCAAATCGGCGACGTAAGGAAATTCCCATTCCCCGCCTCTGATCCGTGCGGGATCAGGGACAATCATTTGGACCATGCATTCGCGGCGACTGATCCCAACGAGTTCACCGGACCGAGTCGTAAAGGGGTGTCGGGGATCTTCGCGCTGGGCCCAAATGAACCGGGACTAGTTCAAAAACTGTCAACGGAGACATGCACCTGCGAGACATTGGACGAGCCGTGCGTTCCCTTGCAGGTCGACTCACTGGATAGAAACTCGTACAAACTCTGCCCAAACGAGGGACCAATCCTCGGGACACTCGACACGACCTGGACCAATCCGGATCTCACCGGCGTCATCATACGCATCAACTGGAGCGACATTCAGATCGATAACAACGGCGTGATCGAGTTCCGTTGGGATGATCTCGACAGGGAACTGAACAAGGCGGTCGCAAACGGTAAGCTCTTCACGCTCGATGTGCGGGCTGGAAAGGGTGGCACACCTACCTGGATCTTCAACAATTATCCTGGTCCGGCAGGACCAGGTCCGGTAACCCCGCTCACCCTTAAGGACTGGGCCAGTGAGGCATCACCGACCAGAAACAACTGCGGATTCGACTTTACCCTCGGCTCACCCATGCACACCAACTACCGAGATCTCTACGTCGCAATGATCAATGAACTGGCAACCCACGTTGCGAGCGACTCACGTTGGTTTCAGGCCTTGGCTCACGTGAAGATCTCAGGCGCCAATTTACTCTCCTCTGAAGCGCGCCTGCCTAAGAGATGCTATGACGAAAACCCCAGCGATGGGATTCTAGATACGATCGGGAGGGATGATTGTTTGTGTAATTCGAAGATATGGGCTACCGAGGGCGACTATACGCCCAGCCGACTGTACGAATACTACCGGGTTATCGGCAATACGATCTACAATGCCTTCTTGCAGAGGAAGTCGATGGGGTACCAATTGATCCAAGCCGGGTTTCCACGGGTTGAGAGCCTCGCCAACTTCCAAGGGGATTCACTACGGGATCAACAGGGCAATCTCCTTCTGGATCCGCCCGGAGTGACCTCTGATGATCTCGGCCCTTTCATACAGACCAAGACGATTCTCCAGGAGGGACGTGAAGGACGCTTTATCGACCCACAACAGGTCGGCCCGCTAAGCAACCCGGTCGAAGGAAAGCTCTTCGTTCCTCAACACAGTGGCATCAGTCGTTTGCCCGAGGATGACGACCCAGCAGCTTCCTGTTCGCAGGCCGTGGCTGTCGATCCTGTAACCCAACGGGCGCGCTTCCCCATTGCAACCGGCACCGACGGCGATGGGGGTCCTGGCTGCCCCAACAGATGGGCCGTCGAGGAAGGAACGCTCTACTCGCAAATCATGGGATTCCAGACCCATAATCCAAGTGAGCTTGGCTCCGGAGTTGAGTCAGCGCTCTGGAATCTGACCATTAACTCTAACGGAGTCTTCATCGAGCTCTACGAGCAGCCGTTGTGGGAAATCTATCATTCACGCGGTACAGGCCCGACTGCTGCCGTGCTTGATCCCTGCCGAATGACCCGGAAGGCTAAGCCGGCGCCTTTCTCCAAAAACCTCTTTACCTGGTCAGAGGAACTTCACGACAGGAGGAAGATTGTGGTGGATCCGACCAATCCGCACCTTGGCGACCCTTTTCCGGCGTTCTATACCCACACGTTTTCAAAGGCGATCACCTTACCAGAAACCTATTACTATATCAACCCACTCTTGTCCAAAATAAGTTCTCAACAGGCCTCCGGCTTGTGAGTAGGATAGGTTGTTCAACGCACATCCATCCACGGCGTTCCCGCGCCGTGGCACCCACAAGCCGGAGGTGCAGTATGGTAACCGTCGCCAGTTGCTTTGCGCAAATGCTCGCCCTGATCGATCGCGCGGACTTCGCTCGGGCCGTTCGACAGCACGCCGCTGAGCGAGCAGCCAAGGGGTTCAGCTGCTGGGATCACTTGATAGCGATGCTGTTTTGTCAGATGGGTAGTGCGCACTCACTTCGAGAAATCTGTGGCGGCTTGGCCACCGCCCTTGGCAAACTCGTCCACCTTGGCATCCGTCGGACACCGACTCGGTCCACGCTGGCCTATGCCAATGCGCATCGGCCCTGGCAGCTGTACGAGACGCTCTTCTATCAAGTCCTCACCCGTTGCCAAGCCGTCGCGGCCTTGAAGCGCCGCCGGTTCCGGTTCAAGCACCCCTTGCGCACCCTCGACGCAACGATCATTGAACTCTGTGCCACGGTGTTCGATTGGGCCAGATTCCAGCGGACGAAGGGGGCGATCAAGCTCCATCTGCAGCTGGATCACCAGGGGTGTTTGCCCTGCTGGGCCCTCGTGACCGACGGCGACACCAACGACGTGCGGATCGCCCAACAGCTCACCTTTGCGCCAGGCACCATCGTGGTGATCGATCGCGGGTATCTCGACTATGCCCGCTATCATCGTTGGACGGTCGCCGAGGTGGGATTTGTCACCCGTCCCCGCACCAACATGCTCTACGAAGTGCTGGAGCAACGCTCCGTGCCGACACGCGGACCGGTGCTGGTCGATGAGGTAATCCGTCTCACCAGTTCCCATGCGGCTGACCGGTGCTCGGTCCCCCTGCGACAGGTGACGATCTGGGATGAGAGACTGACCCCGGTTGTCAATAGTGGACGCCATGAATTGCCGCCTCACGCCGCCAGCTGTTGACGAGCCCACTGCTGGGCAAACACCGCGGGCGAGCAATTTCCCAGCCTGGAATGCCGACGCTGACGGTTATAGAAGAGCCGATGTACTCCGTGATCTCTCGCCGAGCCTGCTCCCGTGTTTCATACCGCCGGTGGTGCACCAGCTCATTCTTGAGCGTTCCCCAGAAACTCTCCATCGGCGCGTTATCATAGCAGTTGCCCTTCCGACTCATAGACGGGGTCAGGCCGAACTGCCGCAATTGCGCTTGATAGTCCTGGGCACAATATTGAGAGCCGCGATCAGAATGATGAATGAGCCCCGGGGCCGGGCGCTTGGTGTCGAGAGCGTTCCTGAGCGCCCCCTGCACCAAGTCCGTCGTCATCCGCGCCCCCTCGCATGCCCAACCACCTCACATGTATACAGATCTTTGATCCCCGCCAGATACAACCACCCTTCTGCGGTGGGGATATACGTGATGTCGGTGACCCAGGTCTCGTTCGGGCGCGTGGCGACAAACGTTTGGGCCAAGACATTCTCCGCCACCGGCAGCGAGTGCTTTGAATCCGTCGTGGTCGTGAACCAGCGCACCTGTTTGCAACGTAGTCTCAGTTTCTTGCGTAGCCGTTTGATGCGTCCGACCCCAGCGGGGAACCCATCCTCACGCAATTCCGCTTGGAGACGTTCCGGCCCATAGGTCTGCCGGGTGCGCACATGCGCGGCCTGGATCGCCACTTCTAGGCGCGCGTTCTCCTGAGCGCGCTTCGAGGGACGGCGCGTGCGCCAGGCATAGTACCCACTTCGGGACACCTCCAGCACCCGACACAACACACTCAGGGGATACTGGGGCCGCAGCGTCCTCATGAGCGCGTACCGGGCAGCTGCGCCTTGGCAAAGTACGCGGTGGCTTTTTTTAAGATGTCGCGCTCCATCCGCGCCTCGGCCAGGTCGCGCTTCAGCCGAGAGACCTCGGCCTCCAGCTCTGTCACGGGCCGTCGGCTCTCCCCCAGCGTCGCGAGCTGACCGCGCCGGGCTCGACACACCCAGTTCTCGAGCGTCTTGCCCGACATGGCCAGGCGTCTTGCTACCTCTGGAATCGTCAACTTCTGTTCCAGGACCAGCTGCACCGCTTGCTCACGGAACTCCTTCGTATACTGCTGTCGCGGAACTCGTTCCATCTCACACCTCCAGACCTCAGATCATAGGTTGAAGGCGTCCACTTTTTCGAGCCTAGCACAAGACAGCAGCGGCCGCTACGGTTCCTGACCAATCTCATGCAGCTTGCGGCCAGCACGATTGCCGCCATCTATCGGGAGCGCTGGCAGATCGAACTCCTCTTCAAGGCCTTGAAACAGCATCTCCGGATCAAGACGTTTGTGGGCACGAGTGAGAACGCCGTACAGGTCCAAATCTGGATCGCCCTGCTCGCGATGCTGCTGTTGAAATTTCTGCAGCTGAAGTCCACGTGGCCCTGGAGTCTCTCGAATCTGGCCGCGTTGCTCCGCTTCAATCTGTTGACCTATCGGGATCTGTGGGACTGGCTCAATGCGCCCTTTGAACGGCCGCTGCTCATACCAGCGCCGCCCCAACAGAGGCTATTCGCTACCTGATCTTGGACAGCAGACCGGACAACCTGAACTGGATGGGTGACCAGAGACCGTCTCATATGCCGCATTCACGGGGGAAGAACTCGAAACAGCCGACTATTTTGGACAGCAGTGATATCAACCCCTCTAAATGCTCGATGACCATAGACCCGAACCGGGTGGGCCAGATCACAGTTGCTCCGTAAAGATTCCAAGAGAATAGGGAATGAAGTCTTGCGTGATGATAGCCGCGCCTACCGATGTCACAATGGCCACTGACGAAAAAGAAACTCTCCTAAAAGTCATCAGCAAAGCTGCGGGGTATCACGGAATTAAAACAGCCGAAGTTGCCGGAGACCTTCGGGAGGTTACTTCGAGGGCACCAGCAAAGGCTATCACCGTAGCAAGAGTTATGCATCGCAGTGGAAGTCACCGGTACTTGGATGTGGTTGTAGGAGCAGATTGAGGAGCGGCATCCCGACCTTGGTGCTCACCCATCCGCTGAAGACGAAGGCGATTGCCAGTGCGCAGATCGAGACTGAGAAGATCGATGCGACGAAGCTCGCGCATTTATTGCAAACGAATCTGCTGCCGGCGGCGTACCCCCCTCCCCCTTGCAGGCGTGGGTCTGTGGACTCAGAATCGTATTCCACTCGTAGTCTGATCAAAGAGGCGCGCCACCGCAGGATCTCTCGTATGTCGCAGCTCTACACGGCCACCTTGCACACCGGCGCGTTATCCGTCCGAGCCAGTTTCTAGTCAACATGCTGTTCAACGCGCACCCGGTTGGCTCCAGTCTCTGCGGACATCGATGAACGGTTGTGTGGGAGTGGATCAGCGCGCATTATTCACGAACGCTTCTGCTGTAATCGCGGATTCGCCGCTACGATAAGCCTGGCCGCGATCCGAGAGCGGCCAGGCAGGCGGGCTCGCCGCTCGGTCGGTCGACATACTGTTTCAAGTATGCCTCCCTTCCTCACGGCTCCGCGCGCCTATCTCACTTGGAGACTGCGCGATTTCGCGACGAACCGTCGTGAATAATGCGCGCTAAGAGGAGTGATAGAGTCTGGGAATCTGCGGACTGATGGCACACAGAACTTCGTAGGAGATCGTCCCCGTCCACTCGGCAATATCGCGGGCTGTGATTCGCTCGTGCTCCTGCTGTCCGATCAGTACCACTTCGTCACCGACGGCAACGCCCGGTATCGCGGTGGCATCCACCATCACCATGTCCATGCATACCAATCCCGCGATGGGAGCTCGCTGTCCACGGATGAGAACATAGCCTCGATTCGAGAGGTGTCGGCTCAACCCGCCTGCATAACCGATCGGGAGAACGGCAATCCGCGTGAGGCACTTTGCGGTGAAGGTGCGATTGTAACTGACCGTTCCACCCGGTTGGATGGTTCGGAGCTGAGCGATACGGGTCTTCAGTGAGAGCACCGGCCTCAGGTCCGGAGTCTCAACTGTGCCGGGTAGGGTGTGGTACCCGTACAACATGATGCCGGGCCGTACGAGGGAAAAGTGAGTTGACCGGAAGCGAACCGCTCCACCGCTATTCGACACATGAACGAGAGGAACTTGGAACCCACCATCCAGAACGACTTTCATGGCTCTGTTGAAGCGACTGATTTGTTCTTCGGTCGCGTCTGGGTCGGGCCCGTCCGCATCGGCCAGATGAGTCATGAGCCCTTCCAATTGTAGGGAAGGGGGAAACCGATGGGAGTTGATGAGCGTCTCCAGTTCATCGTGCGTGAGACCTAACCGGCCCATACCGGTCTCGATTTTGAGATGTATAGGGTAGGGAGTCGCACGCGATGCCGCAGCCTGTCCCAGCGCAGTGAGCACGGCAGGGTCGCTCACCACCGGAGTGAGTTGGTGTGCAAAAAGATCACCGAATTGTTCTTGGAAGACCGGTCCTAGAACAACGATCGGCACAGTGATGCCGGCTTGCCGAAGTGCGACCCCTTCTTCGGTCGAGAAGACGGCAAGGCGAGTCGCACCATGCCGTATCAGTGTCCGTGACGTTTCGATCGCGCCATGGCCGTAGGCGTTGGCTTTGACGACCGCCATGACGTCGCACCCAGGGGAGAGAATCCGACGAAATTGGGAGAGATTATGTGCGAGCGCCGTCAGATCGAGGGTGGCGACGGTCGGGAGGAATGTCGACGTACTCGGCACGCGAAGAAGTGAGAATCAGGAAGTTGGACTCAGACCTCCATGATTTCCTGTTCCTTTTTCTTGATCACGTCATCGATCTTCTGCCCATATTGCTCGATCAGCTTCTGGGTCTCTTGCTCGGCCTTGCGCAGTTCGTCCTCGGTGAGCTTGGCATCTTTTTGGAGTTTCTTTAACTCTTCATTCGCGTCTCGCCGAAAACCTCGAATCTGGACCTTCGTCTCCTCTCCATGCTTTTTGCAGATCTTCGTCAACTCCTTACGGCGCTCTTCCGTCAGGGGCGGAAGCGGGACTCGGATCACTTTACCGTCGTTTGAAGGTGTCACGCCCAACCCTGAAGTGGATATGGCTTTCTCGATTTCTTTGATCAGTTTCGGTTCCCAGGGTTGAATGATGATGAGCCGTGCTTCGGGGGTGGAGACGTTTGCGATCTGTTTGAGCGGAGTCATGGTTCCATAATAGTCGACACGGATGCCGTCGAGCAGCGCGACGGAGGCCCTCCCGGTTCGCAGACCGGACAGATCCTTCCGCAAGTGTTCGAGAGCCTGATCCATGTGGGTGATGAATGCCTGCCGAACCGGGGCTGCGTTGGACATGAGACACCTCGTGATGGGATCAGCGATCGCCGAGCGTAACCAGGGTGCCGATCGGCTCGCCTAATGCCACGCGTTTAAAGTTGCCCTTGACTTTCAGGTTGAATACGATGAGAGGTAATTTATTGTCCATGCAAAGGCTGATCGCCGTGGAATCCATCACCGTGAGCTTCTGGTTGAGGATGGACAGAAATGAAATCCTCTCATACTGCTTCGCCGACGGATGAGTGACGGGATCGGCATCGTAGATGCCGTCGACTTTCGTTCCTTTCATGATCACTTGAGCACTGATCTCCATCGCCCGCAGGACGGCGGCCGTATCGGTTGAGAAATAAGGGTTACCCGTGCCGGCGGCAAAAATGACCACGCGGCTCTTTTCAAGATGGCGGATCGCCCTCCGACGGATGTACCCCTCTGCGAGCTGGCGCATTTCGATGGCAGATTGAATACGGGTCATGATTCCGATCCGCTCGAGCGCATTCTGGAGAGCCAGCGCATTGAGCACCGTCGCCAGCATCCCCATGTAATCAGCTGAGGCCCGTTCCATACCGGATGCACTTGCTGCAATTCCACGAAAAATATTGCCTCCGCCGATGACGACCGCCACTTGAACGTCAAGGGCGACGACGGAAGCAAGTTCTTCCGCGAGGTTTTCCAGAATGGACGGCTGGATGCCGTAACCCTGCTCACCGGCCAACATCTCCCCACTGACTTTCAGAAGGAGGCGTCGGTATTTGGCAGAGCTCATGCTTCGCCTAACTGATAGCGGGTGAATCGGCGGATGTTCATGTTTTCGCCGATCTTAGCGATCTTCTGAGCGAGTAGATCTTTGATGGTGACGGCCGGGTCTTTGATGAATGACTGTTCCAACAGGCAGCTTTCCTGGTAGAACTTTTCAAGCTTGCCTTCGACGATCTTCGGCCATGCAGTGGGAGGCTTGCCCATTTCCTTGGCCTGCCCTTCGTAGATCGTTTTCTCTTTCTCGGCAACATCAGCCGGAACATCTTCGCGCTTCACGAATGACGGCTTTGCGGCCGCCACCTGAAGGGCCAGATCGTTGACGAAGGCTCTGAATTCCTCATTTCGCGCGACGAAGTCGGTTTCGCAGTTGACTTCGATCAAGACCCCGATCTTGCCGCCCATATGAATGTAGGAATGAATCAGCCCTTGGTTGGTTTCGCGCCCGGCCTTCTTGGCCGCCGCCGCGAGGCCTTTTTGCCGCAGATAGTCGACGGCTTTGTCGACGTCGTTCCCGTTTTCGTTGAGCGCCTTCTGACAATCCAGAATGCCGGCGCCTGTTTTTTCCCGAAGCTCTTTTACGAGCTGACTGGATCCTGCCATGATTCGTTCTGTTCCTTCGCTTGGTCGATGATGAGAATGAGCCGTTGATGGATCAATCGTGTTAATTTACGAAACCGGAACGCTTTCCACGCGCATGGGCTGGTTCTTTTCGCCGCCGGCTGGAGTTGCTTGAAACTCCGCTTCTTCCCGCTGGGCTTTCACATGCGCGCCCTCGATACAGGCATCGGCGATTTTGGAGGTAATCAGTTTGATCGAACGAATGGCGTCGTCATTTCCCGGAATCGGGTAGGCGATGTCGTCCGGGTCGCAGTTGCTGTCTAGGATGGCGATCACCGGGATATCAAGTCGCTTCGCTTCCTGGACGGCAATCTTCTCGACTCTTGTATCCAACACAAAGACCGCACCAGGAAGGCTGCGCATGTTCTTAATACCGGACAGGTATTTTTGGAGCTTGGCGATATCCTTCTGCATGAGAAGGACTTCTTTCTTTTTGAGACCATGCTCGCTGGGATTCAGGAGCGTCGTTTCCATCTTTTTCATCTTATCGATGCTGCGGCGAATGGTTTGAAAGTTGGTCAACATCCCCCCCAGCCAACGCTGGTTGACGAAAAACATGTTGGCGCGCTTGGCTTCTTCTTCGAGGATTTCCGCCGCCTGCCGCTTCGTGCCGACGAACAAGACGGAGTCTCCGGCTGCAACAAGGTCTCGGACGAAGGCATAGGTCTGCTCCATCCTCGCGACGGTTTGCTGAAGATCGATGATATAGATGCCGCTGCGTTCACCGAACAAAAACTTCTTCATCTTGGGATTCCAGCGGTTAGTCTGGTGCCCGAAATGAACGCCGGCCTCCAACAATTCCTTGATCACCACCACTCCCATGCCTTCACCTCCCTTCAAGCTTGCAGAGCACCCACGCCGGGTGAGGGAATCGCTCCCCTTATTCTCAAGCCGCGCAGCGTATCGACGCTGATAGAAATTTTATTAAATGGGGCCGTTCTCTCTTTGTGTCAGAAACGAACCCCTGCCGCACCCAGATCGGGGACGCTACCATAGTCCTGTCGAGGTTTCAAGCTGCCCTCGGTCTTTTTGAACTAGGATCGATAGCTCGCGTTAATGCGAACATAGTCATACGAGAGGTCTGTTGTCCACATGTGGGCATGGGCTTGACCCTGCCCAAGCTGAACGGTGACCGTAAATTCCTTTTGTTTGAAGACGGGCGCGATTTTCTGCTCTGCCTCGGGCCCCATTCCAACCCCTCGCCGCACCATGACAATGTCATCGAATCGCACCGTGACTCTGTCCGGGTCGATCGCAACGCCCGATCGCCCAATGGCAGCCATGACTCTGCCCCAATTGGCATCCTCTCCAAACAACGCGGTCTTGACCAGATTTGATGTTGCGATGGTGCCGGCAACTCGTTTTGCCGCTGTCATCGTGGCGGCTTCGTGCACCCGAATCGCGACGACCTTGGTGACCCCTTCTCCATCGCGGCAAATCATGAGAGCCAATTCCTGTGCCGCATCGGTCAAGAGTCGCTCGAAATCGCGATAGGGCTTGGTGCATTGTTGAATAGGTCGGTTCCTGGCCAGGCCATTAGCGAGACAGAGAACCGTGTCGTTCGTGCTGGTATCACCGTCTACCGTAATGCAATTGAAGGATTGATCGACTGCCGATTTCAATGCCGACTGGAGGGCAGCTGGAGCAATCGCAGCATCCGTCGTCAAATAGGCAAGCATGGTGGCCATATTCGGGTGGATCATGCCTGAACCCTTGGCCATGCCGCCGATGGTGACGACACGACCGCCGATTTTCGCTTGTCTCGCGACGGTCTTGGGCCGCAAGTCCGTGGTTAAGATCGCATGGGCTGCTTGATCGCCTCCTGGGATGCTGAGATGTGCGATCAGGGTCGGGACGGCTGCGGTGATGCGATCAATCGGCAGGACACGACCGATCACACCGGTCGAACCCACGAATACTTGGTGTACGGGAAGGGAAAGCTGCTCCGCCACAGCCCTAGCCATTGCTTTCGCCGCCGCCAGTCCTTGTTCACCCGTGCAGGCATTGGCGTTCCCACTGTTGACAATGATAGCTCGCCCGCGACGAGACCGAAGATGTTGTCGATCCAGGAGTACCGGTGCGGCGACAACGCGATTCTTTGTGAAAACCCCGGCGATCGGTCCGCTTGCGTCGGACACGCAGAGGGCCAAATCGAGCAGATCTGGTTTTTTGATCCCGCAATGGATTCCGGCGGCTTGAAACCCTAGCGGTGCAGTGATGCCGATGTGTCTTGGTCTCATAACGAGTTCTCGAGTCGTGTGACGATTGAGTACGCGATCGTCGAGGAGGTTGGTTAGGGATAACTGCCCGGTGCGGTAAGGCCGGTGTCCTCGGGAATGCCGAGCATCAAATTCATGGCTTGAATGGCCTGACCAGCGGCTCCCTTGACGAGATTGTCGACCGCCGCCACGGTGACGACCCATCCGGTGCGCGAATCCATGTACACGCCGATGTCGCAATAGTTCGTGCCTTTGATGTAACGCGGATTGGGAACGATGTCCTCGTAGAGCCGAACGAAGCGTTCACCTGTATAGAACTCTCGGTACAAGTCTCGAAGGTCAGAAAGTTGCACGGGCTGCGTCAGTTTACAATACGCCGTACTCAGGATACCTCGATTCATCGGTACAAGATGAGGAGTGAATGTCACGGTCACGGAGTCGACACTGTCCATGAGTCCGGAAAGTTCCTGTTCGATTTCAGGAGTATGGCGATGTTGACCGATCTTGTAGGGCTCCAGGGATTCATGCGCTTCCGGAAAATGGTAGGCCAGGGCAGGGCTCCGTCCCGCTCCTGACACGCCGGACTTGGCGTCGATCACGATCGTCTCCGGTCGTGCGAGCCGTTTGGCGAAGAGGGGCGCCAACTGTAGGACTGCGGCAGTGGGATAACATCCAGGCGACGCAACAAGTTTCGACTTGGCAATCGCGGTTCGATGGATCTCCGGCAAACCGTACACCGCATCTTGGAGCAAATGTGGGTATCCATGCGGAGTGTGATACCACTTCTCGTAGATGCCGACGTCCTTCAGCCGGTAATCTGCACTGAGGTCGACGACGGGCTTGCCTGCCTTGATGCATGCCGCAACGGGGTCCTGTGATTTTGTATGAGGTAGCGCGAGAAAAACGGCATCCGCCCGCTCCGTCAGGGCTTCCGGCGCCAAGGCTTCAAACTGATGGTCGACGATTCCCCTGAAACTCGGAAACACGGATGAGACCGACTGACCCGCTGACTTTTCAGACGTTACGGCGGTGATGGTAAAATAGGGATGGGCCGCCGTGAGTCGAACAAGTTCCGCGCCGGCATATCCGCTGGCTCCAGCAATCGCGATTCGAAATTTCTCACTCATCGGTCAATATGTCTATCCTAGGCCGACAGTTGTTTCACATAAAAGAGGACACAAAAAAGGGAAGGCATGGAGCCTTCCCTTTTCCTGGATCGTCGGCCCCTGCGCCTAGCGCTTGGAGTATTGGAACCGCTTGCGCGCGCCCTTCTGTCCGTACTTCTTTCGTTCCTTCACGCGCGAATCACGAGTGAGCAAGCCCTCTTTCTTCAGGGGACTGCGGGTGGAAGGGGTCATCGCGACAAGCGCCCGCGCGATGGCATGACGGAGAGCGCCGGCTTGCCCGGTCGGGCCGCCCCCATAGACGGTCGCGCTGATCGAGTATTTGCCCATCAGGCCGGCCATCTCGAGAGGTAGCTGGATAATTTGCCGCAGGGTGAGACGAGGGAACGCCTTCTCCAACGGCTTATCGTTCACGACAATATCGCCTTCGGTGCCTGTGACCCAGGCTCGGGCGACTGCGCACTTTCTCCGTCCCGTTGCGTATTGTGTCACCACTGCCATGCGACTTGTCTCCTTCTGTTTGAGGCCATGTCTCTAGAGAGAAATAGGTTCAGGACGTTGAGCGTGATGCGGGTGGTCTGGTCCGACATAGACGCGGAGCTTACGCGCCATCCCATTGCCGAGCGGGGTTTTCGGAAGCATGCCCTTGATCGCTCTTGTCAAGAGCTGCGTCGGGTCCTTCCGAAATACGTGTGCGGCGGAGGCGGTTTTCAACCCTCCCGGATACCCGGAATGGCGCCGGTACAGTTTGGTTTCCATCTTGTCGCCGGTCAAGTGAATCTTTTCCGCATTCACGATGACCACATGATCACCCAGATCGACATTCGGCGTGAATGTCGGGCGGTGTTTTCCCCGTAAGACGCCGGCCACTCGTGCCGCCAATCGGCCCAGGGTTTTCCCCTCTGCGTTCACCAGATGCCAGGTTTCTTTCACATGAGTCGGATTCGCGAAGTACGTCGTCATCTTTATCTCCACGTTGCAACTCTGTCAGCATTTGACAGGCGTTAGACTTCTTGGGCACCGATATTCTTTGTTTCCAGCTTGGACAACCACGCGTCCAGATTCTGACCGCTACGCCGTCGCCAAACATCCTGCGTAACGTAGATCGGCGCTTGGCATCGAAGCGCCAGCGCGATGGCGTCACTCGGTCGAGCGTCAATGGTGCGAATGACTCCTTTATTTTCGAGGAAGACGGTCGCATAGTAAGTGCTGCTCTTGACGTCCGTGAGGACCACTCGTTCCATCTTGATACCGAGGTGCTCGCCGAAACTCTTGATCAGATCGTGGCTCATTGGTCGTGGTGTGGTCGATGTGTCCAGAGCACGCCTGATCGCTTCACCCTCCGACGCTCCCACCCATACCATGAAATGGTCTGACGCGCCATCGGTTCGTGCCAGCACGACGATCCTGGTATCCGTCGTCGAGTCTTCTACAACTCGATTGACGGTAAGCCGTATCAACGGTTCGGTCGTTTGAGGTGCGTGCTCTTCCATACAACGGTCAACACATTCGTCAGGTGTCCAACTTTCCGAAGTCCTCTGGCTTCAGGTTTTCCAGCCACTGATCGAGTTCTTCTGAGCTCTGCTTGCGAATCACGGACTCACTCGCAAAAATCGGAGCCTCGGTCCGGAGAGCCAGAGCGATGGCGTCGCTGGGACGAGAATCGACGGTATACTCTGAGTCCGCGTAGGTCAGATGCACTTTGGCGAAATAGGTATGTTCATGCAGGTCTGTGATCACCACACTAATGACCTTGGCGTTGAATGCATCCAAGTACGACTTCATGAAGTCGTGGGTCATGGGACGGGGAGGGGCGACATTCTCGATCGCCAGGCTGATCGAACTGGCTTCCGATTTCCCGACCCAGATCGGTAACATTTCCGATTGATCATCGTCTCGGAGTATGATGATGTACGCATTGTTGTAGGGGTCAAACATGAGCCCCTTGACCTGCATCTGCGTGATCATCTTCGAACCGAATCCTCCCTCTTTCCCCGTTAAGAGAATGGGAATGGCAGAACGCGACACCCTAGCACTTTTGGATTTGCGATGTCAACGAACTCTGCGACAATCCAAGGGAAAACTTGAAGCTCACTGGCTAAACCGCTTCCGGAAGAAACGCGCGATCAGCCGGTCGGCGGACGATAGTTTTCGGCAACCTTCGACGAATCGACCTGTTCCCCTAGCTTCAAAAATGCTTTCATCTGCTTGCGAACGAGTTCACGTCCGCTCTCATCGCCGAGATTGACCTGATATTCATTGATGACCATCACGCGCATGCCTTCCCACTTTTTCCAGCAGTCGATGCAGACCTTGCTCTTTACCTCCGACTCAAGCTTGCCGAGAAACAAGGGAGCCGTAATCGCTTCTCCCGTTTGCCCGCATGTCACACACGAAACCTCTGCCATATCTGCGCGCTCCTTTTTCCTGCCACGTAAGGTTAAATAATCAAAGCTAAGATCCAGCTTCCCTCGTATTGACCGGCATTCTATCAGAGATGTTCCGATGAAGAAAAGATCAAGACTTCCTCCAAACAAGCGGAGCCACCTCTATTATCATCTTAAGAAGACGGCGGATCATATGTTGGAGGAAGCCGCATGGCCCTGGCAAAACGCCATAAGATGTAAGTGCTGCAATGGCCAAATTGGGATATGTGGTTTTAGGGGTAGAAATATGGTTGTCGACTGAATCCGAATACAAACGATCATGAGCGGTCAGCTCAATTTCTCTCCTGGTCAAAGAGAACTTCGCTATTTTGGAAGCGACCTTGCCGGAATGGCCGTGACTGCGGTAGTGCCGATGGTCACGCCGCACATGACGGTCATCACCACTGCCTGAAGGGGCTGAGGGTTACCGCGCTAGCCGGCTGCACGCCAGATGAAAATGATTGCGCGTCCTTCTGCATTGCGTCTCAGGATTGTCCCAGGTTAGTTTAGGACCGTCAACGGTCAGAGAGGCCGGAGAAAGGAAGATTACTTATGAGTAAATTGCTGGTTGTCGTCGGATCCTGTTCCCTTACGATGGCGATGTTTGTCCTCGTGCCTTTCAGCCGTCCGGTTCAAGCGGAATGGTATGTTGCAGGTCAAGTAGGCCCGAACCTCCCCGCAGACTTCAGTAGCGTGCGGTTGAGTGGAGGAGGAACCACGGTAGCGGTAAGTGACCTCGATTTACAGACTTCCGTAGCGTACGGAGGCAAAGTTGGATACTACTTTGCCTCCGTGAAATGGCTCGGCATTGAAACCGAAGTATTCAATGCCACGCCTCATATCAAACAGCAAGATTGGGTAATCAGCGGCAACTTCGGCACGTCCCCTCCCATCACGCTTCCTGGGATCTACAATCGGATGCTTACTTGGGCCCGGTGAATCTCGTAGTCCGGTATCAGGCGGGTGCATTCGAGCCTTACGTTGGCGTGGGGCTCGGAGTATTCTTTTCCCACCTGTCGACTTCTGGCTTTTCCAGCTCGAGCACCGATGTCGGACTGAACACGCAAGTCGGGCTTCGATACCGAATCACGAGTGCGATTGCCATGTTCGGGGAATGGAAATACAGCTGGGCAAGTATGGGTCACGACAACTTACTAGGTACTGGAGTAAACGTAGACATGGACTACCGTGCGAACAACTTTGTCTTCGGCGTAGGCTATCATTTTTAAGAGGAAGCGATTTAAAAGTCGGTTGCTGACGACCGCGTCTCACTCTAGCCTTCGAGCCTTCCAAGGAATAGGAAGTTGGGGTCGGACCTTGTACTATGCATAGTGCAGACGTGTAGGTGCGATCGTGCCAAAAGAAAGGAATGCACATAACAAGATCTGACCCCAATCATGATCCGCGACTACCTTGTTCTCGAGGGGTTCTATTGCCGGGCGCACTATTCCCCGGATCGACTTTTCTGCCCCAGGAGTATATATTCCTTCGGCACGAAATATGGTGGAAGAGAATGGTCGAGTAGGTGGACTGACTGACAAAGAAATCGAGCTGCTTGCGGTAATGAATCAGCGGGCCCTGTTTACTCCCACTGCTGAAGTGAAGAGGAAAGGCAGATGAGGTGCCGCCTGCAAGGAAGGAATCGGCCACATGGAAACCCAAAGCTGTTTGTTCTGTGGAGCGCCCTTGAGGAAAACATTTGTGGATCTTGGGATGCATCCCCTCTGTGAAAGCTATGTCAGCGAAGAGAAGCTCAATCAAATGGAACCCTTCTATCCGCTCCATGTGTATGTTTGTGAGAAATGCTTCCTCGTGCAGTTACATGAATATGTCAGCCCTGCCGAGATCTTTACCGAATATGCATATTTCTCCTCCTACGCGGACAGTTGGGTGCAGCATGCGAAGCGATATACGGAAATGATCATTGGACGTCTGGGTTTGACGGAGAAGAGTTTCGTCGTAGAGTTAGCAAGCAATGACGGCTACCTGTTGCAGCATTTTGTTGCCGAGGGCATTCCGGTCTTAGGAGTTGAGCCGGCCGTCAACGTGGCTGAGGCGGCTAGGGAAAAGAATGTTCCTTCGTTAGTCAAGTTCTTCGGTCTGAACACGGCGAATGAGGTGGTTGCCGAAAGAGGGAAGGCAGACCTTGTGTTAGGGAATAATGTGCTGGCTCAGGTTCCCGATATCAATGACTTTGTCGGGGGGATCAAACTCTTGTTAGCCTCTCGTGGCGTCGTGACCATCGAGTTCCCTCATTTGATGAGATTGATGCATGAGAATCAGTTCGACACCATTTACCACGAACATTTCTTCTACTTTTCCCTCATGAGCGCCGAACGGGTCTTTGCGGCTCATGGACTCGCGCTGTTCGACGTGGAAGAACTGCCGACGCATGGAGGGTCGCTTCGGATCTATGGACGTCATGCTGATGACGAGACGCAGCCCGTGACGGAACGGTATTGGGAGCTGATGAGGCGAGAAAAGGAGGTTGGCTTCGATCGAGTGGAAACCTATGCGCTCTTCGGCGAGCAGGTGAAGGAGACGAAGAGAAAGTTACTTGAATTTCTGATCGAAGCTAAACGGAAAGGGAAAACGATCGCAGGATATGGGGCGCCGGGAAAAGGCAATACCCTCCTCAACTATTGCGGCATACGCCAGGATTTCATCGACTTCACCGTCGATCGAAATACCTACAAGCAGGGAAAGTACCTGCCTGGCACCCGCATTCCGATTTTCGCCCCCGAGAAAATCAGGGAAACCAAACCTGACTATGTGCTGATTCTTCCATGGAACTTCAAGGACGAGATTATGGACCAGGTTTCGTACATCCGCGAATGGGGAGGACAGTTCGTGGTACCGATTCCAGAAGTTCGCGTCTATTCTTGAGGGTGAGATCCCGCAATGATCTTCTTGGAAACGTCTCTCCCCGGGGCATACGTAATCGAGGTCGAGAAGCTTGAAGATGAACGAGGCTTTTTCGCTCGCTCGTGGTGTGCGCTGGAGTTTGCCGCCAAGGGTCTCGACCCTCATCTCGTTCAGTGCAATGTGTCCTACAATAAACGGAAGGGAACCTTGAGAGGCCTTCACTATCAGATCCCTCCGCATGCCGAGGTAAAGCTGGTTCGTTGTACAAAGGGGTCTCTCTTCGATGTGATCGTTGATCTCCGGAAAGATTCACCCACATTCCTAAAGTGGGTTGGGATCGAACTGACCGCTACCAATCATAAAATGCTCTATATCCCAAAACTCTTTGCCCACGGGTTCCAGACACTCGAGGACAACACGGAGATCTTTTACCAGATGTCGGAATTCTATGAGCCGGCTGGCTCCAAGGGTTTACGGTGGAATGATCCAAGATTGGGCATCAACTGGCCGGACGTCGCTGGAGTCATGTCGCATAAGGACCAAACATATCCCAATCTAGAGGTCGGTTTTGTCGGCTTGTAATTTCCCATCTTTCGTCCGGTCACGATTCTCCAAATGAATGTGGTATCCGGCCTCAAATCAGAAGATCTCCGAGGCGTCGGCGAGGACATGGTTCGCATGATTGTGAAATTGTACCCAATCCGCCGTAGCATTACGGGGAGATATGGAGGCACCGGGCTGTTGAGTCCCTGTGAGATTCCCTAATCGTGAATGGCTCTTGAAGAGGAGAGGTGATGCAACATATTGCAGTAACTGGAATCTCCGGGAAAGTCGGGGATGCGCTGCGCCGTTTTCGACTTCGAAGAGCAACACTTACCGGCTTGGTCCACAAAACCGTTCCGGAAACAGAAAGCTTAGCGGAGGTCGTGCAGGATTTCGATTCTACTGATGAAGACAGAGTCAGAGACATTGTTAGAAAGTTGGCCGGAAATAAAGTCAGAACGATAATAAATTGCGCCGGCGAAACAGATCTTGATGGAGTCGAAGGACAAAGGTATGTAGCAGAACCAATAGCTCTCTCAGCGTATCAAAAAAACACCCGTAGCGCGGAAATTTTGGCAGGCGCTTGTGCGGAAGTCACCGCGGAGGGCGCGGAAATATTATTGCTGCATCTTTCCACTGAATCCGTATTTGGAGACAATGCCCATGGTAAAAAGTATACAGAAGAAGACAAGCTCAAAGTACCCAGGGACCACACTGGAGCAGTCAATTATGCCGATACGGTCATTATGCCGACGTTCTATGGCCTGACAAAGGTCTTGGGAGAACAAAAGGTCCTGGAAAGATATTCCGAGGGATCGGTCATAGTCCGGATGCACGGAGTGCAAGGACCGCTTGGAGGTTTTTTTAAGAGAACCTGTTCTGAGCTTCAAATGGGTAAGCCGTTTACGAGAGTAGATGACATGTACGTTGCTCATCTCGCAGATGCAACGGTCGCGGAAGCAATCTTTACGATTGAAGAAGCCATGCATGATCCTGAAAGGCGAACAAGAGGCATTTATCATCTAAGCGCGCGCAATCCGCTTACACCCTATGACATAAGTCTACGGTTCGCAGACAGATTAGGGAAACCGCGTAGTTTAATAACTCCTATCCCCCTAAAAGAGCTGATGGAGGCTGGTAGAAAGTCCGGCAAGTTTCTGGCCCCACGACCTCACTATACAATTCTTGACGTCGCGAAATTCGAACGGGATTTCCATCATTTGCCGAGCGCTGAAGCAGCAATCGATAAGTATGTCGATTTATACGGATATTTATTCGAGATGTGACCGATCTCGACAACGCTTCTAGCGATTATTATCGGATACATACTCGCGATCTCCCACCGCGTCGCGGGTTGTTGAGTTTTCTGACGAAGATTTGATCCTGAATCCGGCGTGAAAAACGATGGTTTCACAAGTTCAGCTTCTCAATCTTCTGCAAGGCATACCTCCAT
This sequence comes from Nitrospira sp., assembly GCA_029194675.1. Classification (NCBI taxonomy): domain Bacteria; kingdom Pseudomonadati; phylum Nitrospirota; class Nitrospiria; order Nitrospirales; family Nitrospiraceae; genus Nitrospira; species Nitrospira sp. Next base: position 5,028 of record JARFXP010000001.1, on the reverse strand, counting down.
GACGCTTCTCGAGGACCGCTTGCTGGCAAGTTCAAGCCGGGACGATTTTCGACGCGCCGCAACTGTGCGGGCATCAGCAGGACTTTGTGACGGAGCGTTTGGAGCGTGGCGTTCTGGAAATCCGGGGGCAGGCACAGCCGCTTGAACCAGTTCACGAGATCGTAGGCCCGCAGGAGCAGATGGAAGTAGGTCTCGTTGGCAAAGAAGTGGCGGGCGGGGATGCTGCCTAGAGCGTAATCCCCTTTGAGTTGCTTGATGAGCAGCTCGACTCCGGCCCGGTCATTGTAGAAGCGTCAGAAGTTGAGCGGTTGCAACGGGATTCGTCACCAGGACCTGGTAGTGGTACTTGCCGAGCGTGAAGAGCGCAACTGGTTGGTTGGCTCGTCGGGCTGGGGGCGTCGCACGACGACGAAGCGATACGGATGTGACCAACGAGTCGAGCGATTGTTGCGTTGGAGAAGGCGTGCTTCCTGGGTCAGGAGCTTCCTCAACCGCAAGCGACCGAAGAAGCGATGGGGCAAGTATAATACGCCGCCGTAGTGGGTCAGAGAGGTCGTCCCAAATGTGATCTTGAGCTTCCGTGGCCCGTGTGGCGGCATGTCTCAAAATGCTATCGAAACGGTAGCTTTTGGCGCAATCTCAAAGATGGCTCTTCCGAAGCTTCTGAGCGCTCAGGTGACAGGCTGTGATAGGAAACTCACGCCGGATTTAGGTTGATTGGCTGGCGGCTGGCTGGGCTTGCTTCATAATCGCCACAATTGAGTCCTCGGAGAACCTCGATTGCCGCGCAGAATCCTCCTGGACTAGGAGCCTATCCGACATTAGCCCCCCCTTGTGTGCAGCCGCTGATTCGTGTACCTACGTAGTGAGGAGTGAGGCGGCTGCATGATGACCACTCGAACCTTTCGCCCCTATGATCCTGATGACTTGTGGCTGTTGCCGCCGCCATCGCGCGAGTGGTTGCCGGAGGACCACCTGGCGTACTTCCTGTCGGATCTGGCGGAGGAACTGAATCTCACGCCCATCCTCGCCACCTATGGCGGCGTGACGCGTGGCACGGTGCCGTATCATCCCCAGCTGCTGGTCACGGTATTGCGGTATGCCTATGCCGTGGGGATTCCGGCCTCGCGGCAGATTGCGCGGGAACTGGAAGAGGATGTGGCGTTTCGGGTGCTGGCGGTCAATCAGCGGCCGGATTTCCGGACCCTCAGTGACGTTCGCAAGCCGCATCTGACAACATTGGCTGATCGGTTTGTGCAGGTCCTGAAGCTCTGCCAGCGGGCGGGCTTGGTGAAGCTGAGGCACATCGCGCTGGATGGGACGAAGGTCAAGGCCAATGCCTCGAACAAGGCCATGAGTTATGGTCGGATGGTGACGGAAGCCGCGCGGCTCACGGCGGAAGTCGAACGGCTGCTGACGCAGGCGGAAGCCGCCGATGCTCAGGACGATGTGGCGTATGGCCTGGACCGGCGGGGCGATGAACGGCCCGCCGAACTTGCGCGCCGCGAGCAGCGGCTCCAGACCATTCGGGCCGCCAAGGCCGTGCTGGAGCAGGAGGCTCAGGCGGAAGCCGCGCTCAAACAGGTGGCGCACGAAGCTCGCAAGGCAACAGGATCGCGCCGAGGCCGGCCGCAGCCGCCTTGCTCGGGGCCGCACCCGAAGGCCCAGCGCACCTTCACCGACCCGGAGAGCCGGATCATGCCGGATGCCGGGGCCAAGGGGAGTGTCGTGCAAGGGGACCACGGCCAAGCGGCGGTCGATGCGAGGGCGCAGATTATTGTTGCGGCCGACGTCACCGCTGAGTCGAATGACAAACAGCACGCGCAGCCGATGCTGACCCAGGTGCTGGTCAATACGGCGCAGGTTCCCCGGACCGTCAGGTCAATGTCGGACAGGCTCCTAGAGGGTGGTTATGGTGTCAGAAGATTCTCCTTCTGATCTGTCCTAAGTTAGGGAGTATACATTATGAAAGTTGTGTTGTTTTGTGGCGGCTTAGGAATGCGCCTAAGAGAATATTCTGATTCGATTCCGAAACCCATGGTGCCCATCGGCTACAGACCGATCTTATGGCACGTAATGAAATACTACGCCCATTTCGGGCATAAGGATTTTGTGTTGTGTCTTGGTCATGCCGCCGATGTCGTCAAGAAATATTTCTTGAACTACGAAGAGGGCATCTCGAATGATTTCGTGCTCTCCGAGGGCGGGAAACATCTCGACCTGTTGAGTACTGACATCAGCGATTGGCGAATCACATTTGCCGACACCGGCCTCACTTCCAACATAGGTCAACGATTGAAGGCGGTGCAAAAGTATCTGGACGGGGAGGAGATGTTTCTGGCCAATTATAGCGACGTCCTTACGGATCTTCCGCTTCCCGCACAGCTAGATCATTTTTTCAAAGAGGACAAGGTCGGCAGTTTCGTATGTGTCAAGCCGCGTCTGAGCTATCATATTGTGACGTTGAACGGTCAGGACGATATCGAGAAGATTCAGGACATGAGTCAGACCAATATTCGGATCAATGGTGGATTCTTTATCTTCAAGAAAGACATCTTCCGCTATATCGGTGCGGGTGAGGAACTGGTTCGGGAACCTTTCCAGAGCTTAATTAAAGCGAAGCAGCTCATCGGATATATACACGACGGTTTCTGGGCTTCCATGGATACCTTCAAGGATAAGCAAGCTTTGGATGAGATGTATTCGCACGGTGGTGCCCCATGGGAGGTGTGGCGTCAACCCCAAGATATCTAGCAGGCTGCGGAAAAACTCGATTTTTGTGCTTCGACGGGCTCAACATGAACGGAACAGCTCAGTAAATTCAATGGCTGCTCCGCTCGTCCTGAGGCTCTCGAAGGATGAACGGAGGGTTCTTCCGAAGCCTGCTAGGGCCTGTTGACATTCAGAGTTCGCCTCCGCATTGTCATTGGTGCGGCACGGATCAACGCCCAAGAGGGGGGGGATGGCGAGACGGGAACTCCGGGATGATCAATGGAAGCACATCAAAGAGTTGTTGCCTGGCAAGGCGAGCGATCCAGGACGGACGGCAACCGATACCCGAAAATTTGTGGAGGTGGTGCTCTGGATCGCACAGACCGGCGCGCACTGGCGTGAGCTCCCGGACAGCTTCGGTGCATGGAACAGCGTGTTCCAGCGGTACAACCGGTGGTCAAATGCGGGCGTCTGGGAACGCGTGTTCCGTGCCCTGTCCGGCGATCCCGACTTTGAATACGTGATGATCGACTCCACCATCGTCCGGGCCTACCAGCACGCCGCAGGCGCAAAAGGGGGGCTCAAGAGACGGAAGCCCTTGGCCGTTCGAAGGGCGGGCTGACCACCACAATCCACACGGCGGTTGATGGCCTTGGCAATCCGCTCTGCTTCATCCTGACGCCGGGGCAGGCATCAGCCTACACGCAAGTCGAGCCGTTGCTGGCGGGATTTCCGGCGCACTACGTCATTGCCGACAAGGGATACGACAGCAAAACAATCGTCAAGGCTGCTGAACGGTCCGGCGCCACGGCCGTCGTCCCACCACGCGTCGGTGTCAAAGCTCCGCGTGACACGGACTTTGCCCTGTACGCCGAGCGCTACCGTATCGAGTGCTTCCTCAACCGGCTCAAGCACTATCGGGCCGCCGCGACTCGCTACGCCAAACGCGCCCGCAACTTCGCCAGCCTCATCTATCTTGCTGCGACCATGCTCTGGATGAAATGAATGTCAACAGACCCTAGCACTCGGAGCGTATCGTTCAACACATTTCCTAGACCATGGGTATGTATCTCGATTGTAATCGAACTCCAGCCGTCCACCATCATCGGTCTCCATTGCACTGGGACGGCGGACTGTGCCGAACAGAGGTGGGTCCGCTTGTTTGGACAGTTTCTGTCCGTTCTTAAGTGGCGCCTGACGGGATGAGCCTACGCGGCAGTGGGCCGTGCAGGCAGGTTCTCCCAGTACACGCGATCGGGCGTGCGTCCGTCACGCGCGCGATGCGGCCTGAGCTGATTGTAGAAGGTCATGTAGCGCCCCACCCCCTGCTGGGCGTCGGAGACGGTCTCGTAGGCATGGAGAGAGACCTCTTCATACTTGAGACTCCGCCACAGCCGTTCGACGAAGACGGTATCCCGCCAGCGCCCGGTCCCATCCATACTGATCTGAATGCCATAATCTTTCAGCCTATAAACGGCAGTTGAAGCAGCGGCCTGCTCGGGGATCGCCTGGCTGGCAGCGGATTGGGGGCACATTTCTTCGTACGAAGGGAGTCCCCCAATGGGTGAGGCATCACGCAAGGCCGTGGCAGGACAGAAGGGGGCGCTTGCGCTCGAGACGTGTGGGGGGCGAATCCACGTGGAGTGGGACCCTGCTGCAGCCGTGACCCCACTGGGACAACTGCCGTTCTGCATTGAGTGTCTCAAGGTGAGGGGCCTGTTCGAGGCCTGGGTGGCGGACTGCCCGCTCGCCTCCCACAGCCACCACGCATCGGCTACACGCACCGTGCTCGCCACCTTGCTGCTGGCGATCCTCGCCGGCCACCACCGCTACGCGCCTAGCACGGCGATGCGCCATGACGGCATCCACCCGAGGCTGTTGGGTGTTGCCGGATTCGTCTCGGAGGATACGGCGCGACGGGCGCTTGCCCGGATGGACGAATCATCGGGCGTGGCTTGGCTCGATCGGCACCTGGCGAAGACGCCCCACCCGTTGCTGACGACGCCGTGGTTCTGGATCTGGATACAACGGTGAAGGGCCTGTATGGGAAGCAGGAAGGGGCCGTCGTGGGCTACAACCCAAAGAAGCCGGGGCGACCGTCGCACAGCTATCACAGCGCATTCATGGCAAACACCCGGCTGGCCCTGGCGGTGGACGTGCTGCCGGGCAATGCGAGCGCCCCGATGCATCTGACCTGGGTTGTCAATAGTGGACGCCATGAATTGCCGCCTCACGCCGCCAGCTGTTGACGAGCCCACTGCTGGGCAAACACCGCGGGCGAGCAATTTCCCAGCCTGGAATGCCGACGCTGACGGT